>JAQYVW010000058.1 GCA_030145325.1 Desulfurivibrionaceae bacterium
AAAGCCGCTGGTGTTTTCAGTGGTTTTGGATTAACTGTTGACTGGTTCTCCTGCCGGCGCCGAAGTGGTGCACATTGGCCTCTTTTTTTTTATTCTGCGGGGCGGTATTTCCATGCTGGTTGTCGCGGCTACATTCCATTGAGGTCAAGTCCGTTGAGTACAGAAAATGAAATATATAGGCAGAAGTCTGTGTTTCGCGAATATGCGGAAGCAATCATCATTGCGCTTATCTTGGCGCTTTTTATTAGAACCTTTGTTGTTCAAGCTTTTAAGATTCCGTCCAGTTCCATGGAGCCGACCTTGCTGATTGGTGATCATCTCTTGGTGAGCAAGTTTAGTTACGGCATCAAGAACCCTTTGTCCGGTGAAACCTGGCTCGCCATTGGTAAGCCAGAACGGCGTGATATTATTGTTTTTAAGTACCCTGTGAATCCTGCCCAGGATTTTATCAAACGGGTAATCGGTGTTGCTGGTGATCGTATTGAGGTGATCGATAAGGAAGTTTTCGTGAATGGAAAACCTTTCGAGGTGGCAAGGGCAGTGCATCGGGATTCACGTGTTTTTCCTGCGGACATGGGGCCGCGTGATAATTTCGGGCCGGTGGTGGTGCCAGCAAACTCTCTTTTTGTGATGGGAGATAATCGTGACAACAGTCACGACAGCCGCTTTTGGAAATTTGTCGATCTGAAGGAGGTTAAGGGCAAGGCCTTTATTCTCTACTGGTCCTGGAATAATGAGAAGTTTGGCGTGCGATGGCGCCGTTTTGGGAAAATGCTTCATTAACAATTAATTTGCGTTTCTAGCGCACAAACCGGATGATCGTTGACCTGATGAGTGTTATGGAAACAGAATACCGTTTTACCCACAAGCATATCTTGGGCATTGAAGATCTTTCCGCTGAGGATATCGATTATATCCTGCGGGCTGCCGAATCGTTCAAGGAGATCTCGCAGCGACCGATCAAGAAGGTGCCGACTCTGCGCGGCAAAACCGTGATCAATCTCTTTTTTGAACCAAGCACCCGCACCCGTCTTTCCTTTGAGGTTGCCGCTAAACGTCTTAGTGCCGACACCTTTAATGTCGCTGCCTCCAGCAGCAGTACCACCAAGGGGGAAACCCTGGTGGATACCGCCCGCAACTTGGAGGCGATGAATCCCGATATCATAATTATTCGTCATTCTCGTTCAGGTTCGCCGCGCTTGTTGGCCAACCATATCGATGCCTCGGTACTTAATGCCGGTGATGGTGTCCACGAACATCCCAGTCAGGCTCTCCTTGATATGATGACGGTGAGGGAGAAGAAGGGGGAGCTGGCAGGGTTGAAGATTGCGATCATCGGCGATATTGCCCACAGCCGGGTGGCGCACTCAAATATCCTTGGTTTTGCTAAGATGGGGGCGCAGGTCGCAGTGAGCGGGCCGGCCACGCTTATTCCCGCAGGGGTTGCTGAGATGGGGGCCACGGTGTGTGAGTCTGTTGAGGAAGCGGTTGCCGATGCCGACGTGGTGATGGCGTTGCGGATTCAGAAAGAGCGGCAACGGGATCCGCTTATTCCTTCCTTGCGAGAGTATGCAAAGTTTTTCGGGATCACCGCCCGGACCTTGGCTGGGGCCAAGGATGATGCTCTGGTTATGCATCCCGGCCCTATTAATCGTGGGGTGGAGATGGATCCGGCCATTGCCGACGGACCGCGTTCGGTTATTCTTGAGCAGGTGACCAACGGGGTTGCGGTGCGAATGGCCTTGCTATATTTGATTTTGGGAGGTGAGTGAGATGGATTTTTCTCCCTTGCACGAAGCGTCTACGCAACCGGTGTTACTGGTCAACGGAAGGATCATTGATCCGGCTAATGGTATCGATCAGACTGGTGATATCTTAATTGAAAACGCGGTCATAAAGGCCATCGGCCCGAATTTACAGGTTGACCCGCAGGTTGAGTTGCAGCGCATTGACCTGCAAGGCAAATGGGTGGTGCCCGGTCTGATCGATATGCATGTGCATCTCCGTGAGCCTGGTGACGAGTATAAAGAAACGGTGGCTAGCGGCACTAAGGCGGCGGCAGCCGGTGGGTTTACGGCGGTGGCGGCCATGCCCAACACCAAGCCGGTGAATGACAATCAGGCCGTTACAACCCTGCTTCTCAGTAAGGCGGTTGAGGGTTACGCCAGGGTGTACCCGGTGGGCGCCATCAGTCAGGGCAGTTCCGGCGACAATTTGGCCGAGTACGGTGAAATGCAGGCGGCCGGGGTGGTTGCGGTTACGGATGATGGTCTGCCGGTGCTGGATGGACAACTGATGCGGCGGGCGTTGGAGTATGCTAGCAATTATAAGCTGTTGGTTATTTCCCATTCCGAAGAGTTGTCCTTAAGTCGGCATGGGGCGATGAATGAGGGCAGCATTTCCACCCGTATGGGCTTGATCGGTATTCCTCGGGTGGCGGAGGAGATCATGGTTTATCGGGATCTTGCTCTGGCCCGGTATACTGGCAGTGCGGTGCATATTGCCCATGTCAGCACCCGGGAGTCAGTGAGCTTAATCCGCCGCGCCAAAGAGCAGGGTTGTCGGGTGACCGCTGAGACGGCTCCTCATTATTTCACCCTTACCGAGGAGGCCATCGGTTCTTACGACGCTAAAGCCAAGATGAACCCGCCTCTGCGTACCGCTGATGATCTGGTAGCGATTAAGGAGGGGCTGGTGGATGGCACCTTGGACGCCATTGCCACCGATCATGCCCCCCACAGCGAGTTGGAGAAGGATGTGGAGTTTGATCTGGCTGCCAACGGCATCATCGGTCTTGAAACGGCAGTGCCGTTGGCCTTGGCTATGGTGCGGGAGGGATTGTTTGCTCCTGCCCGGTTGGTTGAACTGCTTTCCGTTAACCCGGCCAGGATTCTTGGCGTTGCCGGTGGTTCCTTGGCGGTGGGGGCGGTGGCCGATGTGACGGTAATTGATCCGGAACGAAGTTTCCGCTACGATCTTGAGCAGGTGGTTTCCAAGAGCCGTAATTCACCATTCCTTGGCTGGGATCTGATCGGTAAAGCGGTTTTGACCATGGTTAACGGCAAGGTAACTTATACGGATATTTGATTTCCTTAAGTTGCTGAGTTGATCGTGGTGAAATTTGCGCAATACCCCCAAAAAACCCCGTTGCCTTAAAAAAGGTAACGGGGTTTTTTTGGTTTGATGGTCTTGGGAATCTTACTTCTTGATGTCGATGAGGCTGCCCAGCATCTCATCCTGCACCTGGATGGTCTTGAGATTGGCTTGGTAAAAGCGTTGGGTTAGCATCTGTTGCGGGATTTCTTCGCCGAGATCTACGTTAGATTGTTCAACCATCACCTCTCCTTCCGAAGTCCTTTCCATGGCCATGGGGCCAGGGGTGTCGATCTTGCTGATGTTGGTTGAAACCCCTTGCGGAAGCTCTTCCTGCATGGTGACTCTGGTTTTTTTATAACCATCGGTGTTGACGTTGGCGGTATTATTGGCGATGGATTCGTTTTTTTTCTGTAGGCTGTTCAGGCCGGATAGTGCAGCGCTTATTCCGTTGATCATTTTGAGCCTCCTGCTGTCCGCTTCGTGACCGGGACGAAACCATCTCGGATATATCTCCTTTTTACATTATAAGATCGGAACAACGGTCCGGCAAGGTGAATTTTTGCGGTGCCGGCTCAAGACTCTTCGTCGAGGAATTCCTGGTGAGGGCAGCCCTTATCAAGGCAGCGCAGTTGTGCTCCATCTTTTTTTGTATGTTTTTCCACCAGAAAGGGAGCATTGCATAGCGGGCAGGGCTTGTCGACGGGCTTATCCCAGATCGCGTAGGTGCATTTGGGGTATTTGTCGCAACTATAAAAAACCTTGCCGCGTTTGGAGACCTTGCGCACCAGATCGCCCGTGCATCCTTCCTCTGGGCATTTAACTCCAGATGACTGGGCCTTGATGTGTTTACATTTCGGGTAGCCGGAGCAGGCCAGGAAACGACCGAAGCGGCCGTGGCGGTAGACCATGGGCTCGCCGCATTTTTCACATTTTTCCCCTGATTCCTCCGGCTCTTCCTTGGCCACCGGGAGAATCTTATCTCCTTCCCGCTTGAAATCCTGGGTGTGCTTGCATTCGGGATATTTTTCGCAGGCCAGGAATTCTCCCATTCGCCCCCATTTAATCACCATTGTGCCGTCGCAGAGGGCACATGGGACGTCGGTGGGCTCAGCACTGCGTTTAATTGATTTCATCTCCTTCTTGGCCAGATCAAGGGTGATTTTGAAGGGGGTGTAGAATTCTTTCAATAAGGACAACCAGGCGATGGTGCCTTCCTCGACCTGATCAAGTTTTTCCTCCATGGAGGCAGTGAACTCCACATTCATTACTGAAGGGAAATGCAGCACCAGCAACGAGTTGACCAGTTTGCCAAGGTCGGTGGGCTCGAATTTTCGTTGCTCCAGGGTAACGTATTCTTTGTCCTGAATGGTGGAGATAATGGAAGCATAGGTACTGGGGCGACCGACGCCATTTTCCTCCAGGGCCTTGACCAGCGTTGCCTCTGTATAGCGTGGTGGTGGTTGGGTAAAATGCTGTTTGGGGATGGTTTCCAATCGCTTGAGAATTGCGCCTTTCTCCAGGTTTGGCAGGGTTACTTCACTGCCCTTGTCCTTGCTGTCGGCGGTACTTTCCTCTTCCGCTTCCACATAGAGGCTCATGAAACCTAAGAAACGCATGATCGAGCCTACGGCTTTGATCCCGTAACGGCCAGCGTCAATATGGATAGAAGTCTGGTCATAGATGGCTGGTGCCATCTGGCTGGCCACGAATCGTTTCCAGATCAGGGTGTAGAGGGACAGCATGTCTTTTTCAAGGAAGGATTTGAGGCTTTCCGGGGTACAACTGACATCGGTGGGGCGGATGGCCTCATGGGCGTCCTGGGCTGCCTTGCTGGTCTTGTAAAGGTTGGCCTTCTTGGGCAGGAACTCCGGGCCGTGAGTTTTTTCGATGTGGGTTCGTACCTCGGCCAAAGCGTCGTCATTGATGCGGGTTGAGTCGGTTCGCATATAGGTGATTAGGCCGGTGGGGCCTTCGCTGCCCAGTTCAATACCCTCGTATAAGCGCTGGGCCAAGGTCATGGTCTTCTTGGCGGAAAATCTCAGCTTGCGGTTTGCTTCAATTTGCATGCTACTGGTGATGAAGGGCGGGCTGGGATTGCGTTTTTTCTGTTTCTTCTCAAGCTTGCTCACCGTGTAGGTGGCTTTGGCCAGGTCGGTGGTGATTTGGGTAGCGGTCTTTTCGTCGCCGATGACAGCTTTCTTGCCGTCAATGCGATCCAGTTGCGCCTTAAAGGGGGGCGGCGTTTCACCTTCTAACTGGATATGAACAGACCAGTACTCTTCCGGTTCAAAGGCTAGCACCTTCTCTTCCCGTTCGCAGATCATTCTCACCGCCACTGATTGTACGCGCCCGGCGCTCAATCCTCGCCGAACCTTATCCCAGAGCAGGGGTGAAATTTGATAACCAACCAAGCGGTCAAGGATTCGCCGCGCCTGTTGCGCTTCAAAAAGGTGGTGGTTGATCTCGGATGAGTTTTCAATGGCGGTAAGGATTGCCTTCTTGGTCAGTTCGTGAAATAGGGCCCGGTGCATGGGCTTCTTGCTGGTGCGCAAAACTTCGGCAATATGGAAGGCAATGGCTTCACCTTCGCGGTCCGGATCTGGTGCCAGATAGATGGCGTCAGCCTTTTTGGCCGCGGCCTTCAGTTCGGTGATGACCTTGCTCTTGCCACGAATGGTTTCATACTGGGGAGCAAAGTCGTGTTCAACGTCAACGCCCAGGGTGCGCACTGGCAGGTCACGGATATGGCCCACCGAGGCCTTGACATCAAAATCCTTGCCCAGGTATTTCTGTAAGGTTCGCGCCTTGGCGGGTGACTCGACAATGATTAGTGATTTTGCCATGTTTTGTACTGTCCGGTTATATTTTTATGGTTGTTGCCGATTGGTTTCAGCTTTTAATTTGATACTGCTTTCCCGGCAAGACTTGGATCAGGTCGGCCAGTTCTAGAAGAACCAGTTTCTCACTGACCTGTCGGGCGGAAAGGTTGCTGGCAACGATTAGGTCGTCGATGTTCTGCGGGTAGACGTCCAGCACTGCCAGCAGGGTTTGGCTTTCTTCATCCAAGGCGACAAGTTTGTTGGTCGCCGGTTCTTGTTTTGCTAGTGGATGGCCTTGGGTGGCGTAGGAAGGCAGCTCCTCTAGAATATCGCTAACGCTGTGAATTAGTTTTGCCCCTTCTTGCAGGAGGCGGTGGCTCCCTTCGCTTTTGCCTGAATCGATTCTACCCGGCATCGCAAAGACCTCCCGCCCCTGATCCAACGCGAGTTTTGCGGTGATCAGAGATCCTGAGCGGCGTGCTGCCTCCACAACCAGAACCCCCAGGGCGAGACCGCTGATGATTCGATTCCGGGCCGGAAAACGAAAGCCGTCTGGTTTTGTGCCGGGCGGGTATTCACTGACCAGCGCGCCGGTGGCGGCGATTTCTGCAAAAAGTTTGCAGTTGCGGGGCGGATAAACAATGTCGGCTCCGCATCCTAGCACTGCCACCGTTTTTCCCTTAGCGGCCAAAGCGCCAGCATGGGCATTGCTGTCGATGCCAAGGGCCAGGCCACTGATGATGGTAATCCCGTTCCGTGCCAGATCCTCAGCAAATCGTTCTGCCATCTGCAGGCCGTATGTCGAGGCTGCCCGCGCTCCCACCACGGCGACTCCGGGGCTGTTCAAAACCTCTGGCGATCCTTTCATGTACAGCAGGATCGGTGGGTCGTGGATGGTACGCAGCCGTTCTGGGTATCTAGGGTCATCCCAGCAGAGCAAGATCTGGCCAGCCCGATGAGCCTTGTGGAGGGTTGCTTCTGCGGCTCGGGCGGTTTCGTCGTTGCCGATGGCGGCCAGGGTCGTTTTGCGAATTCCGCCAATGCGGGCAAGTTCGGCTCGTGGCGCGGCAAGTATCCGTCCAGGTTCACCGAAATGATCCAAAAGACGTCGACAACCGGTAGCTCCTAGTCCTGGTGTTAAGGAAAGGCGCAGCCATTCTATAATGCGTTGGTCATTACTCAACGGTCATATTCAGTTAATGTTATGGACTTCTGTATTTATGATGCTGTCTGAAAGTCTCAAAAAATTACGACACTAGCAAGCTTGGCCTCGGCCTGTCAACTTCTTTCTGGTCACCCAGGCGGGAGCTTGCTCTCCGGCTGGGCTTAAAAAAAAGAAAGCAGGAAAAACGCGATGGCGTCTCGGTTCCTGCTTTCTTGATGGATGCGTTTCCCGGTCTGTATCCGTCTTGGTGCTTGCCGCTCAGTTGGTCAGGAAGCTGGTGAGCGGTTTGGTGCGGGTTGGGTGTTTGAGTTTTTTGAGCGCTTTGGCTTCAATCTGGCGAATGCGCTCACGGGTTACGGAAAATGTTTTCCCTACCTCTTCCAAAGTCAGATCTTCTTCCGCGTCGATGCCGAAGCGCATCCGCAAGACCTTTTCTTCTCGCGGGGTCAGGGTTGCTAAGACATTGCGGAGGCTTTGGCGCAGGCTTTCCTGCATGGTCGCTTCGTCCGGTGAGATAGCGTCGGCGTCTTCAATGAAGTCGCCCAAGGAGCTGTCATCGCCGGTGCCGATGGGTGTTTCCAGCGAGATTGGATCCTTGGCGATTTTGAGAATGGTGCGGACCTTCTCAACATCAATGTCCAGGATCTCCGCCATCTCTTCTGGTACCGGTTCGCGACCGAGCTCGCGCATGAATTCCTTGGATCCTTTCATCAGCCGATTGATGGTCTCGATCATATGCACCGGGATGCGAATAGTTCGTCCCTGGTCGGCAATGGCCCGGTTGATGGCTTGTTTGATCCACCAGGTAGCATAGGTGCTGAACTTGTTGCCGCGCCGGTACTCGAATTTTTCCACGGCTTTCATCAGGCCGATATTGCCCTCTTGGATGAGGTCAAGGAGTTGCAGTCCCCGGTTGGCGTATTTTTTGGCAACGCTAACCACCAGCCGCAGGTTGGCTCGCACCAGTTGGTCTTTGGCTTCGCGGCAGAGCGCTTCGCCGTCGGCAATGCGGCTGAGCACTTTGCGCATACTTTGGAAATCGATGCCGGTGCTCTCCTCGCATCGTCTGGCCGGGCCGTTTTCGATGGATTTTTCACTGGCCTCAAGGTCATGAAGAAGGTCACTTTGTTGTTTGATTGACAAGGCCATTTGCTCGGCAACCTCGTGGGTACGGTCGAGTAATTGGCGGAGGTACTTGGGTTGGAAGCGATCGTCTAGGAACAGTTTGGCGATGGCGGTTCGGTTACGGTCAATACGGATCATGTTGGAAGTTCGTGCCCGGCTGACCATTTGGGTGTGGAAAAGTTCGTCCCAAAGGGCGATTCGTTCTTTGTCCAGACGTGCTGCTTCGGCCACCTGCCAGAGGAATTTTTCTTTGCGTTTGGCGGTGGCGGCGCGGTCGGTGTCATCGCCGCCGCGAAGGATTTCGTTGATGGCTCGGTCGCCTTCCTTGAGCATGGTGGCTATTTTTTGCAGGATTCCTAAGGGAGCCGGAACGGTGAGGAAGGCCTGTTGGATGATTCTTTCGCCAGCTTCGAGTTTTTTGGCGATCTCTACTTCTTCTTTTGGTTTTAAAAGGGCCACGGCACCCATTTCGCGCAGATAAACCTTGACCGGATCTAGCTGGCTGAGGTCAGTCTTGTGGGTAGTGACGTTGGCAAGGGATGATTTGCGGTTTCGGCAGCGTCGTTCACCGATGACCGACTTGTCGTCATCCTGTCGGTTGGTTGGCGAGTTGTCATCCTCAAAGAGGGAGGTGAGTTCCTCTTGTTTTTCATCCATGGCAACGATGGTTTCATCGTTGCCATCACCGTCATTGTTGTCGAGATACTCCGGTTTTTTCCGGGCTCGGCGTTTCTTGGTTGCTTTTGGGGCAGTGGTAGTTCTCGATGCGGTTTTTTTGATCGCCACCGGTTGTTCTCCTTGTAGTTTACATGGGTTGAGGGGCTCTTCTCTTAGGAGGCAAGTCTCTCCTCAATTGCTCTCTTTTGGGCAATTAATTCCATGCATAGGGGAATATCCTTCGACTGTTGGGCTTCGTTAATTAGGCGGGTTAGTCTTTTCCGTTGGTTTTTGAGATTTGTTTCTTTGAGCCAGTTGATTTTCTCTGCGGCCTCCATCTCTTTATCCTCTTCGGAAAAAGATGGGGTGGAGATAAGTAGTTTTGAAACAAAATTTCGTTCTGCATCCGCCAGGACAGGTAAAATATGTTCGGGGGCCGGGTGTGGGTTGTCTTTGCTCTGGACGAGCAGGGCATCAATGATGGAACGGGCGGCCGGATGGGTGATAAGCTCATCGATGCCCACATCCATGAACTGTTGCAAATACTCAGGATAGATGATCAAAAATTCCAGTAGTTGCCGTTGGATAATGGGGAGTTTGCTTATCTTGGTTGGCACCGGAGTAGCAGGGGGGGCTTTGGGTGCGGGCGGTGCTGCTGGCGGTCGGTAAGCGGTGAGCATCTCGTCGGTGGTGATACCCAGTTGTTTGCTGAAATGGGCGACAAAGATTTTTCGTTGTAGCGGGTCGGTGATGGCAGCAATGATCGGCTTTAGTTCTTGGACGATCTTGCCCTTGCCCTCTACGGTGAGGCCGTATAGCTCCACCAGTTGCTGGAAAACAAACTCCGCCAGGGAAGCGGCTTGGTCCACGAGTTTGTTAAGTCCGTCAGCGCCGAACTCGCGGACAAAGGTGTCGGGGTCGTGGTCGCTGGGCAGGGTGACGATGCGGGCCGGTAACTGCTCACTGAGGAATATCGGCACTGAGCGCATGGCGGCCTTCAGGCCCGCGCCATCGCCGTCAAAGAGCAGGATCGCTTCGTCGGCGTATCCTTTCAGGTTGCGAAGATGGCCCTTGGTCAGGGCTGTGCCCAGCGGGGCCGCCACATTGGCGATGTTGTGGGTAACCAGGGTGATAAGATCGAAATTGCCTTCTACCAACAGACATTGGCGCTTTTCGCGGATTGATTGCCGGTTTTGATAGAGGCCGAACAAGCTGCGGCTTTTGTCGAAAAGAGGGGTTTCCGGCGAGTTGAGGTATTTGGGCTGGCCGTCGCCCAAGATACGACCGCCAAAGGCGATAACTCTGCCGGTGGGGCTGAAGATGGGGAAGAGAACCCGATTGCGGAAGCGGTCGTAATAGCCGCCCTGTTCTTTTTTGACCAGTAACCCGGCCTTCTCAGCGGCGGTAAGGTTGGCGGCGGTATCGAGTTCGTTGATCAGGGAATCCCAACGATCAGGGGCAAAGCCGAGCTTGAATGAAGTAATAATCTCGGCGGGGATGCCGCGTTCTTGCAGGTACCGTCGTGCTGGTTCAGCCTCGGGGCTATGGAGAAGCAGTTGATGGTAGAAGTCGGCGGCTTGTTCGGAAACCAGATAGAGCGTTTCTCGTTGCTTGAGCTCCGCCTGCTCCTCGCTGCTCATGGTTTTTTCCGGTAGGGTGATCTGGTAGCGTCGGGCGAGATCTTGCAGCGCTTCCGGAAAGGAGAGGCGGTGGTATTTCATGATGAAGTTTAAGACGTCGCCGCCTTCGCCACAGCCAAAACAATGGAAGGAGCGCCGTTCCGGGCTGACCATGAAGGAGGGAGTTTTTTCGGAATGAAAAGGGCAGCAGCCCTTGAGGTTAGCACCGCTGCGTTGCAGGGTAACGCACTCGCCAATGATGGCGACAATATCTGCCGCTTCCTTGACAAGTTGCACTGTGTTGTCTTTTGTGTGCAATGCGGTCAATGCTTGTTTCCTTACCAGTAAAAAGAGAGATGCATTACCGAAGTTGAAACGTTATACTTTTAACTTGAAGCAATCAATATTCATATAAAGAATAGAGTGCCAAGTTGCAATTTGTATCTTATCTCCGCAAAATGTCAAGATAAAACTTGTCAGGGGATGAGGCTGAAGTAGTAATGAAAATTAATTCATATCTACTTTGGGATGTTTAATGGAACTGAGGTGGTTTTTTTGGAAATGAGTCCTATTGGTAGACAGGGCGAGAGAGGGTGATGGACGCAGATATCTCCAAGGTTCTTAGCTATGAGATCAGGAAGGAAGTGGCCGATCGCTATTTCGGTTTCCGGAAACTCATTGAGGACGATAGCCAGGATTTGCATCGAAAGATGCGCTTTCAGTCGCGAACTGCCGAGCAGGCAGTGGGCCATGCCTTAACTCGGATCTACATCCTCCTGGGCGATGAAGGGTTGATCCATGATTTTTTGCAGTTGGCTGGTCTTGATGAGTTGATCTACTATGACCCTTATCTGTTGGAGTCTCCCACCCTGCGCGTTCGAGCTCTGGAAGGGATGCGTGGCCGTGGTTTTACCCGCGCTGGGCGATTTGAGAATCTGCTCTTGGATAGCTATCAGCTTCTTGAAGAGAGTGTGGCGGTTTATCGGGACCGTTTCGACGAGATTGAAGAAAATCTTGAAACCATCAAGGAAGAGATCAAGATCTTTTATCAAAAAAATGATCTGAGCAGTATCATGAATTTTTTCCGTTCCATGGACGGCGCTTATGACTCCCCTCTTCAGGGCGAGATCCAGAGTGGCGGGGACGACAAATTGGAGTCTTCCATGCGAATTCAGCCGCCTTCACCAATCGAGCACAGTCTGCCGCTCATCCCTCCCTTGATGCCGTTATCGGCGGTGAAAAAACAGCTCAAGCAGTTGGCGAAGCGCGCGTTTATCCTTCTTGGGGAGTGATTTCGGCAGGAAAAGCCGTGATTTCACCAGGTGGCCGGGGTATAGTTGGCGCGTCGTTTTTATTGGCATCAGTCGGGGTGTTTTCGGCCACCGGGGTTGTCTCTCCCACGCAAATAATTTTATCGGGTAACTGCTCACATGGTACTGAATCTGCTGCGTTAGCGCCCTGCTCTCATCCCGATGTGTCGGAGTCTCCTTTCGGTCGTGTACCAGTTCGCAGGACGATGCCTTCTCTCTCCGGCACCCTGTAGCTAGTTACAGTTACGGGTATCGAGGAAATAAGGGTGCTGCCTTAGTGAGTTAGTACTTTATCGGTCATAAAAGTTTTAAGGAAATTGTCTATGCAAAATCGTTATTCACCGCAGGAGGCCCAGGCCTTTGTCGCTAGCCACCCTGATATCCATGCTGATTTGGCCATGCGGGTTTATACCTCGCGCTTGATTGGTTGTGAGTCTGAGCTTGTTCTGCACGGTGGCGGCAACACCTCGGTAAAAGCCACGGTGAATAACCTCCTCGGCGAGCCCATGGAGGTTATTTATATCAAAGGCAGTGGTTGGGATCTGGCCACCATTGAGGCCGCTGGTTTTCCGGGCCTTGATCTTGCCTACCTGCGCAAACTGCGTGGGTTGGAGAGTCTCAGTGATGAGGAGATGGTCAACCAGTTCCGCACCCATCTCCTTGATGCCGCATCCCCCAATCCTTCCATTGAAACCCTGGTGCATGCTTTTTTACCGCATCGGTTCATTGACCACACCCATGCTGATGCCATTGTCACCCTCACCAACCAGCCTGATGGTGACCGGTTGTTGCGTGAGGCCTTGGGCGAAAAGATCGGTATTCTACCCTTTATCATGCCCGGTTTTCCCCTGGCGAAGGCCATGGCCGAGCTTCTTGAGCAACAGCCGGAGATGGAATATCTGATCTTGAAGAATCACGGCATCTTCACCTTTGGCGACAGCGGTCAAGATGCTTACGAGCGAATGATTGAGGCGGTGAGTAAGGCGGAAAACTATATCGACGCTGCCTTGGCCGGGCTAGATTCGCCTCGCGAGCCAGTGGTTCCAGAAGTGGAGAGCGCCACCGTGTTGCCGATTCTGCGCGGCGCACTGGCCCTACCCGGTGCCTTCCGCCCGCAGAGTGTTTGTCTGCATCTGCGGCAAAATGAGCAGGTTCTCGCCCACCTTGCCAGGGAGGACGCCGCAACGCTTTTTACCACCGGTGTTCTCACCCCGGATCATGTGATTCGGGTCAAGAATTATCCCCTCTTTCTAGATTGTGCAGCAGTAACCGATGCCGATATTCTTGCGGAGATGATCAAGAACGCAGTTAAGGATTACGGACAGCGCTACAATGTTTATTTTAATGACCAGGCCGCGTCTCGGCAGGAGAGTTATACCCAGCTTGATAACTTGCCACGGGTGGTGCTGGTTCCCGGCCTTGGCATTGTCGGGGTGGGGACAAGTGTTAAAGCGGCGGCGGTGGCCGCAGATATTGCTGAGCATACCCTCACCGCCAAGGTAGGGGCGGCGGCGGTGGGTAGTTATCAAGAGCTTGCTGCCGACTCCATCTTCGCCATGGAGTACTGGAGTCTTGAACAGGCCAAGCTTGGCAAGGGTAAATTGCCTTCTTTAGCTGGTAAGTCTGCCCTGGTTACCGGCGGTGGCGGGGCCATCGCGGTGGGCATTGGTCGCCAGTTGCTGGCGGCCGGGGCTCGGGTTTTTCTCACCGATATCGATGAAAAGCGCCTCAAGGTTGTCCAGCAAAGGCTGGCCGCGCAGTTCGGCGCTGATCAGGTGACGGCGGTGGTGATGGATGTAACCGACTCGGCATCGGTGGCGGTCGGGATGCAAAAGGTTGTCCAGGCGGTGGGTGGTCTTGATATTCTGGTTCCCAACGCTGGCATTGCCCATGTGGCAACCCTTGCCGAGCTGGAAGAGAGCAAGCTCCGGCAGGTGCTGGAGGTGAATCTGGTCGGCGTTTTTCAGGTGATTAAGGCGGCGGTGCCAATTTTCAAAAAGCAGGGTACCGGTGGTCATATCATTATCAACAGTTCTAAAAATGTTTTTGATCCTGGCGCAGCTTTTGGTGCTTACAGTGCTTCTAAGGCTGGGGCGCATCAATTGGGCAAGATCGCGGCCCTGGAACTTGCCGAGATTGGTGTCCGGGTTAACATGATCAATCCTGACGCGGTTTTTGATGCCGAGGAGGTCAGTTCCGGACTTTGGGATGTGATCGGCCCGGATCGTATGCGTTCCCGCAACCTTGATCCGGCAGGGCTGAAGGAATATTATCGGCAGCGTAACCTGCTCAAAACTGAGGTGTTAGCCGATCATGTAGGCAATGCGGTGGTATTTTTTGCTTCGGAGCAGACCCCCACCACCGGTGCCACCTTGCCGGTGGACGGTGGTATCGCCGCTGCTTTTCCTCGCTAGTAGCCGTCCATAAAGGGTCTTTTCGGAGTCTCGCAGGCTGGTTTACCTGATCTCCGACCAAAATCCTCATTTTATGGACCGATACTCGCTAAGTAATTAAAGGACAAAAGAAAAATGGCAGAGATAAAAAGTACCATGGAATTGGTCATGGAGCGGCTGGCGGCAATGGACAGCGCCGCTGCCCCCGATGAGTTGTTGGCCGATGAGAAGAAAAAAGAGGGGATGCGTCTTGCTGCTTCTTTTTTGCGTGGTGAGGAGGTTAGCTTGATTGCACCCCTTGCCGAGCAGTCGGAAGCGGTTAAAAAATATCTGAGAGCGGGGCTGGTGGAATCTTTGTTGCGTAATATCTTCCTGCCCCGGGATGAAGATCAACAAGCGCTGGCAGAGCGGGCCATGCTTGGGCTGCTCACCGTTGCTCACGATGACGAGGAATTGGTGGCGGTTTTTGGTGAGTTGAAGGCGGTGCTTGTTCGCTACCCTGAGCATCGTGAGCAGCTTCGTCAGCAATTGCAGGAGCAGTTTGCACAACATCTGCAGCAGATGCCGCAGACTGCTGGTAAAGGTGGGCAAATGCAGCCGGAACAGCATCCGAAATATCAAGAAGAGTGGCAGCGTGCCACCGGTGACTTGGATAATCAATATGGGCGGGCTCTTGCTCAGTACAAGGAACTGGTGCAAAAACGATTGACGTTGTAGGTTGAAATAAACGTCGAGTAAGGGAGGGTGGAATGGAAATTGAAATCTTGCTGGATCTTAATGAAGTGGATGCCACGGATTACGCTGCCATTGAGAAGCGGTTTCAGGAATGGTATGCCGATGGGGCCGAGGTGCGTTACGATAAAAAATGTTTCGGCACCCTGACTCCCATTGAGTCTCCCATGCGTTACCGGGTTGAACTTGGGCAGGTTGATTCCATGACGGCCATTCGCGATCTCCATGCCCGCTTGCACCGGTTTGGGGTCAAGGTTTTTGTTCATTTCTGTCATTAGGAGGGGGGGCGGAGAATTCCAAATCTATCGCAGGTAGCGTAGACTCCAGGTAGCGTAGACTCCGAAAGCGAAAGAATTGGCCCCAAATTACAGGACTTTTCGATACGATTATAATTCCTCGTCAATACTCTTAGGCTTTGGTCAATGGGTAGCTATTTCCTATGCATTGGCCATGGCTTTTCTCTGTTACTGATGTTGTTTTGCAAGCCCCAGCTTCGTGTGGGGATGGAGTGCTAAACAAAAGGCTTGGCGACAAAATAGATTCCCAAGAGTGCGATCAGGGCTCCCGCTCCTTTTTTAAACCATGCCGCGCCCTGGCCGAAGGTTGCATTGGTCAGGAGTTTTTTGACCGTGGCGGTGGAGCTACCAGCCACGGCAATGGGGATACAGTGACCAATGGCGAAGAGGATGATGAGCATCATGCCAGTGGCGATCTTTTCTTGCACCGTGATAATGGCCAGAATGGGGGCGATAAAACCAAAGGTGCAGGAGCCGGAGAGCATTCCATAGGTAAGGCCGAGAATAAAGGCGCCAAGGGCACCTTTGATTTTCATCCCAGACGCCATCTTACCCATCAATCCGCTGGATCTGGAACATTTGTTAACCCCAAACATATCCGCTGCCACCCACAACAGGATAATCCCGATCAGGATCGTCCAATAGGGGCCCACATCTCCCAGCATTCGTCCGAGGATAGTGCAGGCCACACCCACCAGAGCAATGGTGATGAACAAGCCGACACTGAAAAGAATGGCGAATTTTACTCCATCTCGGCCCTCAACGATTTCATCCTGGCCACCAATATAAGCGATTAGCAGCGGGATGGAAGCAATATGGCAGGGGCTGAGCATCACACTGATCATGCCCCAGACAAAAGCACCAGCCGCCGCCATCAAGGTACCGCTGCTTATCCAGCTGTTGACCAGAATAAAAAAGGTATCAGCCATGGGCCTTATTTCGGATGGGCTTGGACGCCCATTTTGCTCAGTTGCGCAATGATCTTCTCTTCACTCATAAATCCCTGGTGCCGGAAGATTTCTTTACCATCTTGATCAAAAAATACTTGGGTGGGAATCAATGAGACCTTGAATTTTTGGGCCTGGGCCCCATCTTCCCAAACATCGATAAAGATGATTGCCGCCTTACCGCTGTATGCCTTCTCGAGTTTTGCAAGAATAGGCATCATCATCTTGCAGGGGATACATTTATGAGAGCCCAGATCCACCATGGTAACCATCCCTGGCGTTGGAATCTCATCCGGGGTCGCCGCCAGCAGCGGTACAGCAAAAAAGAGCAGGATGAAGACAGTAAGAATGGCACGAGTTGTTTTTTTCATGTGTAACCCCCATGGCCCGTGGATTGGTTAATCGTCTTGTGAACAAACAAGCTACCTGTTTTTTGTTTGCTGCACCAATTGGTCGAAGGTTTCTTGGTCAGCGACAAAAGCCTTGGCTTTGTCTCCGGCCCGGATAATGGTCAGTCTTTTGATTCGATCACCTTTGCGAATGGCGTTCACCACCTCCTGGCCCTTCACAACCCTGCCGAAGACCGTATGCACGCCGTTCAAGTGCGGGGTTGCCACGTGAGTGATAAAGAATTGGCTGCCATTGGTATTTGGACCGGCATTGGCCATGGAGAGGACGCCGGGTCCGTTATGCCGTAATTTCTGGTTAAACTCATCCGGAAACTTATAGCCCGGCCCGCCCCTGCCGCTACCAAGAGGATCACCGCCCTGAATCATGAAATTCTTGATCACCCGATGAAATTTAAGGCCATCATAGAAGCGGACCCCGTCTCCCCGGTTTGAGTGGATGGTGCCTTCGGCCAGGCCGACAAAGTTCACCACCGTCATCGGCACCTTCTCAAATTCCAACCGCAGAATAATTTCCCCCTTGGTGGTATCCATCAAAGCATACAGACCATCCCCACAGCTGGCGACCTTGGTAGCCAACTGCGCGTCGGTATAGACGGTGGCCGCAGCCACGGCTTCCTCTTGGTTGGTGACAAAGAAGATACCGGCAGCAACAGCAAAGAGCAGCACCGCTGCCAAAATTTTTCTTTGTTTAGACAGTTTAAACATTCTTGAGATCCTCGATATATTCATTTTATGAAGCAAATATGGTTGTGCAGCAACTTGTCTATATACCAATTTCCCCCACGTCTCACCAGGGTCAATATAGTTCTTCGCCGGAGACGCGATTAATGACGATCCAGGTTTTACTCTTCAGGCTCAGCCAAAAGCTGGTCAACGACCTGCTTGAAATGGTCCAGAGATACCGGCAGAATCTCGATGACCACCTGAGTCAGTTCGAAGAACTCTAGAATCATCTCGTCGCTAAGTGGTTCCAGTCCAAAATCCAGCAGGATGATACAATCATAGCGGCCAAGGTTGATGCGGGCATCGTCCATGGTCCAGTGACCATCAGCAATGGAGTTGGTGATCATCTTGATCCAGGCCGGGGTCATCACCGTGCTTCGGTTTTCTTGGAGCTCCCTGGCCTTCTCCTGGCCCAGGATGATTTCAAGGCAGTTCAAGCCGTCAGGCAACAGGCCGCCACAGTTCTTGGCAATACTACTTATCGGTTGCAAAGACTCGCACTCCCGGCCCACCAGAAAAGAGATGGCTGCTCCCTCAATCTCAGCGGTGGCAACCCCCTTAGCAACTTCCGTTGCCATGAGCTCACCGCTGAAATGAACACGATAATCCATGAATTGGACGGTGGGCATTGCTGTGCTTTGCGACAATACCGCCGCAAGTTCTGCGGCAAAGATGGGGCAGGTGATGAGGTGGTGTTTTTTCATGGAGTTGGGAGAGTTAAACGAGCCTTTTCGACATCAGAAAAGTGATTTAAGGGTAGGTTTGCCCTTGCTCCGAGACCTTTTGCCCATAATGTTAATGGTTATCTTGGTTCGACCCCAGAACAAAACAGAACATCCCGCATCGTAACAATTTCACCAGTTTGCATTCCTTTACGATAAGAAAGGGCAATGCCGTAAATCGACAACGGTCTTAGCCAACAAGAGGCAAAAGAAGACAACTCAATACTCACCTGCTCCAGAATTACCAGTACCCTGAGGCCATGGGACTAATACGTGCTACCCGGGACAGTTCCAATTTTATTGTTGCCTGGGCCAGTCTTAGAAGATGAGCTATTGGTTTTTTGATGCCTTGCTTTCATTTCCTGCTCAGTTTTTTTCTGCTCGTCCTGATCCCTTTGAGCATGGCTTTCATCTCGTTCCCGTCCAACCCACAGGGTATCGCCGGTATCTTCTTTGCGCAACTTCAGAACATGACTGGTTCTGTCCGTAATTGAGGCGGCATAGATATTCTGTTCATTATCTTTAATGAAGGTGGAACCGGTAATTATTAAAGACTCACCTTTGCTAAAGTGGATTTTATTCTTGTCTGCGTACCATTGCGGACAGACATGAACGTTAACGGCACCGGTGACGGTCATTAACTTAAGATGGAGGCCATTCTCATTGGTTTGTTTGTTCCTAACGGTCTCGACCTTGTCAACGTTTCCATTGATGGTTGTAACCGTTTCTAGCTTGTAAGGAGCCATACCATATGTTGCGGCAACACAACCAGACAGAACAACGGCAAACAGCAAAAAAGCATAAGAGGGCAATCTCATCGGGGACTCCTTAAGAAAAATTTTTAGCTGGTGACTGTCCATAAATAAGAATTTTTGTTGGTGATCAGGCAAGCGAGTTTATGAGACTCCGAAAAGACTATTTATGGACGGACACTGGCTGACCGTTCAGCAATACCACCAAGAGTGGTAACCATTGGGTGCAAAAGGACAAGTTCCACTAAATATAGCAATTGATATTGCACCAGTGCAAGCCAGAATCGTAGCCCTATCATACCGATAGAGGTGGTGGCATTCATTAGAAGACCACAGCAGTCAGCAACTGATTTTTACAACCGTAACAGGAGAGCGTGCGGGGTGCCATTCTTCACGGTCGGCGTCCTCGAAAAAGTTTCAGGGCATAAAAAAAAGGGGTTAACCCTTAAAAAGGCTAACCCCTTGCTATATATGGTGGGTCGTCGGAGAATCGAACTCCGGACCTACTGATTAAGAGTCAGTTGCTCTACCAATTGAGCTAACGACCCGCACCACCAATTTGGCCGCCAATCTAGCATGAGATTTTCTCCTCGTCAACCATGAAAACGATAATGATCCAGGTTTTCATGATTAGCGTTTATTTCTCTACGGAATCACTTGTGGTGGTGGTAAAACTTGTTTTTGACGACGGGCATTTTATACACTATGTTTTGGATACGTTAATGCCGAGGGCGTGCGGTAAGCCGCTGACGGCTCTTACTCTTTTATCTCCGCCTGATAGTGCGGACAAGACTTGCAGAGAGATTTTTGATGGAAAGTGGAAGTGATTCGAACCCTATAATTCATGCTGAGTTGCGTGAGATTTTTCAACGC
>JAQYVW010000141.1 GCA_030145325.1 Desulfurivibrionaceae bacterium
TGACGCCGAGCTTGCCGAAGCATCCTCAGCCGAAAGCGCAGAGTAAGATCTCCTTGCCTGGAAAGCTCCTGGTTGCCGGATGATGATACCTAACCAGTTCTTAACAAAATCCCTCCGTCTTCTGCCCATGCTGGCTGTGATGGCAGGGATTTTTTTTATGTCGAATCAACCCGGTTCCAGCCTCTCTTTGCCGCCGGTTCTGGGCGTGGACAAATTGTTGCATGGTATGGCCTATGCGGTGTTGGCGGCCAGCGTGATCCATGCTTTCCCTTCTTGGGGTGAGTGGCCCGGCGGACGCTTTGCGGGCATCGCGGTTGTTCTGGTTTGTTTTTTGTACGGCGTCAGCGACGAATTTCATCAAACCTTTATCCCGGCTCGCACCGCCACTGTGGGGGATCTGCTCGCGGATGTTGCGGGTGCTTATGGCTGGGTGTTTTGGCTGCGGCAACATATCTGTCGAGGAGGATCGGCTTAAACAACGCGCGCATTCGTTGTTTCCTTCTGGCGAAGGGGTGCGCCGGTTATTACCTGTTTGTAATATTTGCTTGTTGTCCAGATGCTGACTGGTCTATGTTGTATGAAATAAGATGATGATATGTGGAGATTGTGATGCCCATTTGTGAGTTTCGTTGTCAGGATTGCAAGGCCTTGTTTGAGGAATTGGTCTCAGTTTTCGAGGGTACACCGATGCTATTCTCTGCAAGAAATACGGTAGCCGGAAGGTCAAGAAGACTCTTTCCGCTTCCAGCTTCAAGATTGCCGGTTCCGGCAGCTCGATTCCCCAAGGTGCGTTGTCCGGCTGTTCTTCGAATTCTGGCTTTTCCTGACCCTGATTTGTTCGCGGCCCGGGCGGCCGCAAGGATAACCTGCACGAGAATGGGAACCCGCGACTCCAGACGGAAAGGTCTTGGTGCGCTTTGATTTGACAAAAAGATAATCGGTTTGCGGAGTGAGTCGTTTCGTTTATTTATTTCAAAGTTGGGAATACTGGTTCGTGCGGAGATGGTTTAGGTTTCGTGAAGCTGTCGTTTCTTATCTTGCAATCTTAATTTTTCTTACTCATATTGGACGCCTGACTAAGGCGTCATCTGCGCAGACATAAGGCAGAACATGAAAACGACGTTTGAATCCAAAGTCTTCTCCACCCAGACCATCACCCTGGCCGAAACAGAAGAGACCTTGGTCAAGGGCGGCCGTGACCTGTTCTATCTTCTTTTCAAGGCGTTTGAGGGCTTCAAGCAGATCGGTGTCATCGGTTGGGGCTCGCAGGGCCCGGCCTAGGGCCAGAACATGCGAGACTCTCTGGCAGGCACCGGCATCAATGTCAAGGCTGGCCTTCGCGCCGGCAGCGCCTCCATGGATGCTGCCCGTACCGCTGGTTTCAGTGAGGCTGGCGGCACCCTGGGCGGATGTATGAGGTTATCCGCGAGTCGGATCTGGTTATGCTGCTTATCTCCGATGCCGCCCAGGCCGAGAACCAGCAGCAGGTATTTGACAATATGAAGGACGGTGCCACACTGGGTCTTTCCCATGGTTTCCTGCTCGGTTATCTGGAGAGCATCGGCAAAACCTTCACCAAGAATAACAACGTCATCGCCGTTTGCCCTAAGGGCATGGGTCCCTCTGTCCGTCGTCTCTATGAGCAGGGCAAGGAGGTCAATGGCGCCGGTATCAACTCCAGCTTCGCGGTGGAGCAGGACTTCGATGGCAAGGCCACCGATCAGGCCTTGGGCTGGGCCATCGCCATCGGCGCCCCTTACGTTTTCAAAACCACCATGGGCAGCGAGTTCAGGAGCGATATCTTCGGTGAGCGCGGTATCCTCCTTGGTGCGGTACACGGTATCGTCGAGGCTATCTTCCGTCGCTTCATCATGGAGCAGGGCAGGGGATGAGCGAGGAGCAGGCTTTCATTGATTCGGTGGAGAATATCACCGGCCCCATCAGCAAGACCATCTCCCATCACGGGATCAAGGCTGTGTATGACAATCTGGATGCTGAGGGGCAAAAAGTTTTTGAGCGCATCTTCTCGCACGCCTACGGCCCGGCCTTTGATATCCTTCTTGAAATGTACGACGAGGTTTCCAGTTGTAACGAGATCCGTAGCGTGGTCATGGCCTGGCAACGGCACAACTGTTTACCCATGGGCAAGATCGATGGCACCCGGATGTGGCAGGTCGGCGAAAAGATCCGCGCCGAGCGTCCCACCACCCCGCTCGCCGTCAACCCCTTTACCGCCGGGATCTACTGCGCGACGATGATGGCCCAAATCGATCTTCTCATCGAGAAAGGGCATTGCTTGAGCGAGGTGGCCAACGAGTCGGTGATCGAGGCAGTTGATTCCCTGAACTCCTACATGCACTACAGGGGCGTGGCCTTCATGGTGGATAACTGCTCCACCACTGCCCGGCTCGGTTCCCGCAAGTGGGGACCCCGTTTTGATTACAATCTGAGCCAGCAGGCGCTTCCGGCCTATGATAATGGCGAGCCTGTCAACGTGGCACTCATGGATGCATTCAAGAACCACAAAATCCATACGGTACTGGCGGTCTGCGCCTCACTGCGGCCGCCTGTGGACATCGCCGTTATGGGCCTAAGTGTATTTTTATGTTGGCACAATGGATCCCTCGCCGGACCGCGATGACCGGTAGGGTTTCCTGGTAGTTGTGAATTCTGTACAGACGAAAGTAGTTCACAAAAGACGGTTTGGGGGGTAATAAACTAGTGTTAGGTCTTCGGTAGGATTCTTTCGTGGCAATGATTCCGTTAAATATTATCCTTGGCTTACAATTGTGCCCTCTCTCTTTTTTATGGAAGTTTTGAGTAAAAATCAATATGAGCAGGTCGGTAACCGATCACACCTGTTGTTTGTTGTGGCTGTGGTCGTTGTGGCAGTGACAATCGCTTATTTGAATAGCTTTCATGTTCCTTTCGTTTTTGATGATGCGCATAACATTGTCAACAACCCGCATTTGAAATTTTTGTCGTTTTCTTTTTCCTCCTTGCAAAAGGCAGCAACGGAAAGCCCTTCTCATTGGCGTTTTTTGCCCAACATTTCTTTCGCACTCAACTACTATTATGGTGGCCAGAATGTGTTTGGCTACCATCTCGTCAATCTGGTCTTGCACATTTCGACAGCCTTGGTTTTCTATTTCCTCGCCTTGAGTACCCTCCGTTTACCGATCCTTATCGGTCAATACAAGTATGCCCGTGAGATCGCCCTGTTCGGGACCATGTTGTGGGCGGTGCATCCGGTGCAGACAAATGCGGTGACCTATATCGTTCAACGCATGACGAGTATGGCGGCTTTCTTTTCTGTCAGTGCGCTGTTGTTGTATGTCCAGGGTCGTCTCTGCTGTGGTTCATCTCTCAGGCGGTATCTTTTGTATGGTGCAAGTTTTGTCTGTTTTGGTATGGCCTTGCTCAGTAAAGAAAATTCGGCCATCCTGCCAGTGGTGGTTTTGGCCTATGAGATTTTTTTCTTTCAGGAACTTGCTCAAGAGCAGGGGTGGAAGAGAACACTTGCCATGACCGTCTTTGCGGTCACTTGTGTCTTGTTGATTGGGTGGCTGTTTCTGGGGCGGGTGCATATTGATG
>JAQYVW010000142.1 GCA_030145325.1 Desulfurivibrionaceae bacterium
AACAGTCGGAGTCTTCGCACTTCGCGGCTTTGCTTACCTTTTGCTCCTTTTCGGCAACTTTTCCGGTACTCGGCGGCGTGCCAATGGGAAAATCTTTAACTGCAAAGGCTAAAAAACCTTGGCTGAAACTCGGTGGTAATCAGAATAAAAAAAGCCATGCAACCCTAACTGGGAGGCATGGCTTTTTTTATGGTAAAGATCTTGCTCTCTTCTGATTAGGCAAGCTCTTTCATGATCGAAGCGGAAACTTCATCGATGGATAATTTCCCGTCCACGGAGACAACCTTGGTGTTGCCGCCGATGCCCTTGAAAAAGTTGACTGCAGCCATGGTGCCGGTGTTGTCGTCATAGTAGATGTCATGACGTTTATCGATGGCCACGTCGTCTTGGTCATCGGCGCGGGTGTTGAGGTCGCCGCCGCAGACCCGACAGACCATCTTGCCGTCTTTTTCCACCGGTTTGATCGCGTCGAAGGCGATATGGTTGGGGTGGTTGTTGTCATTGACGCAGAGGCGGCGACCGGTGATCCGCAGTTTTGCGATGTCGCGGGGGAGAACGATCTCTACCACATAGTCCAGAGGCATCTTGGCGTCGGTGAGGGCCTTGGCCAAGGTCTCGCCTTGCACCTTGTTACGGGGGAAGCCGTCCAGGATCCAGCCTTTTTGGCAGTCATCTTCCTTCAGGCGGTCAAGGATCATCGGGATGGTGATATCGTCGGGAACCAGGTCACCGCGATCAATATATTCTTTGGCTTTCATGCCCAACTCGGTACCGCCGCCAATGTTCTTGCGGAAGATGGCGCCTGACTCGATATGGGCCATGTTGTATTTCTTCTGGACGATGGCTCCTTGGGTTCCTTTGCCGCTGCCGTTGGGACCGAAAACAAGAATGTTCATGTGGTGCTCCTTTGGGTGAGAAATTTATGGAAATTATTGTTAAACACAAAATTAGTTTTCAAATAAATGACTGGCACAGGTGCGTTTGCAGGATTGTTGTCTCGATGTCGGGCGCATAAATGGTGATCGCGGTTTTTGCCGAGGTCTTGAGCGCGGCTGAGGTGATCAACGGTTGCATATTGATTCGACATAACCTGTGCGTCAAACGCAAAAACTATAAACCACTTACAGGAAAAATTGCCAATAAAATATCTTGTTTTCCTTCTGGTCTAGTTATTGGTGGATATTATGTGGTGAGGAGAATGCCGGTTGTGGCGGGGCTGGTTGGTTATTGTGGGAGAGTAAAAAAGAAAATGGCAGCCTTTACTGGTTGCCGTTGGAAATTGCCCGGTCTGGGGTCGAGAGGTGAAAGACAAAGATGGGTTAACGGTCAGTGTTGTCAACCTGGGCGTAAATAGCGCAAAATTCGTGGATAAGCATCATTCGCGAGGAAAGATCCATTTTGTAATAAAAAGGGCTCAGCATCAGGACTCGGATGGCTTCTTGGCTGGTCATGGGGTCACCTTCTTTATCTTCGTTTTTTTCTTGGTGTTGCCGCCTTTAGTAAACTTATCGGCGAGATTGGCTAAAACTTTACCCGCTGTATGTGGATTTACTTTTTGCGGTGGGATGTGGCGGGCTAATTAGTGGTTGGGAACGGGTTTTTTTTTCATTATGTTGTATTATTAATGACATTTAGGTAAACCGAAAGTTATAGTCTTGAATTACATGCAGAATTTTAGTCTTCAGTGGGGTTACTCGGTGGTTATGGAATTGTCGCAATGAAAGTGGAAAGTAAGGATTGATGAATAAAATAATTGTTAGCACCATCCTGTTGTTTATCATCCTTTTCTTTGGCACTTTCGGCTACATGGCCATTGAGGGTGCATCCTTATTGGATGGCTTGTACATGACCGTTATTACCGTCACCACGGTGGGATTTGGTGAGACTATTCCTCTCCATCCCATCGGCAAGATTTTTACCATGGTGCTGATCATCATCGGCACTGGTTTTATGCTCTATTTATTTAGCGAGATCACTGAGGCCATGGTCGAGGGGGGATTGCGGAGGATTTTCGGGAGAGGCAGTATGGAAAAAAAGGTGGCTGGTCTCAAGGAGCATTATATTGTCTGTGGTTTTGGCCGCATCGGCAGGGTGATATGTAAGATCCTCCAAGAAAACAATCGAACCTTCGTGGTGATTGAAAAGGATCCTGTTGAATTACAGAAAATAAACGATCTTGGTTATCTGGCCCTTGAGGGCGAAGCATCCGTGGACGATGTGCTCTTGAAGGCGGGGATTAGTGAAGCTCAGGGGTTGATCGCGGTGGTTACCTCCGACGCTGATAATGTTTACATTGCTTTGACCGCCAGGGGGCTTAAACCAGATCTGTTTATCATGGCCCGGTCCAGCGGTGAAGAGGGGGCGGAAACCAAGTTGCTGAGGGCTGGTGCCAATAAGGTTATTTCCCCCTACTATATCGGCGCTTGTCGGATGGCGCAGCAGGTGGTGCGGCCAACGGTAATTGATTTTATCGATCTAGCGGTGAACACTTCAACCCATGAATTAGGTCTCAGGCTTGAGGAGTTGGTTGTTTCCGCTAAGGCAAAGATTGTCAATATGCCCTTACTCAGTTCCGGGATTCGTAAAAAATATAATCTGATAGTCGTTGCCATCAAACGTGAGGATGGTGAAATGTTGTTTAACCCCACGCCGCAAAGTATGGTGTTGCCTGGAGATGTCATGGTGGTTTTGGGTGAACAGGAACAGATTAAGGGTTTGGAACGGGAGTTGTAGGTTAGTTCAGCCTGTTATGGCAGTTTTTTGATCTGGCCCCCCCCCTTAGTATTGACACCAAGAGAGAAACGGGAGGGAGCTGTTTTTTGTTTAGCACTTCTCTGACAAGATTTGCGGTCGAGGCGGGATGATCAGATTTGCCACGAACCTATATTGTATCGTATTGTATATCAAGTTTCCCTTTATTGGTGACATTGAATGGCAGACGAAAAACTTTTTAAAGGCGGCGTAAGTATCCTTGACGAGGCATATTTGCTCAAGGTCTCAAAGGATCGCTTGAATGCCTATCTTATTCCTGTGGAGCAATTTGGGGAAATGCCCAATATTGGTTCGTACGAGGTTGCCAAAATTAATGGTATCCTTGGCGAGTATGAGATTACCAATGGCTTGTTACCCAGCCCGGTGGTCAGGGATGATTCCTTTGTTGATCTGGCCAAGGGGACTCCGGCGGTGAAGGGTGAAAATGCCAAGGTCAAGATGCATGTCAAGCCTTCCATGGTTCGGTCACCGAAACAGAAAGAGGCGAAGCGGGACAAAGTTGATTTTCGTGAGTTGGGCTCCATCGTCAATGTTAATGCTGGTCAAATCCTCCTTGAAAAAATCCCCCTCACTGAAGGAACTTTCGGCAAGGATGTTTTTGGGATTTCGATTACTCCCAAGCCAGGCAAGGACACAACCCTGAAGGTTGGCCCTGGGGTTACCATTTCCGAGGATGGTATCAAGGTCGTTGCCGCCTTAAGTGGTAAGTTTCTCATGGCCGACGGCAAGCCGGCGGTTTTTGACTCGCATGTGGTTAAGGGTGATCTTGACTTAAGTGTTGGTAATATTGCCTTTTGTGGCAAGTCGTTGATCGTTTC
>JAQYVW010000059.1 GCA_030145325.1 Desulfurivibrionaceae bacterium
GTCGGTGGATGTGTTGTTTGAATCCGCCGCCTATGTCTTTCAGGAGAATCTGATCGGGGTCATCCTCACCGGCGCCAATGCAGACGGTGCCAGAGGGATAAAAATCGTCAAGGAGCAGGGTGGTGTGACCATTGTCCAGGATCCTCAAGAAGCGCGGTTTATCTCCATGCCGGAAGCCGCTTTGCAGGCGACGGCAATCGATTATGTGCTGCCGTTGGTGGAGATTGCGCCGTTGTTGATCCGGATGCTTTTTACCGTTTCGCCTACTTGAGGAACCTTACATGTTTGGGCTGTAATGATAATGATGTCGCAGTTTGAGGTGAGCCGTAATTAGTGCTCAAGGGCAAACTCATAAACGATTTTGAGTTTGTTGAAGTGGTTGAGGATGTTCTTGAGGCCGGCCAGGTCATCCACCGTAAAGGAGATGTCCCATGCCGCGATTTTTGATTTATGTTGGAGGGCGATAATTTCGGTTATTTGCATTTCCAGTGGCGCTGAGCCTAGCAACATCAGGAGGCGGTTTCGCTTGGCTCCCATTACCTGCAAGCTTTGTGGTTTGTCGAGGCGGGTGTTCTTTAGTTGCCAGAGAAGTTCCACCACGTCTTCCCGTTGGATCTTTAGGGTGCGGATGGTGGTGCAATCCTTTTTGTGTACGGAAAGGCCTCGTTCGCTGAGCAGGCCGTACAACCCTCTTTCGGTGGGGGTTGGCGCGCAGCAGCGGGAAAACTTAACACAGGCCGGGTCGAGGGTGGTCATCTCGGCGCGGTTGAAGGCGCCGGTAGGGGGTTGTAGGGTTTCGCGGTCGGCATAGAGGCGTGTTTTTACTTCGTTGACAAATTCTCGCAGCTTAATTCTGCCTTCACCCACATGCAGGAAAACATCATCCAGGTCGGCAAGTTCATAGTGCTCCAGGATTTCGGCCATCTGAACCTTTTTTAGGAGGTCAATGGGCAGGCCATAGCGTTTGAATTCCTGGCGGAGGATGGATTCGCCTATTTGTTTGGCTAAGGTCTCGCGGCGGCGGCGAAACATGCGAGCCAAACTTGAGCGTGCTTTTGGGGTTTGGCAGAGATTTTGGATATCCGGTTCGAAATGTACCGGATTGTCCTGGGTGATTACGTCTACATGGTCGCCGTCCCGGAGAATATGGGTGGGTGGCACCGGTTTTTTGCGAATGATGGCCCCTTGGCATCGGTTGCCAACCTCGGTATGAACCTGATAAGCGAAATCAAGAACATTGCTCTGTTTGGGCAGGCAAAACCCGTCACCTTTAGGGGTGTAGGTGTATATTTCGGCTTTGCCGCCGGCGGCAATGATATCTCGGTAGGCGATATCATCGTCACCGCCGAGGATGTCAAAGGTTGTCTTGAGTTCTTTTTCAAACTCTCCGGGCATTTCCTGGCGGGTTGACCAGACGTTGATGACCCCGGTGCGGGCGGTATTCATCATCTCGGTGGTTCTGATCTTGAAGAGATACTTGTTGCCCTGGATATTCGCCTTGGTGTGCAGACATCGGTAACCGGTGGGTTTGGGGTTAGCGATAAAGTCACGAATGGTGCGCGGGACGGGGGGGAAATTAATGTTAACCATGCCCAGCATTCGGTAGCAGGTTTGAATGTCGTCCACGGTGATGAGAATTTCCACCGGGGTGGAGATTTCCTTGGTTAAGGTTTTTGGGCCGGGGTCATAATAGGTAGAAAGGCCCTTGGCGCGAACCTTGACCTGGCCGTTGAGCCACGACTGTTGCATTTCGTTTTCAATGGTTTGGCGGATGCTGATCGCCTCGTCGCTGTTTTCCAGTTTACGGATTTTGCCGATGACCTTATGGCTCTGGCGAGGGAATTTGTACAGCAAGGCCAAGGTGTACAGCTCTCGTTTGATGCCGTAGAGGCCCATCAGGGATGCCATGGGGGCATAGACGGAAAGGGTCTCATGGGCGATTTTCTGTCGTTTGTGCCGGGGCATGGAGCTTAAGGTGCGCAGGTTGTGGAGGCGATCCGCCAGCTTGATCAGCATCACATCTATGCGGGAGGCGGCGCCAGAGAAGATTTTGCGATGAACCAGTTTGTAAAAGGTTTGTCGGTTGCCGGAAAAATGGCTGATTTTGGTGCAACCGTCAACAATGGCTTCGACGTTTTGTCCGAAAAGTTCACCGATGACCTCGTTGGTAATCTCTGGCACATCTTCCACGGTGTCATGAAGAACCGCCGCCGCCAACGTTTCCGGGTCGGTGGTACCCATTTCTTTGGCCAGAATCATCGCCACCCGGCAAGGGTGGCTGACATAGGCCTCGCCTGATTTCCGTTTTTGGTCCTGGTGGGCGGTGACGGCAAAGGAGAGTGCTTTCCAGAATAGTTGCGCCGGGCCGTTCTGGTCGCCGATGAGCTCTTCCATTTGTTCGCAGAAATGGGCTATGTCGAATGATTTTTCTGTCATGATTACCGTTGCAGATTTATTGTCCTTCCGTTTATCATTTCTCGGGACGGGTTGGGTGCTGCCAAAAAACAGATATTTCTTGTGAAATCAGGTATGATAAGGCTTTCTGGGCAGCATGATTGTCGCGTGAAAGAGTTACTATAGAGAACCTCCGGCAAAGGTACAATTGAAAAAAGTAATCGGCTCAAAAAAATACCGTCTTTGCCGGTGGCACTGCAGGGTTGCCTCTCTTACGATAGGATCAGGAGTTGCAGGGTAACTCCTGAATAAAATACGCGGGATGCGAATATAATAATGTTTTTGTCTAGAAGTTAAGAGACGACAAAGGAGTTTGGGTGGGAAGGCGAAAAGATCAGAATAAAAAATCCAGTGGTAAATATCGGCAGCAACAGGGCAAGTCCACTCGGCGCGGCAAGAATTTTGGCAAGCGCTCGAGGTCAAGCAAACGTGCGCCGGAAGTGGCCGAGTTTGCCGATGCGGTGGTGGGTTTACTCTATGGTCGTGATGATCTGTTGAGCGTCCGGGGAATTTCCGACCTTCTTGAGTTTGATCGTCGGCAGGGCAAGATGTTGCGGTCGTTGCTGAGCGCGCTCTGTCGTGACGGCTCTCTTGTTGAAGAGGACGAAGGCTTCATGGTTAGCCCTGACGCCAGGATTGTTGAGGGCGTCATTTCCGTGCATCCCAAGGGGTTTGCCTTTGTTGTGGTTGCTGAGCCGCCGACCTGGCTTGTCATTGAGCGCGATATTTTTCTTCCTCCTTCGCATCTTGCCACTGCCTCCCATGGTGATCTGGTGTTGGTGGCGGTAACCAAGATCGGTCAAGAAAGGGCCGAAGGGCGGGTGGTGCGGATTTTGAATCGGGCCACCAACCGGGTGGTTGGCACCTATACTGAGGGTCGTCCCGCCGGGCTGGTGACGCCGGAGGATGAGCGGTTGGCCTATCAGGTGGTGATCCGGAGTGAGGATAGTTGCGGGGCGAAAAACGGTGATGCGGTGGTGGCTGAGATCACCGATTATCGGCTTGGTGGCGCCAATCCGGAAGGCAAGGTCGTCGAGGTGCTTGGTGACCCGAAAAGTCTCCAGGTGCAAACAGACATGGTCGTCCGTAAGTTTGAGCTGCCGCATAAGTTTAGCGATAAGGCGCTGGCGCAGGCCGAACAATTTGCTGATCTTGCCACCATGGCAAAGGGTCGTGTAGACCTGCGCGAAATCAAGCATGTTACCATCGATGGCGAAACCGCCCGTGATTTTGATGATGCGGTGGCGGTGATCAAAAGTAAGGCCGGTTATCGATTGTATGTCTCCATCGCCGATGTCAGTCATTATGTTACCCCTGGGTCGGACCTTGATACGGAGGCGTATCAGCGTGGTACCAGCGTTTATTTTCCCACCCGGGTGGTGCCGATGTTGCCGGAGCGGCTATCCAATAATCTCTGTAGTTTGGTTCCCGATGAGGATCGTTACGCTTTCACCGCCATCCTCGATTTTGATCAAAAGGGCAGGCGGGTCGGTAAGAAGTTTACCAAGAGTCTGATTCGCAGTCAGCGCCGCTTGACTTATACCATGGTCAAGGAACTGTTGGTGGATAATGATCCGGAGGTGAAGAAGGGGCTGAAAGGTTTGCTGAACCCGCTTAAATGGATGGGGGAGCTGGCGGCGGAGATTGAGAAGCAGCGTATGGCCCGCGGCAGTATCGGTTTTGAGTTGCCCGAGGCGCAGATTGAGCTTGGCCCCGATGACACGGTGGCCGGGATCAGTCGTATGGAGCGGAACCTGGCCCACAAGATTATCGAGGAATTCATGTTGGCTGCCAATGAGGCGGTGGCTTCAACCTTTGACGAACAGGGGATGCCATCTGTCTATCGGGTGCATGAACCGCCAGATCCGGTCAAGGTGGGTGAGTTTGTTGAATTCGGTGGCAGTCTGGGGTTTCAGTTGCCGTCCGGTTCCGGCTCGCCAGCTTGGTTTGGCAAGGTGTTGAAGCTTGCTGCCGGTAGTCCGCAGGAATATATTATTAACAATCTGCTCTTGCGAACCATGCAACAGGCCCGTTATAGCCCGGAGAATGTCGGCCATTTTGGTTTGGCGGCGGAATATTATACCCATTTTACCTCGCCAATCCGGCGCTACCCCGATTTGATGGTGCATCGGGCGTTAAGTCGCTTACTGGCTGATCCCAAGGCCAAGGTGAAGAGTGGTGCCGGTCAGTCACCGGCTGAATCACTGGTGGAGGCGGGTATATTCCTTTCCAAGCGAGAGCGCACTGCCGTTGATGCCGAGCGGGAGGTGGTGGATCGGATTAAGGTGCGGTATATGGCCGAAAAGGTAGGGGAGTCATTCGAAGGGGTGGTGGCCGGGGCGACTTCTTTTGGTCTGTTCGTTGAATTGCTGGATGTTTTTGTTAACGGCGCGGTGGCCATCAGTGAAATGCGGGACGATTACTATCATCATGACGAAAAACACCATCGGCTGATCGGTAAACGCACTGGTAAGATGTTCCAGATCGGTGATCTGGTGCAGGTGCGGGTGGCTGGGGTGGATTCGTCGCGGCGGCATATTAACTTTGACCGGGTGGAGAAGATCCAGTCGCTTTTGGCGTCTGACGAAAAGAAAAAATCATGAACAGAGTGAAGTTGGAAGAAGAACGTTGTCGTCGTCTGGGAAACGTGGCTGTGGTGTTGATGGAGCCGAAATTCGCCGAAAATATCGGTGCTGCGGCCCGTTGTGCCATGAATATGGGGATCAGCCGACTGATTGTGGTGCGCCAAGAGGAGCCGGATCAAGAGAAGATGTTGCGCATGGCCACTCACAAGGCCGCCCATCTGATTGAAAAAATGGAAATGCATGGCGATCTGGCTACGGCCTTGGCTCCATTTGCAATGGTGGTGGGCACCACGGCCCGTGAGGGGCGGCATCGCAATGCCACCAAGACTCCCCGGCAGGTGGTGAGCCAGTTGTTGCCGATGCTGGCTGAAAATCAGGTCGCCTTCCTTTTCGGCCCTGAGGATCGGGGTTTGACCAACGATGACCTTAAGTTTTGTCAGCTGAAATCCAATATCTACACGGCTGGTTTCTCCTCGCTCAACCTGGCTCAGGCGGTGGCCATCCACTGTCATGAACTGTTCCACGCCTTGGTGGAGGAGGGTGGTTTCTCCCACCAGCAGCCTAAGTTGGCTTCATCCTTTGAGCTTGAAGGGATGTACGGACACGTTGAGGAGCTGCTCCGCACCATTGATTTTCTGAAGGCCAACGACTACGAATACTGGATGAGTAATATCCGTCATTTCCTTGGTCGGATGGGGTTGCGGTCGAAAGAAACGCAGATGCTGCGTGGTTTTTGCCGTCAGTTCCTATGGTATGATAACCAGCGTCAGCAGGAAGTGGCGGTGGCTGAGGAAGATGGATCCATGGAAGGATCTTCATAATCTGAGGACGTAGGATGGTCTGCACGGAATGGCGGGATACGTTTTTGGTCGGGGTGGATGAGGTTGACGTTCAGCACCGGCAGCTTTTCTCAATGCTAACCAACTTGCACGCGGCTATCGAACGGCAGGTGGATGCCGATGATTTGGTCGTGATCCTTGACGGTTTGGTGACTTATCTGAAGGAGCATTTTAGTTGCGAGGAGGCGTTGTTGGCGGGGCATCCTCGCTGGGGTGAGCATCATCGCCAACATTGGTGGTTTACTGAAAAGGTTCTGTATTTTATGCGGGAATTTAAGCGTGCCGAAGGATTGGACCGTAACCCCTTGGCGATGGAGATCTGTGGTTTTCTCTGTGGCTGGCTACAGGAACATATTGTGATGATGGATCGTAGTTACTTTCTGAGAAATGATCTTTCTTGATGATTTTTCGGGTTGTTTAAAAAAAAAGCGTCCCCCCTGGGAGCGCTTTTTTTACAGACAAGGTGATTAGACAACTTGGTAATCAGTAATCGTCGTCATCGCTTTCTTCTTCCACCTCATCATCGTTCTCCTCTGTCTCCTCGGTCTCCTCTGGTTCGGCGTCATCTTCTTGCTTTTTGGCGGTAACGGCCTTGGCGGACTCTTCCGCAGCCGAGTTGTCGGTCTTCTCGGGGGGAAGGACGATGTTGGTGATTTTGTCAATCTCCGGACGTACAAAAGGGTCGCCCAAGCAGGTCGCGCAGTCGGCGACATGCTGCCGCATGAAAGTAATCATCCGGGCGGGAGCCATGGTTTCTTCTTGGACTTGGGAGTACCAGTTTTTAATAAGTCTTTTTAAGCGGTCGCATTCCATAAGACACGGTCGCTCCTAATTAGTTTGGGTTGGTGGATGTTTGTTCTTTTCATTAGCGGCGACTATCGCCGTGTTTTTTTGTATCTTGTTCTGCTATCTTGTTTAAAGTCCAGAAAAAAGTTGTCAAGGAGGCCCAGAGAAATTAGTATGCGGGCCACAGCGGAAGTGGAAAGGGCTCTGGTGGCCCTCCCGGACTTCAAATCCGGTGCACCGGGTTAACAGCTTGGTGGGTGGGTTCGATTCCCATGCACTTCCGCCATTCTTTTTTTTCCCCTGGTTCTCTCTCTCTTTCTCTTTTCTTATCCTTCGTTCTTGTTCAGGAGCGGATGGCCCATTTCTTCTCGTTGCTCGGTGTATTGAAGCGCGACTTTTCTGGCGATATTTCTGATTCTGCCGATATAGCGGGTTCGCTCCGCGACGCTGATCGCTTTGCGGGCATCCAACAAGTTAAAGGTGTGGGAGCACTTTAGGCAGTAATCGTAGGCCGGAAGGATCAGCCCATGCTCAAGCAACTTGAGTGCCTCGGTCTCGTAGGTGTTAAAAAAGCCGATCATCGCTTCCACGTTGGCATGTTCAAAGTTGAAGGTGGAAAACTCAACCTCGGCCTGTTGAAAGATCTGCCCGTAGTTAACTTCCTTGTTCCAGGCGATATCGTAAACGCTGTCCACCCCTTGCAAGTACATGGCAATTCGTTCAAGGCCGTAGGTGATTTCGGAAGTAATCGGGTGTAGATCAATGCTGCCTGCCTGTTGAAAGTAGGTGAATTGGGTGATTTCCATCCCGTCCAGCCATACTTCCCAGCCCAGCCCCCACGCTCCTAGAGTGGGCGATTCCCAGTCGTCTTCCACAAAGCGGATATCATGCTCAAGGGGATCCAGGCCGAACCGCTTGAGGCTTTCCAGATACAGTTCCTGCACATCAATTGGTGATGGTTTAAGCACCACTTGGAATTGATAGTAGTGCTGGAGTCTGTTGGGGTTCTCGCCGTAACGGCCATCGGTGGGCCTTCGGGAGGGCTGCACGTAGGCGGCTCGCCATGGCTCTGGCCCCAGGGCGCGGAGAAGGGTGGCGGGGTGAAAGGTGCCAGCGCCAACTTCCATGTCGTAGGGTTGCTGGATGAGACAGCCTTGGTCGGCCCAATAGCGGCTTAACTCAAGAATAATATCTTGAAAATACATAGGAGGTAGATGTCCTGCTGTTTATTACTGTTCAATGGGTGAGTTTGTAAATGCTTGGACATAATTACCATAGCATTTTGTGGTGGCAATAGTTTTTTCTAAAATATGGTTTTTGATTGGGTATTTATTCAGCCACTCGCGCCAAGGTGAGGACATGAACCTCACGGGCTCCAGCCCTTTTTAGGGTGCGCGCGCATTCGTTGGCGGTGCTGCCGGTGGTATAGACGTCATCGATCAAAAGCACGGTTTTGTTGGTTAAGCGGGCGGGCGACGAGACGGTAAAGCCATCTTTAAGATTGCGGCGGCGGATTTTGCCGCTGAGCCCGGTTTGGGGAGGTGTCTGTTTGCGGCGCAGGAGTAGTTCGGGGTCGATACGTTCCCGTTCGGCAGGGAAGAAAGCGCGGGCCAGCAGTAAGGCTTGATTAAACCCTCGTTCCCGCAATCGTTGTCGGTGCAGCGGCACCGGCAGAATCAAATCTGGGATAACGTTTGGTGGGTGCGGATGTTGGTGGTAGAGGGTTGCAAAGGAGTTAAGACCGAAAGTGCGGCCATTATACTTAAAGGCATGGATGGCGCTGGATAACGGTTCGTGGTAATGGGCGACGGCGCGCGCGGTGGTGAAATGAGGCGGCTTGGTAAGGCAGTTGCCGCAGAGGTGGTTGTCGCCGGTGGCAGCGGCGAAGGTGCGCCCACAGCAGGAGCAGAACGGTTCTTTGATGAAATCCATGGCGTCAAGGCAGTCAGGGCAGAATAGCAAGGAAGCAGGGGGGGCGAGGGTGGTGTCGCAGCAAAGGCAGCGGGGTGGAAAACAGATGGTGGACAGACTTTTCATGAAAGCGCTGACGGTTTTCATTCCGAGGTTATGGGGGGCTTTTTACGGAATTTTTTATCGTAACGTTCCTGTTCGCTGTAGATACAGCCACAGTAAGGTTGGCGATAAAGATCCATCTCAATTGACATGTCGATGCCGTCCTGCCAGCCGTCACGGAAATCTTGATAGTAGAAAGGGATGCCGTGTTTTTCAGCCAGTTCTTCTGCTTGCCTGCGGATCAGGTTGTGTTGTTGGTAGCGGCTGTAGAGCAGGGTGGTGCTGAAGGCGTCGGCGCCCACCGCTTTAGCTTGTTGCACCGTAGCTTCCAGACGCATTCGGTAGCAGAGGGTGCAGCGTTGTTCTTCATTGAAGACCACCTCGCGCATGTATTTATTGAGGCCGTACTCCTTGTCAAGGTGAATGGTCAGATCCATTTTGTCCGCCACCATGTTAACCGCGCCCAGTCGTTTTTTGAACTCGCGATAGGGGTGGATGTTGGGGTTGTGGAAAAATCCTTGCGGTTTAATGCCTTCATTGCGGAGGGCCGTAACAGGATAAGTAGTGCAGGGGCCGCAACAGAGATGGAGAAGTAGTTTCATGTGGCTATCGTTGGTGGTTGGGTTAACAAGGATATTGTCTTGTGACTATATCACAAATAGAAAATGGTAGCCGTTATTTATTGTTTTTGTATTGATTGGCGGCAATGGAGTACTTGTGGATCTTGTAGTTGATGATTCGCAGGCTGGTGTCCAGCTGCTGGGCTGCCTTGGTCTGGTTGCCGCGCACTTTTTTCAGCGCGTCGATGATCAGTTCCCGTTCAAAGTTTTCCACAGCGGAAGAGAGCGATAGCGGGTTGTGGTCGTCATCAACGCTCTCGGCAGTCTGTAAAGTTGGAGGGAGGTGGTAACTCTTGATGGAATCCTCATCACAGATCAGTACTGCTCTTTCCATACAGTTTTGCAGCTCTCTGACGTTGCCTGGCCAGTGGTATTGGGTAAGGAGGTCAATGGCCGGGGTTGAGATACGGCGGATCTCCTTTTCGTTTTCGGTATTGTATTTCTCAAGGAAATGTTCGGCTAGGAGCAGGATGTCGGTGCGGCGTTTCCGCAGTTGCGGCAGGTAGATGGGAAAGACGTTGAGGCGGTAATATAGATCTTCGCGGAAGCTCCCTTCCTGAACGGCTTTTTCTAGATCTTTGTTGGTGGCCGTGAGTAAGCGGACATTGCACTTGGTGGGCTTGATTCCGCCCAGCCGGGTAAATTCACGATCTTGCACCACATTGAGCAGCTTGATCTGGACGGCTTGGGAGAGTTCGCCGATCTCATCCAGAAAGAGAGTGCCACCCTCGGCCAGTTCGAAGCGGCCCTTCTTGGCGGCATGGGCGCCGGTGAAAGCGCCTTGCTCGTGGCCGAAAAGTTCACTTTCAAGAAGGGTTTCTGGTAGGGCCGAACAGTTGACGGTGATAAAGGCATCTTTGGACCGTTTGCTGTTGTGGTGAATGGCCTTGGCGACCATGGTTTTGCCGGTTCCTGATTCGCCGCGGAGGAGGATGGTGGCGTTGGAATCTGCCACTCGGTGCATCATTTCAAATACTTCCTGCATCCGACTGGAGTTACTGATGAAGTTGGCAAACTGGTACTTTTCGGACAGCTCGCGGCGGAGTTTGGTGTTTTCGTTCAGTAGTCGTTCTCGTTCTTGGTTTACGGCCTGAATACGAATAACCGCCTGGGCAATCAGGCCGCTGAGGACGGTGAGAAACTGCAAGCGGTGATCAAAATTTACTCCCTTCTGGTAGTCAAGGTCGATGCTTAACGCGCCGATGGTCTGTGGCCCATGTTTAATGGGAACGCAGAGGAATGAAAGAGTTTTTCGGCTTAGGTCGCCCCGCGATCTGGTGCGGTTCAGGAAACGAGGCTCCTCGTTGACCTGCGGCACAACGATGGGCGCGCCAGTGGCCACCACTTGGCCGGTGATCCCCTCGCCTATCTTGTATTTGCCCCGTTTCTTGGCCTCGGCGGTGAGTCCTTGGGCCACCTCGATTTCCAGTTTACTGGTGGTGGGGTTGATAATGGTCACGGTGCCGTTGTTCATGTCGGTGCTATCTGACAGGACTTCGACGGTTTTTTGCAGGCAGTCGCGAAGATCACTTGATGAGGCGAGTACCTTGGTTATTTCGTAGAGGCAGGTGAGGTCGGCAAGCTCATTGCTGGTCTTCTTGCTCATCTGGATTGCAGCTCCGGGCGAGGGTTGGTAGTTAGTTTTACATTTTTGAGTATTAAAAGTGGCGCAAAACATAACAGGGATTACAAAAATGTACAAATGGTAATGTGGATAATTTGTAAACGTGGGTAAATGTTATCCGTTTTGTTCATTCCTCTTACCTGATGGTAAATTTGCTCCAGGCCCAAAGATATAGTTTAGCGAAAACCAGGGGAATCCGGGTTGGGCAGGACTATCCGTCCTTCTGCGGCAAATTCTGGGAGCTAAATCCCTTGCAAAAATAGCAGCGGGGTGGTAGCAAAACAAATTGCTTAATGCGCTTTCGTGCTACCTGTTGGTGAGGTGCGAATTCCTTTTAATAGTGCGGCTTGAGGCCGTTAATTAGATAACATTTGGAGATAGTTAATATGGGCAGTGCCGACGATAAGAGCAAGACCCTTGATACCGCCATCGGGCAGATCCAGAAACAGTTTGGCAAGGGTGCAATCATGCGCTTGGGTAGTGGTGAGGTGGATAAGGTGCCGGTTATTCCCACCGGGGCTCTCAGTCTCGATATTGCCACCGGGGTCGGCGGTTTTCCGCGAGGTCGAGTGGCTGAGATCTACGGGCCGGAATCTTCCGGCAAAACTACTCTGGCCTTGCACGCCATTGCTGAAGCCCAAAAATTAGGGGGAGTGGCGGCTTTTATCGACGCCGAGCACGCCCTTGATATCAACTACGCAGAACGGCTGGGGGTCAATGTCGATGACCTGCTGGTTTCGCAGCCGGATTTTGGTGAGCAGGCGTTGGAGATTGCCGAAATCCTTATCCGTAGCGGCTCGTTGGACATCATTGTTGTTGATTCAGTGGCGGCTCTGGTGCCCAAGGCAGAGATCGACGGCAATATCGGTGACTCCCACGTGGGTCTTCAGGCCCGCCTGATGTCACAGGCCATGCGCAAACTCACCGGTGTTTTGAATCGTACCCATACCGCCCTGATCTTTATCAACCAGATCCGGATGAAGATCGGAGTCATGTTCGGTAACCCTGAAACCACCAGCGGCGGCAATGCCTTGAAGTTTTATAGTTCCTTGCGCCTTGATATCCGCCGTATCGGCGCCATCAAGGATGGGCAGGAGGTGATAGGTAATCGTACCAGGGTTAAGGTGGTGAAAAATAAGGTTGCGCCTCCTTTCAAGCAGGTGGAGTTTGATATTGTTTATGGTGAAGGTGTTTCCAAGGTTGGTGATATGCTTGATCTGGCTGTTGAGCTGGATATTGTCGACAAGAGTGGCGCTTGGTATTCCTACACCGGCGAGCGGATTGGCCAGGGCCGGGAGAACACCAAGACCTTTTTGAAAGAGCATCCCGAGATGGTGGCCGATATTGAGCATAAGGTGCGGCTCGGCTACGGACTGGTCACCGATGATAGCGACGGCCAGGAGGCTAAGGCCGCTGAGTGATGGTGGTAGGGAATGGCTTTTGTCTATTGACGGCTCCGCTACAGGTGGTGCCGTCAATGTTTTTGTGAGAACCTTTCTGCCTTTTGTAGGGCGGATCTGGAATGGAAAGAAAAGATGACCGGAAACGATATTCGTAAGCAATTTTTGGATTTTTTTGCAGCCAGGGGCCACAGCGTGGTTGGCAGCTCATCACTGGTGCCCCATGAAGACCAAACCCTGCTCTTTACCAATGCCGGGATGGTGCAGTTTAAACGGGTTTTCATGGGTGAGGATAAGCGCGACTACAGTCGGGCCACCACCTCGCAGAGGTGTGTAAGGGCAGGTGGCAAGCATAACGATTTGGAAAATGTCGGCCAGACCGCTCGCCACCATACCTTTTTTGAGATGCTGGGTAACTTTTCTTTTGGCGATTATTTCAAAGAGGATGCCATCACCTATGCCTGGGAGTTCTTGACCGGCGTTTTGGGTTTACCCAAGGATAAACTATGGGTGTCAGTGTTTGAGGATGATGATGAGGCCTTTGCCCTTTGGGAAAAGATTGAGGATCTGCCCAAGGGGAAAATCATTCGGCTGGGCGAGAAGGATAATTTTTGGGCGATGGGTGATACCGGTCCTTGCGGCCCTTGTTCCGAGATTCTCATTGATCAAGGCCCGGAAGTGGGTTGCGGCACCCCTGACTGCAAGGCTGGTTGCGACTGTGATCGTTATCTTGAGCTCTGGAATCTGGTCTTCATGCAGTATTTTCGTGATGAGTCCGGCAAGTTGACCCCTCTGCCCAAGCCCAGTATCGATACCGGCATGGGCTTGGAACGGATTGCGGCGGTGGTTCAGGGGGTGCAGAGTAACTATGATTCCGATCTCTTTTCTCCACTTATTGAAAAGATCGCGGGGCTGGCTGGGAAAAAATATGGCGCTAACGATCATGATGATATGGCCATGCGAGTCATCGCTGATCATGGCCGCGCCACCGCTTTTTTGGTCTCTGACGGCGTCCTTCCGGCAAATGAGGGTCGTGGCTACGTGTTGCGGCGAATCATGCGCCGGGCCATCCGTTTTGGTCGGGCCCTGGGTTTTGATAAGCCGTTTTTTGCCGAGATTGCCGGGGCGGTGGCGGAACAGATGCAGGGGGCATACCCTCATCTCAATGAGAGTCGCGAGTTGTTGGCCAAGGTGGTTGTCAACGAAGAGGAGCGTTTCCTTGAGACCCTTGATCATGGTCTGACCATGCTTGAAGAGGAGCTTGACCGGGTGGAAGAGGCATCGGCAAGGGTGGTGGGGGGAGATTTTATATTCAAACTTTATGACACCTACGGCTTCCCGGTGGATATTGTCCGTGATGTTGCTCTGGAGCGTGGTCTTGCTGTTGATGAGGCCGGGTTCAATGCGGCCATGGATGAGCAGCGACAACGGGCCAAGCAGGCGCGCAAGGGCGGTGGTCTTGCTGAACTGGCCGCAGGCCTCCGGGTACTGGTGGAGAAAGGCGAGAAAAGTGTTTTTACGGGCTATGAAGCTTGTTGCGACAGTAGTGTGGTCAGTAGTCTGATCGTTGCTGAAAGTGGTGAGGCGGTGGAACGGGCCGGGATCGGTGGGCAAGTCAATGTTGTTTGCCCGCAGAGTCCGTTTTATGCCGAGTCCGGTGGGCAGCGTGGTGATCGGGGTGAGATTATTGCTGCGGCTGGTCGGGTTAAGATCGTGGATACCACGGTGGTGGGTGATGGTCTGATTGTTCATCATGGCGAGGTTGTTCAGGGCGAGGTGGCCGTGGGGGATGCCGTTACCCTTAACGTTGCCGAGGGGCGCAGGCAGAGGATCTCTAATAATCATACAGCCACTCATCTTCTCCAGGCTGCGCTGAGGTCGGTGTTGGGCGATCATGTCAAACAATCTGGTTCGCTGGTGGAGCCAGAGCGGTTGCGGTTTGATTTTACCAACTTTTCGCCGGTTTCCGTTGAGGAGTTGCGGCAGGTCGAGGAGATCGTCAATGGTGAGATTCGCCGTAACACCACGGTGGCGACAACCCTTAAGTCTCGTGATCAGGCCGTCGCTGATGGTGCCACGGCCCTTTTTGGTGAGAAATACGGTGATTCGGTGCGGGTGGTATCCATCGGTGAGTATAGCAGTGAATTGTGTGGCGGCACCCACGTTGCGGCCACCGGCGCCATCGGTTTACTGAAGGTTGTCACCGAAACCGGCATTGCCGCCGGGGTGAGAAGGATTGAGGCGATCACCGGGCCGGATTCCTTGGCAAGGTTTCAGGCTGACGAAGTGGAACTGGCCGGGCTTGCCGAACTGGTGAATGCTTCGGGTGGGGAATTGCGGGGGCGGGTAGAAAAATTGCTGGCCAGGCAGAAGGAGCTTGAAAAGGAAGTTAGTCGTCTAACCGCTGCCCAGACCATTGGCGATCTTGATCGTTTGCTGAATGAGGCGCAAACGGTGGCAGGGGTAAAGGTGGTGGCGGCAGAGGTGCCCCTTGATTCTCCGAAGACCTTGCGTGAGGTCGGTGATCGGGTTCGCGATAAGTTGGGCAGCGGCATCGCAGTTCTTGGTGGCGTGTTCGAAGGCAAGGTGGTATTGCTGGTAATGGTCAGTAAGGATCTTACCAAGCAGTTTCAAGCTGGCAAGATAGTTAAGGAGGTAGCCGCCATGGTCGGTGGCGGCGGTGGCGGTAGGCCTGATATGGCCCAGGCCGGTGGTAGTAAAGTTGATAAATTACCGGCGGCCATTGCGGCCGTAGCCGGAATCGTTGCTGGGCAGGCTTGAAAAGGCTTTGCGGCAAGGGTTAAAGGGGGGGCTGGGATCTGTGTTGGCAGGCTGTTGTTCCTTGTTTAAAAGTGTTGACAGCCCTCGGAATATAGATTAGAAAATTTTTCATTATTTATGAACGACCATTCATTTCCGGCTGCTCGGGTCGGACAATTTTATGTAAAGGGGACAGGCGATGATTGATATTGATATTACCATGCCGATCCAGATTGTGAACATCTTGATCCTGATTGTGATCATGAATGCGGTTCTCTATCGGCCAGTAAGGAACATTCTTGAGGCGCGGCGGCAGAAGTTGGCAGAACTTGCCGATGATGCCGACAACTTCAAGAAGAACGCCCAGCGGCAGTTAGAGGATTTCGATCGCAAGATGCAGGATGCTCGCGCTACTGCCAAGGCTAAGTTTGACGAGGCACGGGGGGAAGCGCAGGCTGCAGGAGCAGAGGAGCTTGCCAAGGTTCGCAAGGAGGCAGACGGCGTCAAGGCTGAACAAATGGCGCAGGTCTCTTCGCAGTTTGATACCGCCCGCCAGCAACTGCAAGGGCAGGTTGACGATTTTGCAGGTGAGATGGCGAGTAAAATATTGGGGAGGGCTCTTTAAGATGAATGCAAACAGTAAGTGGCCAAAGTATGGTCTTGCCGCCCTGTCCGCCGTTGGCGTTCTGGCCACGGCAGGATTGCTGTATGCTTCCGGTGGCGAAGCTGCGCAAGGCGCGGCAGCGGCACATGGGGCAGCAGCAGCACATGGCGCGGCACACGGTGGCGCTCATGCTAGTATTACCCATGAAAAGATGATGGATCTCTTGTGGCGGGCAATGAACTTCCTGGGGTTGGTGATAATCCTGGTGAAATTTACCGCCAAGCCCCTTGCCAATGCCCTTAGTAGTCGGCGGTTGGCGATCAAGGAGCAGTTTGAGGATCTGGAGGCCCGCAAAAGCGAAGCTGAGCAGATGTACAAAGAGTACGAAGGCAAGCTTGCCGGTATCGATGCTGAGGTAACCAAGATTATCGAATCCGCCGTTTCCCAAGCTGAGGCCGAAAAAGAACGGATCATCGCTGATGCCCAGCGCGCGGCCGGTGACATCAAGCGTCAGGCTGAGATGGCGGTACAACATGAGCTAGCCGTGGCCAATCAAAGTCTGCGGGCAGAGATTGCCGAGCAGGCAGCAACCATGGCCGAGGATTTGATTCGTAAGAATCTTCAGCCCGCCGACCAGGACAAGCTGGTTGCCGAGTACCTTGACAGGGTGGGAGGTCTCCAGTGAAAAATACTATTTTAGCAAAACGGTATGCCAAAGCTCTTTTTGCGGTTGGTAAAGAGCTTGGCGCCTTTGATGAATACACCAGAGCAATGGGTGAAATGGCAGATCTCTATGCCTCCAATCCCGAAGTTCGGGATGCCTTGACCAACCCGCTTTATCCCGTTGATGTGCGCGGCAAGGTTATGGAGCATCTGGTGCAGGCTTTGAGTACCTCGCAGGAGATGGGTAATTTTCTGAATCTGTTGGTTCAGAAAAGACGGGCGGATGTTTTGCCCGACATCGCCGAGGTTTTTAAGGCTATGGTGGATGAGGATCGGAATGTGTGCCAGGGAACAGTAGTTTCCGCTACCGAGCTTTCTTCCGACTTGCAGGCAAAGGTTCAGGCGATGCTTGAAAAGATTACCTCCAAGACGGTTGAGTTGACGACTGAGGTAGATCCCTCCATCGTCGGCGGCATTATTGCCAGAGTAGGGGATTTGGTGCTTGATGGTAGCATCAAAACGCAGCTCACTGGTTTAAAAGAATCCATAAATGGGAGTGTATAGAGACAATGCAGATTAAAGCCGAAGAGATCAGTCAAATTATCAAGGGGCAGATCAAGGATTACGAAAGCAAGGTAGATCTGAGTGAAACCGGAACCGTTATCTCTGTTGGTGATGGTATTGCTCGTGTCCATGGGGTTGAAAACTGCATGGCGATGGAGCTCCTCGAGTTTACCGGTGGTATTCTTGGCCTGGCCCTGAACCTTGAAACCGACAATGTTGGTTGCGCCGTCCTTGGCGATGTTCGTAAGATCAAGGAAGGTTCTGAGGTTAAACGGACCGGCAAGATTGCTGAGGTTCCGGTTGGCCCCGAGATGGAAGGACGCGTTGTTGACGGCGTTGGCTTCCCCATCGACGGTCAGGGACCGATCACCGCCAAAGAAACTCGTAAGATTGAGGTTCTTGCTCCCGGTGTTATTGCCCGTAAATCTGTTCATGAGCCCTGCTACACCGGTTCCAAGGCCGTTGACGCCATGACCCCGGTTGGTCGCGGACAGCGCGAGTTGGTTATTGGTGATCGTCAGATCGGCAAGACCTCTCTCTGTGTTGACGCTATCATCGCTCAGAAGAACACTGATGTGCATTGTATCTACGTAGCCATCGGCCAGAAGAAATCCACCGTGGCCTTGGTTGTTGAGGCTCTGCGTAAGCATGGCGCCATGGAGTACACCACCGTGGTTGCGGCCTGTGCTTCTGATCCGGCGCCGCTTCAGTACGTTGCTGCTTTCGCCGGTTGTTCCATGGGTGAGTATTTCCGTGACAACGGTCAACATGCTCTGATCATCTATGATGATCTTTCTAAGCAGGCGGTTGCTTATCGCGAGCTGTCTCTTCTCCTTCGTCGTCCGCCTGGACGTGAAGCGTTCCCTGGTGACATTTTCTTCAACCATTCCCGTCTCCTTGAGCGTTCTTCCAAGGTCAGTGACGAGCTTGGTGCTGGATCCCTTACCGCCCTGCCGATCATCGAGACTCAGGCTGGTGACGTTTCCGCCTTTATTCCCACCAACGTTATCTCCATCACCGACGGTCAGGTTTATCTTGAGCCCAACCTCTTCTTCTCTGGTGTTCGTCCGGCGGTAAATGTCGGTCTGTCCGTATCCCGGGTTGGTGGTGCTGCTCAGGTTAAGGCCATGAAGCAGGTTGCTGGTACCCTTCGCCTTGATCTGGCTCAGTATCGTGAGTTGGCAGCCTTTGCCCAGTTCGGTTCCGACCTTGATAAGGCTACCCAGGCACAGCTTACCCGTGGTGAGCGTCTGGTTGAGATCTTGAAACAACCTCAGTATATGCCGTTGCCCATGGAAAAACAGGTAACTATTCTCTTTGCTGGTACCAAGGGCTTCCTTGATACTCTGCCCATCACCTCTCTGGCTGAGTACGAGAAGCAAATGTATGAGTACATTGAGCAGAATGAGGCCAGCATCTTCGATGAGATGCGTGAGAAACAAGAGATCGATGGTGGTCTCGAAGAGAAAATGAAAAAGACTCTTACCGCCTTCGGCGAAACATTTAAGGCGTCGATGGGCCTCAACTAAGAGGGGGATGGTAAGACATGGCAAGCCTTAAGGAAGTACATACTAAAATTGGCGGCGTAAAGAAGACCT
>JAQYVW010000060.1 GCA_030145325.1 Desulfurivibrionaceae bacterium
CGTGATTCGGAAACCATGGTTGATGCGATGACCGACAAGCGCCGCTACCTTGCCGGCACTCTCCAGCGCCACCACCCGCCAGCGGGAGGAACGCACCACCTTGGCATCGGTTAAAAAATCTCCTACTTTTTTACGTCCTGGTGCACCCAAAGGATGAAAATGGTCACCGGACTGAACAGAACGGGCCAGCAACGGGAAGGAGATACTGTCACCATCAAGAAAATCCGCTGCCGCCAAGGCTGACGGAGCGGGTATCGATTCCAGCACCTCAACCACCAATTTACTGCCAATCTCAGGGATGGCATAAACACCAGCCCCGGCAATCAGCACTGAGAAAGAACGCTCCTCCGTCTCAACAAGATCACCACGTAACGGTTGCTCCCCTTGCGGTCGTGAAAAAATTAGCTGTTCTGCCTTTCTTCGCACCCGCAAGCCGCCACCAAGATGCAGACGAGCTTCAGGGCCACTGCTTATGGCCAAGTTAAGAAGTTGCGCAATCCCCTTAAAACTTGGCCGCTGCCCGATCTGCCAGCAGGCCTTTTCCAGTAAGCGCCTCTGTAAGGCCGGGGGCTGAGCCACAAATTCCGCTAATTTCAGGCTAAGGGACTCGCCCTCTTCTCCCTCTGCGGCAACCACCACTTGCCAGGCCTGATCCGTGGCCGCTGCCAGATATCGTTCTTCATCTGCAAAGATCATCGCCGTCTGTCGCAGATTCTCGCCGATATTGGGGTTATACTGTTGAGCCAGATGGGGCAAGAGATCAAGACGTACCTGGTTGCGCAGATAACGACGGTCACCATTGCTGCTATCAATGGCAAAGGAGATTTTGTTATCGGCAAGATAGGAGAGCAACTCCGCCTTGGCAGTGGTGAGTAACGGCCTAATCACCTGGCCATCGCGGACCAAGGCCATCCCAGCCAACCCTTTGCGACCAGTACCGCGAATGAGCCGCAAGAGAATCTCCTCGGCCTGTTCATCGGCGGTATGGGCAACAACGATTTTCACGCATTTTCGCTGCTCGGCCAAACGGGCAAAGACCCCGTAACGCAATAAACGACCGCTATGCTCAAGGGATATTCCGCGTTTTTTTGCTTCCCCCCCCACATCCACCGCTTCACTAACAAAATCCGCCCCCAACCGCTGGGCCGCCTCCCTCACCAACGCCAACTCTTTCTCCGTTTCCTCAGGCCGCAAGCCATGATCGACATACACCGCCAGCAACGACCAAGACCAAGACGAAGCCAGGGCTGCCAGCAGGTGCAGAAGAGCCATGGAATCAGGGCCAGCCGAGACGCCAAGCAATAAACTATCGCCTTGGGCCAAGAGATTTTGCGCCCGGATCAGTCGTGCAATTTTTTTTACCAATGGCTGCATAGTGAGTTATCGGTTGTCAGGAGGGGTAATAAACTGTTATTTTTATAACTTGTACGCATTTTTCATGTTCCTGCAAAGCAAATTCTTCCCAAGGTGAACAGATCCCATGCATGTACGTAAAGCTGTTATCCCAGTGGCTGGATTGGGCACCCGTTTTCTTCCTGCCAGCAAGGCAATTCCGAAAGAGATGCTGACCATCGTCGACCGCCCCACCATCCAATACATCGTTGAAGAAGTGGTGGCCTCGGGCATTGACCAGATTATTCTGGTGACCAGCGAAGGCAAATCGGCCATCGAAAACCATTTTGATTACAACTTTGAGCTGGATACCATACTCAAGGATAAACAAAAAATGGATCTCTGCGAGCAGGTTTGCAATGTTGCCAACCTCATCGACATCGTCTCGGTGCGACAGAAAAAACCTTTGGGGCTGGGCCACGCCATCTGGACCACCAGAAATGTGGTGGGAAACGAACCTTTTCTGGTTTTGCTAGGCGACGATCTGGTGCAGAGTAAGGTTCCCTGCTGCCAACAGATGTTGAATCTCTACGACGAGGTGCATGAATCCATTGTCGCCATCCAGCATGTCCCCCTGGACGAAACCTACCAGTACGGGGTGGTCGAGGGCGCCAGCTTGCGCGACCGAGTCTACCAAGTAGAGCGACTCATTGAAAAACCGCCCCCCGGCACCACCGATTCCGACATGGCGATCATTGGTCGCTATCTTCTCAAACCGGATATCTTTGACCTGTTGGAAAAAACCACCCCTGGTCACGGCGGCGAGATCCAGCTCACCGATGCCTTGCTGGCCCTGGCAAAAAAGCGACCCATGTACGCCTACGAGTTTGAAGGCACCCGGTATGATGCCGGCGACAAGCTCGGTTACCTGAAAGCGATCATCTCCTTCGCCCTTCAACATCCGGTTCTGGGCAAAGAATTCCGCCGCCATATCAAGGAAGTCTCAGCCGACCTATGATCTACCTTGAAGTGGCGGTGGCGGCACCGATTTACCACCCCCTCACCTATAAGCTGCCGGAACATCTCGACCCAGCCTCTCTTGCGCCCGGCCTGCGGTTGCTGGCCCCGCTGGGCAACCGGCTGGTTACCGGCTATCTGCTTGCGATCACCGATGTCGCGCCAAAAAACGGGCGATTAAAGAGCATTGCCGATCTTCTTGACCCGATGCCGCTCTTTCCCTCCGAGATGATTCCCTTTTTTCGCTGGCTGGCCGATTATTACCAACACCCCATCGGCGAGGTGATCAAAGGGGCGCTGCCGGGCGGTCTCACCACCGAAAGTGGCAGAACAGTAACCATCACTGAGACAGGGCGGGATCATCTTGCCGCCCTCACCAATCAAGATAAAGAAACACCCAACTGGCTAACCACTCTCCTTAGCAAAGGACAACTCTCGGCCAGTGCGGTGCGGAAAATTTGGAAAAAAGAGGAACGACGGCTGCGCAAATGGCAGGACCAAGGTTTTCTGATCATCGAAAACGTTCTCCGCACCGACAAGGTGAAAACCAAAACGGAACTTTGCGCCAAACTGTCAGACCACCAACCGACACCGAGCAAACTCAAAGCCTCGGAAACAAAGACCCTGGCGCTCCTGCAAGCCCTCCCGCTGGGCCAATGGCATCCCCAGCGGGAACTGGCCCGAGACTACCCTTCGGCCCGCCAGGCCCTGCGTAGCCTGGCGGAGAAAGAAATGCTGGAACTGGCTAAACGCCAAGTCTACCGCGACCCCTTCGGCGAACCGGCCCTCTTTTTCCCTAAACCGGAAACCCTCACCGACGAGCAGCAGGCCGCCCTGGCAGTGTTGCAACCAGCCATCACCGCCAAGAAGTTCACCCCCTTTCTCTTGCACGGGGTCACCGGCAGCGGCAAGACCGAGGTTTATCTCCGCGCCACCGAAACCGCCCTGGCGCAAGACCGCTCGGTGCTGGTGCTGGTACCGGAGATCGCCCTAGCCGCCCAGTTGGAGGGCCACTTCGTCTCCCGCTTCGGTGATCAGGTGGCCTTGCTGCACAGCGGCCTCTCTGCTGGAGAACGCTATGACCAATGGCAGCGACTAAAAAACGGCACCGCCAAGATCGCCATTGGTGCCCGCTCGGCCATCTTCGCTCCCCTGGCCAACCCCGGCCTGATCATCGTTGACGAGGAGCATGACCCGGCCTATAAACAGGAAGACAACCTTCGCTACCATGGTCGCGACCTTGCTGTCTTGCGAGGCAGCCTGCAGAAAGCAGTGGTGATCCTCGGCTCGGCAACCCCTTCGATAACCAGCTTTTATCACGCCCAGAGCGGCAAGTACCAGTTGCTCAATCTCACCTGCCGCATCGAAAACCGGCCCATGCCGGAGGTGGAAGTCATCGATCTGCGCGAAGTCCCCACCGTTTCCGGCCATCCGCCGCTGTTTACCAATCAATTGAACAGAGCCCTTCGCCAGACCCTGGCCGACGGCAATCAGGCGCTGATCTTCCTTAACCGCCGCGGTTTTGCCAGTTCGATGATTTGCCAGGATTGCGGCCACACCGTCCAGTGCCGGAACTGCCAGGTCACCCTTACCCTGCACAAGGGCAACAGACAGCTGGTCTGCCACTACTGTGGCTACAACACCACCAGCAAGATTATCTGTAGCAACTGCCAGTCCCCCAAGGTGATCGGGATCGGTTTCGGCACCGAACGACTGGAGGATGAACTGACCAAACTATTCCCCTCGGCAAGGATCGCCCGCTTGGATCGCGACACCACCAGCAAGCGCACAGACTTCCTAGCCACCTTACGCGCCGTCCATCAAGGAGAGGTTGATATCCTCATCGGCACCCAGATGATCACCAAGGGCCATCACTTCCCCAACGTCACCCTGGTGGGCATTGTCTGGGCCGACGCCGGTCTGGGACTGCCGGATTTCAAGGCGGGTGAGCGCACCTTCCAACTCCTTTGCCAGGTCACCGGCCGAGCCGGGCGCGGCGACAAACCAGGGAGGGTTATTGTCCAGACCCATCAGCCCGACCATTACAGCGTTATCACCGCCCAGGCCCATGACTACCAAGCCCTGTATGATCGTGAACTTGAACTCCGCCAACACCTGCAATACCCGCCCTTTTCCAGACTGATCAACCTGCAACTGGATGGTATCGATGAAGGAAGGGTGCGCGAGGTAGCCGAAACCCTGGCGAGGAAAGGATCTGAACTGGCCTGTGGGCAACCGGGCCTGGCTATTCTCGGCCCCGCGCCATCACCCTTAGCCCGATTACGAGGTCGCTACCGCTGGCAAATCCTCTTGAAAGGGGCAGCAATCGATTCCCTGCACCAACTCTGCGCCCAACTATATAAAGCGCATCCCACCTCACGAGACAAAAACGCAGTGAAATTGACGGTGGACGTTGATCCTGAAAACATGTTATAGTTCTCTTTTTTTTATTCTGGGGAAGATAATAGCCCGGATCGCAATCAATTAGACCCCCTTTACGACCATGACCATACGAAAAATCCTCGCATATCCGCATCCGATTCTGCGCCAGCAAGCTGAGCCGGTTACCATTTTTGATGATGAACTAAAAACCCTGGTTGCCGACATGGCTGAAACCATGTATGACGCTCCCGGAGTTGGCCTTGCCGCCAACCAGATCGGGGTCACCAAACAAATTGTGGTTATCGACCTCACGGGCAGCGATGCCGAAGAAAAAGATCTGATCATCTTAATCAACCCCAAGATCACCAAGGGCGAAGGCTCGGATGTAGATGAAGAAGGCTGCCTGAGCGTCCTCGACCTCAACGCCAAGGTGAAGCGATTCACCAAGATCTGGGTGGAAGCCCAAGATATTGACGGCAAGCCCATGGCCTTTGAAGCTGAAGATTACTATGCGCGAGTGATCCAGCATGAGGTGGATCACCTCCACGGCCACCTCTTCATCGACTGGATCAGCTCCCTGAAACGCTCTCTCTACAAAAAGAAACGCAAAAAACAACTCCAGGCGGAGCAACAACATAAGGCTTCCGCCTAACATCTCTCGGGGCTGCCAATGACTTCCTCCTATCGTATCGTCTATATGGGCACCCCGCAGTTTGCGGTGCCAGCCCTTGAATACCTAATTGCCCATCAGGAAAACGTGGTGGCAGTGGTCACCCAGCCCGACCGCCCCAAGGGGCGGGGGCGAAAACTAACCCCCCCGCCGGTTAAAGAAGTAGCCCTAGGAGCAGGTATACCGGTCTTGCAACCGAAATCCATCAAAACCGACGAGTTCCTGGCAGAGATAGAAGCGTACAAACCGGATCTCATCGTGGTGGTGGCCTTTGGCCGCATCCTCCCCGGGCCACTGATCAACCTGCCCAGACATGGCACCATCAACGTCCATGGCTCACTGCTTCCCAAGTATCGAGGCGCGGCCCCCATTCAATGGTCGCTGATCAACAACGAAGCGGCAACCGGGGTCACCATCATGCAGATGGACGAAGGACTGGACACCGGCGACATCCTCATGCCCGGCGCTATCCCCATCGCTGCCGACGACACCTCGGAAACCCTGGCCGTGAAACTGGCGAACCTGGGCGGCAAATTGATCATCGAGTCCCTTGCCCGGTTGAAAGAGGGCAATCTCCCGCCCATAAAACAGAACGATTCGGAGGCAACCCTGGCACCGCTACTCTGCAAACACGACGGGGTTATCGACTGGCAAAAATCCGCCGACGAGATCGGCGGCCTGATCCGCGGCCTTGACCCGTGGCCCTCCGCCTCCACCACCCTTGACGGGGAACAAATCAAACTATTTAAACCCAGCGTCCGACCCGGCGAAGAAATTGAGCTGCCTGGTACCGTCCTCCGCGCTGACAAAAACGGCTTGCTCATCGCCACCGGCCAGGATTTCCTCCTTATCCAGGAAGTACAACTGGCCTGCTGCAAACGAATGCCCATCGGGGCCTTTCTGGCCGGCCACCCCATCAAACAGGGGCAACGTCTGGGCCAATGAGCGCCTGGCTTAACAAAAGAAAAAGATGGTTGGCCATCGCTGCCGTTCTCGGTGGCCTAGCAACCCTGCTCATTCTCTTGAGCAGCCATCCCCTCTTTCGCCAACTGCTCTTTGACCTCAAGGGGCTGATGGCCAATATTGATGAGTTACGCGAGAGCATTCTCGCTTACGGCCCTTTGGCCCCATTCCTCTACATCGTTCTGCAAATTGCCCAGGTGATCCTCGCCCCCATCCCCGGTGAAGCCAGCGGTTTTTTGGGCGGTTATCTCTTCGGCGGCTTCCACGCCTTTATCTATTCCACCATCGGCCTTTCCATCGGTTCCGGGCTGGCCTTCGGGATCGCCCGCTTGATGGGTGACAACTTCCGCCGCCGCTTCCATCAAAGCCGGGTCTACCAACGCTTCAATAAACTGTTGTACAAAAACGCCTTTGTGGTGCCCTTTATCCTCTTTCTATTTCCCGGCTTCCCCAAAGATTCACTTTCTTATATCCTTGGTTTAAGCTTGATGCCATGGCGGGTTTTTATCTTTATCGCCGTGGTCGGGCGGATGCCGGGCACCTTGCTTCTCTCTTATCAGGGCGCACAGATTTACGAAAAGGATTATCTTACCTTGGCGATCCTGCTCCTGGTCTCGGTGGCGATCAGCCTGCCCTTTTACCTGTACCGCCGTCGGATCCTTCAATGGTTAAATGACCTCGGCCATCACCACGAGGAAGACCATGACTGATAATCACCCCATAGCTTATCTTGATTGTTTTGCCGGGATCAGCGGCGATATGCTGCTGGGCGCGCTCTTGGACGCCGGGTTGCCAGAAACCGTTTTACAGGGACAACTGGCAACCCTCAACCTGCAGGGTTTTTCACTTTCCTACCAGGAGCGACAGACCGGCCCCTTGCGGGGAACCCGGGTTGAAATCAATATTGCCCAGGACCAGCAACCCCACCGGTCGCTCACCGATATCCGCGCCATCCTGGCCCAGAGCACCCTCAGCGAACCGGTGCGACAATGCGCCTTACAGATCTTCACCATCCTTGCCGAAGCAGAGGCCAGGGTGCACGGCTGTGACATTGACACCGTTCATTTCCATGAGGTGGGCGGCATGGATGCCATCATCGATATCGTTGGCGCTGCCATCGGTTTTGCCCATCTGGGCATCCACAAAGTTGTCTGCTCGTCACTGCCCATGCCCCACGGCTGGGTTACTTGCGCCCATGGTCAGTTACCGTTACCGGCGCCGGCAGTCTGTGAAATATTGACCGGAGTGCCAGTCTATGGCACCCATTTTAACCGGGAACTAGTCACCCCCACCGGCGCAGCCTTGGTCAAGGGTATCGCCACCGACTTCGGCCCCATGCCGCCGATGACCATAACGAAGGTTGCTTACGGCTGCGGCAAAAGAGAACACAACAACGGCCAGCCCAACCTGCTACGGTTAATTATCGGGCAGGGGCAGGAAGTTAACGAAGCCCAGACCGTGGAGGTCATCGAAACCCATCTTGATGACTGGAACCCGGAAGGATTTCCCTATCTTACCGAACAACTCTTTGCTGCCGGTGCCTTGGACGTGGCCCTGATCCCCATCCAGATGAAAAAGGGTCGCCCTGGCTTCCTCCTGCGAGTGATCGGCGACAAGGCAACCACGTTGGCCCTGAAACAATTAATCTTAAGCGAAACATCCGCCATCGGTCTGCGTTTCCGCAATGAGCAGCGACTTACCCTGCCCCGAAGCAGCGGTTGGGTGAAAACAGTTTTCGGCAAAACAAGGGTGAAACGTCTGGAAGCCCCCAACGGAATCTTTTTGTCGCCGGAGTATGAGGACTGCAAACGAATAGCCGCGGAAGAAAAAGTTCCCTTGCGGACCGTATACGAAGCGGTGCAGCGAGCCACACCTGAAGATTTCCAAGAGGATAAGTAATACAATGGATAAACTGATCATGTTTCTCGCCACCGGTTTCGGTACCGGCTACCTACCCAAGGCCCCCGGCACCTGGGGAACCCTTGTGGCTCTGCCCATCCATTTTCTACTCATTCGCACCACACCAAATCATTACGCGATGATCATGGCCGGACTGATCTTCTTTGGAATCTTGATTGCAGGCTCGGCTGAAAAAATTCTGGATCAGGGCGATCCTGGCTGCGTGGTAATCGACGAAATCGTCGGGATGCTGATAACCTTGATTGGCGCGCCGCTCAACTGGAAAACCATGGTGGTTGGCTTTGCCCTCTTCCGCTTTTTCGACATTCTTAAACCCTTCCCCATCAATCTCGCCGACCAACGAATCCACGGCGGTGCCGGTATCATGCTGGACGATATTATCGCCGGGCTCTACGGACTAATCATCCTGCAACTCCTCTGCCGCTACACTCCTCTTTTAACATCATAACAACGACTTCAGGATCCCCACCACCCCTGACCAATAAACAGCCCGCCCCTCAACCTGCTCTCCAAAAAGATTATTTGCATCGAAAAGCGATAACTGTTAGCGTGTACTAACAGTTAAGCACCCTAATACTTTCAAAGAATGAATTAGAACATTTACAGAGCCACCTCATTCCAACGATAACAGTACGCCCCCAGAAGACTCATAATGCCCACCAACATACCCAAAACTATCATTTCAATTCTGCTCATCATTGCCTTCCATCTAACCCTGGGCGGCTGCGGACAAGGGCCGCTACCGCCAAGTAAACCCTACAAAATTGCCATCATCAACCCTGACAAAAGCTTTAGTCCGCTTATCAAAATATTCAAAACAGAGCTGAGCTACCTTGATTACCATCAAGGGACGAATACAATCTATCTGGACAACGGACCAATCAAAGCAGATCGAATTCCCCAGGTGCTTGCGTTTCTGAAAACACAGGAAATCGACCTTCTTTATACTCTCACCACCCCGGTTAGCGAAAAAGCCTACGAGGTTTTCAAGGGTAGCGGCATTCCAATCCTTTTCGGACCGGTCTACTCTCCATTGAAAAGTGGCTTGACCAATTCACTGAGCAAGCCCGACAAGAACGTAACCGGTGTCATGACCTGCGACAATACCACCAAGGTCTTAGGATTTCTGGACAAAACCATACCGTCACTAAAATGCATCTCCGCCCCCTTCCCCGGCAACAAACCCACAACACCTTATCGCCTTGAGGATCTGCGTGAAAAGGCAAAGAAATTAGGAGTCAAGATCATCACCACCGATATCCGCAACCAGGATGATATAGAAAACTACCTACAGCACATGCCAACAGAGGCAGATGCCATCTGGCTACCTCATTCTCCGTTTGACATGATTCCTGAAGTAAGAATTTGCAATGAAGCCACCGCCGGGAAGATCCCGGTGGTAGCCGTAACCTCGCGATATGTTAACGACGCCCTGTTCACGTACTCTCCAAATCTTCAAAAAATTGCTCGGCAGTTAGCGCATCAGGCCGACAAACTTCTTCAAGGTAGCCCGGCTTCGGAAATACCCGTTGAAAAATGTACATACGAATTGTCCGTCAACCTTGAAGCTGCGGTTCAAAACGGCATCAACATTCCAGACATCGTTATGAACCAAGCCCAGATATTCAGATCCGCCGTCCATACCCCATCACCCGCCGAGCTCCCATAACGACAAAACAGCAATTTCCGCACATCAACTCACCCCCGCCTTACCATTCCCACGCTGGTGGAAATAGGAAGCGCAACGATTGCTGGGTGCTGAATTTGCCGGGTTAGCGCCCTGCCCACATACCGATGTATCGGAGTCTCCCTTCGGTCGCTTACCTCTTCACAGGATGACCCCTTGCCATTGAAGTACGAAATGATATCCTGCGGCAAGCTGATTTATCGAACGATAAACGGTGCAGAAACAGAGGAAAGATGTTGCACAGGAAAGAATAAAAGAGACAAATTTGAGTGAGGTCTAGATCTTTTCTTGCAATTCGTTAAACCACTTTCGCCAGGAGGCGGGGAGAGCAGGAACGGCAAGAACCCGCTCCAAAGCAGCCAAATTCTTCCGGTGGTGATGAAAGATGTGATTGGCCTCGGCCACTATCACCTGAGGGATCATGAACAAGGGGAGAAAGCGATTCGACCACCGGCTGCTTACAAATACCAGCCCCCCCCCCCCTGTCCATGGAAATTTTCCAGCTGCAGGCGACCAATATTAAGGGATTGGATTAGCATCGGCCATTCCCAGTGTTAAAAATTGTAAAGTTCCTGCAACAAGTAGGCATAAGACTCCGAGCTACGGGAAATGTGTTCACCATTCAATCCAAGAAAGATCCTGTGTAAAACTGGAAAATTGACATAATCACCAACCTCTAACTATTCTGATTTGCGCCAGAGCTGATCGTTCAAAGATGGGGTGCAGCTTAAGAGTTGCAATTCCGCAAAGAGGTCTCTATATCCTCCTGCATGGCCTTGATCACTGCCACGGGGTCATCGGTCTTGGCAATGGGACGCCCCACCACCACATGGTCAGCGCCATTAGCCACTGCTCGCCCGGCAGTCATAACCCGAGTCTGATCATCATCACTATCCATGACGTTGGCGCCGGGCCGAATGCCGGGGGTAACCAGCAACAACTTGTCTCCAAGGCCACCCCGCAAACGGCTGGCTTCAAGCCCTGAGGAAACCACCCCGTCACAGCCCAACTCAAGGGCTCGCTTAGCCCGAAAATAAACCAGATCCGCAATGGACTGGGTCATGCCCATGGCCCGCAGATCATCTTCTCCAAAGCTGGTCAACACCGTCACCGCCAGCAACTGCAAGTCACCTTTCTCCTCCAATGCAGCGCGAATTATTGCATCGTTGCCATGAATAGTGGCCAGACTCACCCCGTGGTTACGGATCTGGGCCACGGCTAGTTTAACGGTCTCGGGGATATCAAAAAATTTGAGATCCAGCATCACCTTGTGACCACGACCCACCAACCAGTCCACAGTTTCAAACCAACCCGCCATAAAAAGCTGCAACCCAACCTTGTAGTAACCAAGATGGGATTCAGTTCTACGCACCAGATCCTTGGCCTTCTCGGGCGAGTCCACATCCAGAGCCAGTATGATTCGTTCGTTCAAGGGAATATTTTTTATCATCACATCTTCCTTGCTATTTAGCGTGGATAGTTAATTAACATCAACCTTAACCCGCCCGCCGATCTTATAAGTGCCAGAGTTAAGATCGTAATCAAAGCCCTTACCCTGCACCTTCATCCCGTCACCAACCATCCGCACCGGCGATTTGGTTGTAATCCTGGCAACCTTGTCCAGATAATATAGTTGTCGGGTATGGAGAACCGCACCTTTTTTATGCTCAACCCTGACCTTCCCGGCCAACCCCAACTGCTGTTTTTTCTGCTCATAGCGACCGGCTTTGCTGACAATATGAAAAAGAACCGCGCCATCACGAAAAAGATCCGCGATGACGCCATCAAGCAACAGGGTAGCACCGCTATCGGCGCTAGACACATGTTTGCTGCGAATATTCCACTCCTCAACTCCTTTATTATGCTGCTTAAGCAGCACGTCATCCATGACAAAAACCTGCACCCTCTTTTCCGTTTCAGCGCGGTTAGCAGCCAAATCGGAGTGCGGCGACAAAAAATCTCCCGCCGCATGCCACCACAACGGCGCAAAAACCAGCAGCAGCAATGGTATCGCCCAGAGAAGATTGCGGGGGCCGCGCATCATCGCAGGTATCTCCCCAACATCTCTTCCTGCTTGCCACGAGCGGCGATAAGCAAATCACACACCTCGCGCACCGCCCCGCGACCACCGGGCAAGGTCGTTACATAATCGACCACCTGGCGCACTTCATGAACCCCATCAATTACCGAGGCAGAAAAACCCACCCGAGTCAACAAAGGCAGATCTAACCAATCATCGCCCATGTAGGCCACCTCTGTTTCACGCAGGTTGACCTTGGCCAGTATCTCTTCATAGGCGACAATCTTATTACGACAACCCTGATAAACATGGGCAAGTTTCAGATCCTCGGCACGGCGCTTAACCGCCTCAGAGGTGCGGGCAGTAATAATCCCCACCTCAACCCCTGCCTCCTGTAACAAACGAATGCCCAAACCATCACGGGTGTGAAAGGATTTAATCTCGGTTCCTTCATGGGTGTAAGTAATGGTGCCATCGGTAAGAATGCCGTCCACATCCAGAAGCAAGAGCTTGATCGGCTTCGCCTTGGGCAGGCAGGAACGCCAGACATAACCGCGCTCAGGTGGCGTTTCGCGGCCCATGGCCCGCTTCAAGAGCCCCTGAGTCACGTCGCAATCGGAAGGATAACCGGTGGTGCTGGTTGGACAAGAATCATCTGGCATGGGGCAATTTCCTCGAACTGGTTCGGGTTAGCCGTTAACCACAGCGTGAATAGCAAGGAGCTTCTTCAGCAAACCTTCCACCTCACGTAAAGGCATGGTGTTAGGGCCGTCGCAAAGGGCATGATCCGGGTCGGGATGGATCTCCATGAACAAACCATCGATACCGGCTGCCACCGCTGCGCGGGTAAGAGGCGGAATAAACTCCCGCTGCCCACCGGAACTACCCCCTGCCCCCCCCGGCAACTGCACCGAATGGGTGGCATCATAAATCACCGGGCAACCAAGGGATCGCATCACCGGCAACGACCGCATATCCACCACCAAATTGTTGTAACCAAGACAGGTACCGCGCTCGGTGAGCATCAGTTGCGTGCTACCACTTTCTTTTACCTTGGCCACGGCATTGGCCATATCCCACGGCGACAGGAACTGCCCTTTTTTCAAGTTAATCGGCTTGCCGCTGCGTGCTGCCGCCACCAACAAATCCGTCTGTCGACAAAGAAAGGCGGGGATCTGTAAGATATCCAACACCGCCGCTGCCTTCTCCACCTGCCCCGCTTCATGGATATCGGAAACCACCGACACCCCCAGATCATCGCGAATCCGGCCAAGAATATCCAGCCCCTCATCAATGCCTGGACCACGAAAGGCGGCCAATGAGGTCCGGTTAGCCTTGTCAAACGAGGCCTTAAAAACATAAGATATCCCCAACCGTTTACAGATCGCCTGCATCTCGACGGCCACTTCACGCGCCAACCCCTCAGACTCCAAAACACAAGGGCCACCAAGTAACATTAGCGGCTGCCCCGGCCCCACAGCAAAGGAACCATCCTTCTGACCACTGGCAATATTAACGATATCCACCTTAATCCTCTCTCCCTAAAAAAACGGGCGACAACCGGGATACCCCCGCTGTCGCCCAAATAAATTCATTGATCCGATAAAAAAATTCAGGAACCACCATGCTTAAGGGCGGCAGCAACAAATTCCCGGAACAACGGATGGGCCTTCATGGGTTTGGACTTGAACTCGGGATGAAACTGACAGCCAAGGAACCAAGGATGATCTTTAAGCTCAACAATCTCCACCAGGGTATTATCCGGCGAAGTGCCGCTAACAATCAACCCCTTCTCTTCCAGGGCATCACGGAACTCAGGATTAAACTCAAAACGATGCCGATGCCGTTCTTCGATATCCTTAACCTGATAGGCACCAGCGGCAAAGGTGTCATCGTGCAACTGGCAAGGATAAGCGCCCAACCGGAGAGTGCCGCCCATCTCGGAAAGCTCGTCACGAACTTGCACCTTGTTAGCACGGTAATCGAACCACTCCTTCATCAAATAGATAACCGGGTGCGTAGTCTCATTGCTAAACTCGGTGCTGTCAGCGTCGGCCATCCCGGCTATATTGCGGGCGAATTCAACCACTGCCAACTGCATCCCGAGACAGATGCCGAAGAAAGGCACCTTGTTCTCGCGAGCATAGGTGGTGGCCATGATCTTGCCCTGCACACCCCGATTACCGAAACCACCGGGGACCAAGATCCCGTTGCAGCCTTTTAATTGCTCGGTGCCTTTTTCCTCAATATCCTCGGCGCTGACGTAGCGCAAATCTATCTTGGCGTCATTGGCAACCCCACCATGCACCAATGATTCATGCAAACTTTTATAAGACTCAGTGAGATCCACATACTTGCCGATAATGCCGATGGTCACCGTCTTGGCTGGCTCCTTGATCTTGCGCACCAACTCCTGCCATGGCTCAAGGCGGGGAGCCCGAGCCCAGATATTTAACATCCGCAGCACCAGTTCATCGATACCTTGAGCATGCAAACGGAGCGGTACTTCGTAAATGGATTCGACATCCTGAGCAGTGATAACCGCCTCGGCCGGGACATTACAGAAAAGAGCAATCTTACGCTTCAAATCATCGCCCAATTCTCGATCCGTACGGCAGAGTAAGATGTCTGGCTGGATACCGATGGCCCGCAGTTCCTTCACAGAATGCTGGGTCGGTTTGGTCTTAACTTCACCGGCGGTTTTGATATATGGAACCAGGGTAACATGAATAAAGAGAGAATTCTCACGACCAACATCAAAACGAAACTGACGTATGGCCTCTAAAAAAGGCAGACTTTCGATATCTCCGATGGTGCCACCAATCTCGATAATCGCCACATCGACGTCACCATCCAACTGATGGATAGCACCCTTGATCTCGTCAGTGATATGGGGAATAACCTGCACGGTGCCGCCATTATATTCGCCGCGCCGTTCTTTAGAGATAACGGTGTGATAAATCCTACCGGAGGTGTAGTTGTTGCGTTGCCCCAGCACCGCGTTGGTATACCGCTCGTAATGGCCCAGATCGAGATCGGTCTCGGCGCCATCGTCGGTGACAAAAACCTCACCGTGCTGGAAGGGGTTCATGGTGCCAGGATCGACATTGATATAGGGGTCGAGTTTCTGAAAGGTAACGGAAAGACCGCGACTTTCGAGAAGAGCGCCGATTGCAGCAGCGGCCAATCCCTTACCAAGGGAGGAAAGGACACCGCCGGTGACAAAAATATACTTGGTCCGGGTGGGTACGTTAGATGATTTCATGGCGACCACTATAAAGAAATGAGGGCGATTTGTCCAAGAAAAAATCGCCCTTTCCTCCATGAGCAAAACCCACTGTTACCCGCCCCCCCTGCTACTTTTTTCTGAGACTTTTCGGACAACTGCGGATAGAGTAAGATCTTCGTTAAAGAAGGCGACAACCAACCAATAACAAGCCATCTACTAGTGTCGCGTCAAGAATGATATGTCGTAAAATTGTGCAGCGATTTTTTTTGCATGCAAGGCAGGACTTTGAGAGCATAGTTGTACTATGTGATTCAAGTTGTAACGCCACAGGCATAAAAAATGGCCACCAAGATGTGGCGTTGCATATCTGACATGACACCAGCAAGGAAACCATACCCGGTCACCAACATTTCGCATTATGCCAACTTTCCGTTTCTCCCCCATAGCTCTGTTACTGATCGCCCTCTTCTTACCTCTTCTCGCGGGTTGTAATCAAAACGACAAAACACCGCCCGCCATGGTTGCCAAGGCAGCGGTTGCTCAACCGGCAACGGGATGTCAAAGCTGCCACCCCATCCAGATCGGCAGCAACCATAACTTCGCCTGCACCAGTTGCCATAACGGCGACGCCACCGCCAACAGCGCCGAAGGAGGCCATCGGAACCTCATTGAACTGCCCGCCCATCCTTATAATATGAACAACACCTGTGGTCGCTGCCACCCACAACAAACCACCGCTGCCGCCACCTCAAGCCATTTCACCTTGGCCCATGAGATCAATCTGGTCAGAAAAGCCTTTGGTGCCACTGAGACCCTGGCATCACTCACCAACATCCCGGTGGAAGAGCCACCCACCACCCCTCTGGCCCTTGCCGATGATCTCCTCCGACGTCGCTGCCTGCGCTGCCACCTCTACTACCAGGGCGACCCCTACCCAGAAACAGAACATGGAACCGGCTGCGCCGCCTGCCACCTGTCCTTTAAGGATAACGATATGCAAGGCCACCGTTTTGTCCGTTACCCCAACGACGATCAGTGCCTGCACTGCCACTACGGCAATCGGGTCGGCAGTGATTACTACGGCCGCTACCAGCGTGATTTTTCACGAGAATTCCGCACCCCATATCGCACCGACAACACTTATCCTCGCCCTTACGGGGTCGAATACCATCAGTTAACGCCGGATATTCATCAGCAGGCAGGCATGGGTTGTATTGACTGCCATCCCGGCACACAATTAATGGGCACCGGCCACCAGGGCCAGCAAACACCAGTCACCTGCGAAAGTTGCCACGACTGGCAAGTGGGGAAACCGCTTCCCACCGCCAACTTAGTCGCCCAAAAGGGACAACTCATCCTCATCACCAAACAGGACAATAAGCAATTGGTGGTACCTCCCATGCGCAACCCAGCCCACCGCCAATACCAAGAGAAAGCTACCTGCGTCGCCTGTCATGCCCAGTGGAGCTTCAACGACCAAGGTACCGACCTGATGCGACAAGACAGCGATGACTATGAACCTTGGTCATTTCTTACTGTCCAAGGAAGTCTTGAAGTGGAGGCCGAGCTGGAAAACAACCTCTACGGGCCAGACAATACCGACCCCTCCATGATCGATAAGATCAACGGCGAAACACGTCCCGGCCTCTGGTACAAAGGTTTTATTCAGCGCCGCTGGGAAGATATGCTCTTCTGTAATGATCAAGACGATCGCCTCACCGTCTGCCGCCCGAGCCTTGACCTCCACCTTACCTATGTCAACGAAGACGAAGAGGTAATTTTCGACGCAATACCTACTACTCAGGCCACCCAGAAAATACGCCCCTACACACCACATACCATCGGCAAGGCTGGTAGCTTTTACCGCCAACGGCTTACCAACCACACTGACAACAACTAGGGATACCCATGAAAAGATTATCCACCATCCTGCTTATTTCTACTCTTCTTATACTGACCAACGGCTGCGCCCAAAAAACAATCAGCAACGCGCCCATCAGCAAACGAAGCGTCCAGGCTCCGGCCAAGGTCAAACGAGTACCACCCTCAGGCCGGGTTCCCGGCACCCAACGCCCTTACCGAATTGACGGCAAATCCTATTACCCACTGCCCTCAGCGGAAGGATTCAGCCAACGCGGTCTGGCCTCGTGGTACGGTAATCCCTTCCATGGCCGCAAGACCTCTAACGGCGAAACCTACAATATGCATGAAATGACCGCCGCCCACAAAACCCTGCCAATGAACACCCGGCTACTGGTAAAAAATCTCGAAAACGGCAAGGAAACGGTGGTCAGGATTAATGACCGTGGCCCCTTTGTCCGCGGCAGGATCATCGATCTCAGTAACGCGGCGGCAAGACGACTGGGGGTGGTGGCAAAAGGAACCGCCAAGGTTAAAATCACCGCCATGGGTGAAGCTGCGACATTCAAACAGGGACAGGGAACGGTGCAAAGATTTATGCCCCATCAAGACTTCCGACACGGTGAATTCTATGTCCAGATCGGCTCATTCTCCAACAAGGAAAACGCCAAACGTCTGAAAGATAAGATGATCGCCTGGGGGAAAAAAACCGTCATCCAAACCTGGCGCGGCTCCAACCAGACCTTTTACCGGGTACAGGTGCGGGTCGGCACCGAACTTGCGCAAGCCAATCGAGCCGAACGGGCTCTAATTGAGGCGGGATATCCAGGAGCATTTGCAGTGGCACGTTAACAGTAGCAGACGCGAAAACAAAAAACTCCCTCGCAACAAAACTACGGAGGGGGGAGCAATAAAAACTCGCAAACTCACCGACATAATTTCAAACAGATAACGATCCTGCGAAACCTTAAAAGAACTCATGTAGACCAGCCCCCATTAATGATCGACTTATTGCTATCACGAAGTTTGGATGGTTGTAAACCTGCACTAAATTGGATAGGTTCCGCATTGGACGATGCAGAGGGAGCGGAGGGGTTGATTCTGTTATCCTTGACAAACAAGGCTATCGACCTTTCTGCTTTTCCCCTCCGAATAAACAGATTACTAGCCCTCAGCCCTCAGTCCTCAGCCCTCAGTCCTCAGCCCTCAGCCCTCAGCCCCAGCCCCAGCCCCAGCCATCAGCTCCCAGCAAAAGAGCAAAAAAAAACGTCTTCTCCCTGGCAAGCCAAGAAAAAGACGTTTAAAATAAAAAATCCGGCGGCGACCTACTCTCCCACACAGTCACCCATGCAGTACCATCGGCGCAAAGAGGCTTAACTTCCG
>JAQYVW010000143.1 GCA_030145325.1 Desulfurivibrionaceae bacterium
AATCCGGGCATTGTGCCAATCTAAGGATGAATCATGTTGATCGCGAAATTCCTCCCATCACGAATCTTTTCTTCACAGGCGGGAAAGCCCTCGGTGTTGATTGGAGCGGCGATCTTTTGCCTCCTCTTCTCCTTTCTGGCACCAAGGGCCCAAGCGTCCGATCCGGAACAGCTCACCGTGGCGCTGACCGGCAAATATCCTCCCTTCAGTTTTTATGACCAGAACGGCGAGCTGACCGGTTTTGATGTCGATGTTTCCCGAGGGGTGGCGCGGGAGCTGGGAGTGGAGCTCAAGATTGTTGCCACCGAATGGGACGGTATCCTGGCCGGGCTCTTGGCCGGTAAGTTTGACGCCATCATCGGCTCCATGGCGATCACCGCCGAGCGTGAGAAACAGGTAGACTTTTCCCGCCCCTACTATGTCTCCGGGGCCCAACTCTTCGTCAACGCTGAAAACGATACTGAGATCGCCAGCATTAACGATCTGGACGGTCGCCGGGTCGGGGCGGTGCTGGGTGAGACTTTTGAACATTACCTCACCGAGAAACATCCGGAGATCGAAACAGTTACCTATAAGAGCACTGTGGATATCTACCAGGATATGCTCAATGGCCGGTTGGACGGCTTTGTTACCGATCGACTGGTGGGCGGCTATCAGATTAAGTCGGCGGAGATGCCCTTCCGGCCTGCTGGCCCTCTGCTTTATCGGGAACAGATGGGCATTCCTCTAGCTCAGGGCCACCCGGTATTACTTGCCCGCATCAACAAGGCGCTGGAGGCCTTGGATAATTCCGGCTTCATGGCTGACCTGCAGCGCAAGTGGTTCGGCCCGGCGGCAGCCGATAACGGTGCAGTGCGTTCCGGCGAGATGAGCAACCGGACAATGGCCCTGATGCTGCTTAAAGGTTTCGGGGTTACCATTGGTATCGCCTTTCTCTCTCTGCTCTGTGGTTTTCTGCTGGCGGTGCCAGCCGGGGTGGTTTTAAACGGCAAATCCTCGCCCCTCCTGCTGATCGTCCGCACCATGGTTGATTTCGTCCGCGGTACGCCGGTGCTGATCCAGCTCTTCTTCGTCTACTTCGGGGCGCCTCAGATCGGTCTCACCATCTCACCGGTAACTTCTGCAATCATTACTCTGTCCATCAACGGTGCGGCCTATATGGCTGAAGTGGTTCGCTCCGGCCTGATGGCGGTGGTACCGGGCCAGAAACTGGCGGCCCGGGCCTTGGGCTTGAGTCCTTTCCAGGTTTTCCGTTTCGTGGTCTGGCCCCAGGCCTTCCGCATTGCCATCCCGGCCCTGGTTAATTCCTCGGTGGCTCTTCTCAAGGATACTGCCCTGGTCTCGGTGATCTCGGTGGCCGAGGTGGTGCGTCAGGCCCAGTCAATCATCAGTGTTACCTACAACCCCATGAAGTTCTACTTCATCGTGGCGCTGATGTTTTTCGTCTTCACCTACCCTCTGATGAAGTTCGCCGGCAGGTGGGAGAAGGCTCTGAAAAAGAGAGGATATGCCGATGATTAAGGTTACCGGCCTCGAATTTACCTACCCGGATGGGATCACGGCCTTGGCCGATATCTCCATTGATCTTTCCTTTGATGACGATGAGCACATCACCGCCATTGTCGGCCCCAGCGGCTCCGGCAAGACCACCCTGCTCCAGTGCCTGGCTCGCTTCAAGACGCCAGGGCAGGGCTCCATTGAGATCGATGGAACCCCGGCCATCTCCATGTCGGAAGCACAGTTCAGATCGAAGGTCGGGGTGGTTTTCCAGAACCTCAACCTCTTCCCACATCTCAACGTGCTGGACAACCTTACCTTGGCCCCGGTGGAGGTTGCGGGAATGGACAAGAAGGACGCGGAGCGGCAAGCCATGGCGATGCTGGAGCGGGTAGGAGTAGGCAATCTGGCCCGAAGCTATCCCTCGCAGCTCAGTGGTGGTCAGGCCCAGCGGGTGGCCATCGCCCGCTCTCTGGTCCTGAAACCTGATTATTTGCTCCTTGATGAGCCGACTTCGGCCCTGGACATCAACACCACCAATGCTCTGGCGGAGTTGCTGGAAGATCTGCACGGTTCCACTAACTTCATCATCGTTACCCACGACATCCCCTTCGTCCGCAAGGTTGCCAAGCGGGCGGTACTGATCCAGGGTGGCCGGGTTGTGAGCCACGACCGGGTGGAAGAGGTCATGCGCCTCTTTCTGCAGTAGCCATGGATCTATTTCACTGCCCCTTGCCAGTGGAAGGAAATTCACCTTAGTTATGTTCGCCTTCTTGACCGGAATTCTCCGGCTTTGTTTCTTGCGTTTTTCTATAACTATTTAAAAACTTTTTTACCTATAAATAACAGCATGTTGGTAAGCCATTCGGTTGGTCAATGATGGGGGAGAGGGCTTGACAGACAACCAGACTTGTACTTGATTACTTGGTTTCGGGTCGGCTTTTTGGAGACGAGATTGAATTGTCGTGATGCCTTGTGAAGACGGTGCATGGGGTTTCTTTCGGTTCGGGTAAACTGATTTCTGTATGGACGTTCACTATATGGAGGTTGTCAATTTCAGGTTTGAAATAAAGGGGATGTTTTGTCTCGTGATTTAAGTGAGTTGAAAAGCATTGAGTGGAGCAAAATCGATTGGCAGAGTGAACTGCAAAACAATGTCAATTCCATCGACAAGCTAAAGGAATATTTCAACTTAACCGCAACGGAGGAAACAACCCTGCGGGAAGTGGTCGACAATCATCCGATGAATATCAATCGCTATTACTTGAGCTTGATTGATCCGCAAGACCCCCAGGACCCCATTCGCAAGCTGGCCCTGCCCGGTGAGGATGAATTGATCGTCGCCGGCGATATGGGCGAAACCACCAAAGACCCTTACGGTGATGACAAGCACAACAAGGGCAACGGCGTTTTACATAAATACCCCTATTCGGCGCTGATCGTGGCCACCGATTATTGTTCCATGTACTGCCGCCACTGTTTCAGGAAGCGGATCGTCGGCCTCCCCAACGACAAAACCGTGGAAAATTTTCAAAAGGCCGCCGAATACATCAAGGCCCACAAAGAGATCACCAACGTCATTATCTCCGGTGGCGACCCCTTCTTGATCAGCACCCCCCGGCTCAAGACCATGCTGCAGAGCCTGATTGATATCGAGCATGTCAACTATGTCCGCATCGGCACCAGAACCCCGGTGGTCTACCCGATGCGATTTTTTGATGACGAGTTGATGGCATACCTGCGCGAGTTTAACCAGAAGAAAACCCTTTATATCCCCACCCATTTTAATCATGTTAACGAGATCACCGAAGTGGCGCGGGAGGCGGTGCTCCGCATCCGGCAAGCGGGGATAACC
>JAQYVW010000061.1 GCA_030145325.1 Desulfurivibrionaceae bacterium
AAGAAAACTACCAATTCCAGTCGGAATGCTTTTGAGAAGGCTGATTGGTGATAATTGCAGGAGCAGGCGGCGCAACACATCTGTGTCGTGCCACAGTTTTGTGTCGCAGGGTGTTGCAACAGGTGTGTTGCATGGGGTTGAAGAAGTGAGAGGTGGGACAGCGCGGTTTTGAGGTCGTTTCCATCGCAAGCGCAGGGACCGAGCTCCTGTTGAGCAGGAAAGGCGATGATTTCGGAGGTAGACACTTCGGCCGCTCTCTCTCAGCCTTGGGAGCTAGACGTAAAAAAACCCGAGAGGAAGAAGAGCCCTCTCAGGTTTGTCATTTCTTGTGGGAGAGTTTATCTACATGCCGATGGCAGTCAAGTAGGTGCTAGCCATGGTGGCGATGCCGCCGGATTGAGCGATGGCGCTGACCATGCATGCTACGCCCCAGACTCCTACCAAACCGGAAAGACTGATCATTGCGCCCAAGGTAACCTGGTTGGCTGCGGTTGTCATTTTGTCGGTGGTGGTGATTTCGATTGCGGTGTTGGTCTTAGTTGTGGTCGTCATGGTTGGTTCCTCCTGCGAGTTATTTGATCTCTTGTAAGAGTTACTTACGTTTGCTTTGACTAGTTGTATTGCAGGGGGCGTGCCACGCCAGCGCGGAAGTATCCGGAAATATCAGCTAGGGAGACCTGGGAGGTGTTCATCACCACGGAATCATTAGCCTAAACAGCGTAAAAGAAAACTACGAATTCCAGTCGGAATGCTTTTGAGAAGGCTGAGCGGTGGTAATTACAGGAGGTGGCAGCGCAACACATCTGTGTCGTGCCACAGTTTTGTGTCGCAGGGTGTTGCAACAGGTGTGTTGCAACACACGAGAGATGGCAGGCCGTAAGGTATTCGCATTGGCGCCATATAAAAAGGCGCGAGCTTCATTGCTCGCGCCTTTGGGATTAGAAATGTTTCAGGAGAGGTTAGTGATCTTCGTAGCCGGTGAACATCGCTTTAAAGTGGGCCAGAGGGGTGTGTCCCAAGGTTGCCAAGTAGGTATGGGCGATCATAAAGGCGGCAAAGAAGTAAAATATCAGCACATGGATGGTATCGACAATTCGGATTCCGCCCAGCATATCGATATAGTTCTCAAACCCCTTGACCTGCCAAAGAAAGATGCCGGTAATAATCTGGGCGGGCAGGAAGATGAACATCAACATTACATAAGCCTTCTGTTGCATGGCGTTGAACTTGTTGTCGGCGGTCATATGATGCGGATTGGGTTCACCCTTGAAGATACCGCAACCATAATACTTGGCCTGCTTGATGGCATCGGCGGCAAAGGTTCGCAAGTTCGGATAATACAAGCGGATCTTGCCGGTTGAAAAATAGTAGATATACCACAGGGCATAATCAGCAATGACGATAAATCCAACCCAGTTATGCAATCGAACCGCATCTTCTAGGGATAGGAAGTTAATCAATTCAGCAAAACGGATCTGAACGCCGGTGATAACCAGCAGAACAAAGGCAAAGGCATTGATCCAGTGCCAAACCCTTACCGGTGCAGGATGGACATATTCTTTACTCATGGGCAGAACCTCCTTGGAGACTGTTCATCTTCATCTCAGGCTTCGGGGTGATCAAGTTTCTTTCTTCGCAAGGGGATGGTAAACAGCCTCACTGAGAGGTGTAGAAGCACCACCGCAACGCCGCCCGCGATCAGGGCGATACCAATTTTGTCCAGCAAGCGAACTCTGGTGGTACCTAGAGCGTTAAAAGTGACAAAATAAGTCTGTAGCACCTGCCGATCAACATTATAAGAAGACACCGATCCGTCATCCATATCAAAGGTCATTCTTACGTCTTGAAAAAAATTCGAGGTAACGGAGTGACACTGACTACAGTCCCGGTTGGCTTTGCCACGATTAACTTGATGGACGATGGGGTTGATCTCGGCGACCAGTTCGCCATGAAAAACTCCCCTGATGTCCTTCTGGCGAAGCATCAGCACCAGATCTTCAAATTCTTGCTGACTAATGGTACCGTCTCCGTCCTTGTCAATCAGATCGGTAAAGCCTGAGGGGTCGGTTTGCAGGTGGCGCATGATGACGTCACCTTTCAGGAACGCGCTATCCACCAGATCAAAGAAGCGAAGATTAACATGGCGTGGCACTTCTGGCGCATGGCAGACCGTGCATTCGACCATCGCAAAATGGTTTTCCTTCGCCGGCAACCAGTCGTGGGCCTTATATGGGTCGTGACATTTAAGACAGAAAGAGTTTTGGCGTTCGCTGACGGTGGCCATGGCTAAGCGGGTGGTGTCATGATAGGCATGGCACGCGTAACATGGAATGTCTACGCCTTTGTGGCTTGCTTTTTTGTGAACGCTGTTTTGGTACGCCTCCGCCACTTCATCGTGGCAATTACCGCAATTAACCGGGGCCAGACTAACGGCATGCGGTACTTCATTGTCCATATCTAGTTCTTCAATGTCGGCATGACAGTCAACACAGGCAACACCATTAACATTATGAACTGAGTATTTGAATTTATTGAGATCAACAAAGAGGCTGTCTTTCATGCCGGTTGACTCGGTGCGGGTCAACGTGTCATCGCTATGGCACTCCAGACAGGTTTCGTTGTCGATGGCCAAGGCAGAGCTCGCGGTCCAGATACAGGCAAGGAAAGCGACACTGGCTACCGTAGCCGTTAAACAAAGAGGTTTGATTTTCTCCATACGGTTTCTCCCCATGTTCTTGTTGGCTCCTTCCGTCCAGGCATGCTTTCACTCATCGCAAACCATAGACCTTGAATTTCTTGCCTCCCGTACTTGCAAAAAATGGCCTGGAGCAGGCTAATCTCTCCAGACCATTATACAGAAATTATTATTAAGAACAGTAATTTCCATCAGGCGGGTTGCCTTTTTTCTTGAAAAGAAGCCTTGTTAGCCGCTGATTGCAGTCATGAAACCCTTGATCATGCCGCTTACACCACCATTTTGGGCCATGGCGCTGATAAGACTGGCCACGCCCCATATTCCCGCCAAACCGGTCAACATCACCACCAACCCCACAGAAACCTGCAAGATACCGGCATTAATTCGATCCAGCGCCGTTACATCAACCGCGCCAATGGCCAGGCTGCTATCTTTCTTTTTAGCTGTTGCCGTCATGGTAATTCCTCCTCTTTTTATCATTAAAAGCTGTCTCAAGCTCGTTGCCGACATGATGGGCATATTGCCGTTACTGCTAAAGGATGCATGTGGCATGCCACATCGTCCTAAAGCACTAGGAATGAAGAGTTTTACTCTGCCGGCAAGAGGATACTTTGATGGGGTGTTGGTTACTTGGTATGGGGAGGGAGAAAAAGAGAACAAACAGGTAAAAAAAGAAAACGGTGATGACGGCGAAATCTATCAACAAGTGCCGCCACACATTTTGCAACACAGGCGTGGCAAAATGTGTGGCATTCATTTTTTGGCGCTACACTTCCGTTTCATCAAAAGCGATGCTGTATAATCGCATCTTGCGGTAAAGGGTACTACGATCAATCCCGAGGAGGCGAGCAGCTTTGGCTTTATTCCCGGCGGTCTGGGTGAGGACGCGGATGATCTTGTCCGTTTCGTTTTCATCCTCCGGGATTACTGGCGGCGTAACAGAAGGCTGCGGGGCGGCAGGGGCAACGTTAGTTTGTCCGTTCTTGGCCGCGGGGGATGGTAAGGAGCCAGTGAGCATATCCACCGGCAGGTCGGTGGTGGTAATGGTGTGGTCGGCGCAAAGTACGGTGGCCCGCTCCAAAACATGTTCTAGCTCACGGACGTTGCCGGGCCAGTGGTACTGTTCCAGTAGCTCCAGGGCCTGATCGGAAATACCGTTGATCTCTCTTCCCAGTCGCTTGCTGAAGCGATCGAGAAAATGTCTTACAAGCAAAGGGAGGTCGCCGGATCGTTCGCGAAGCGGCGGCAGCATAATATCAAGAACTCTTAGGCGGTAGTAGAGATCCTCCCGGAAGGTACCATCATCTACCCGTTGTCGTAAATCGGCATTGGTGGCGGCTATAACTCGGACGTCGACGGTAATGGGTTGATCCTGACCAACGGGGTAAAAGGTTCTCTCTTGTAAAAAACGCAGCAGGCGTAGCTGCATGAGCGAGGAGATGTCGCCGATTTCATCAAGAAACAGGGTGCCGCCATCAGCTTGCAGGATGCGCCCTGGTCGATCGCGGTCAGCGCCGGTAAAGGAGCCTTTCTTGTGACCGAAGAGTTCACTTTCGAGAAGATTTTCCGGGATGGCGGTGCAGTCCACCTTGACCATCGGCATCTCTTGGCGGGGGCTTTCAGCGTGGAGGGCATCTGCGACCAGTTCCTTACCGGTGCCTGACTCGCCGTTGATCAGCACCGTGGTGTCAACCTTGCCGACGTTTGCAATCAGGGTGTATACCGTTTGCATAACGTTGCTGGCACCGATAAAACGATGAAAATGGTTGCGATGCCCAGCCATCTCAAGGGCTTCCAGGCGACTGACATCCCGGATGACCAATACCACCCCTAAAAAGTTTCCGCCTTGGGTTTCCATGGGGGCGGCGCTGATTCGAAAAATAACCTCCTGCGCCTCGTTTTTTTGCCATTCGATGCGATGTTCCGGGACTTCCTGGTGGGTTTCAAGGACCAGTTTTACATCCTCGCGGCAAATCTCACCGACAACACCAGGCATGTCAGCAAGGCTTGAATTCTTTTTTAGCTCAGGATTAAGCTCCTGTAGCCATTTGCCAGCCGGATCGTTCATTTCGGTGATCCGCATCGCGGCATCAACGGTGATGATGATGTCGCGAACAGAGCGGAAAATGGTTTCCAAATATTTTTGGTACCGTTCCTTTTCCTCCTGCAGCTTGACCGTTTCTTTCCAGAGATTATATTGCTGCAGTGCCATTCGAGCGGTGCGGAGGAGATCATCCTTCTTAACCGGCTTAGAAAGATAGGCAAAAGCACCCAGTTCAACTGCCTCGGTGGCGGTATTGATGTTGGGGTAGCCGGTGACCATCACCATGGGGCATTGCCGTCCCAGTTCCTTCACCTTTCGCAGCAAATCAATTCCAGAAGCGCCATCCATAACGATATCGCTGACGATGAGGTCAAATTCTTGATTTTCTACCAGTTCCACCGCTTCGTCATAGGTGGAGGCGGTGGAAATTGGTCCGTAACCCGCCCGGCTAAGAAACATCTTAAAGGTGAGGCGCAGACTTTCTTCATCGTCTACTACCAGAATGGCCGTGTCGGTGGTGGTGATGTCCATTTCAAGCATTGGGTTCTCCTTCATCATTACAGGCGGGCAGGTCAACAGTCATGGTTGTATATTCTCCTTCCTTGCTGCTCACCCCCAGGAAACCATTGAAATCCTTGATTAATCCGTGGGTGATGCTCAGGCCGAGGCCGGTGCCGTCGGATCCTTTGGAGGAAAAGAATGGATCAAAAATGTTGCCGATTATTTCTTCAGGAATGCCGGTGCCGTGATCTGTGACCTCGGTACGCAAGTAACGTTTCCCGCGTAGCTCAACGGTGGAGCAGGCAATCTGGAGTTGTTTGTTCTGGTCACGGCCGGGGTAACGAAGATTGAGAGCATAGCGGGCATTACTGAACAGATTAAGCATCACCTGTTGCAATTTTTGCGGATTGAGACGGATTGAGGGCATTTCTTCCGGGATGATCAGATCCAGGCCGATGCCGTCTTTTTTAAACTGGTGTTTGAGAAGGGAAAGGGAGTCATCAAGAACCTCTCCTATTTCAACGACCAGGGTCGAATCACTATCCTCTTGCCGGGAAAAGGCGAGCAGGTTGCTGACGATATCAGCGATTCGTTCGCCTTCCTTGATTACTCGACCAAGGACATCTATTCCTACTTCGTCTTTGATGTCATCAAGAAGGATCTGCGCGTAGTTAATGATGCCGTTGATGGGGTTGTTGATTTCATGGGCAACGCTGGCCGCCAGTTCGCCGATGGAAGCCAGCTGACCTGCCCGCATGGTCTCGGCCTGATGGGCCTTTTCTTCGGTGATGTCGCGGAGCAGGATCAGGGTTTTTGTCTCCCCATCAACATCCTTGAAGGGAACATAACTCTGTTGGTAACAACGGCCATCATCCATGACCAGTTCACCCCGCCGGATTTCTTTGGATTCCAGAGCTTCCCGCATCTGGCAGTTCTCACAAGGTTCGTCATGGCCCTTGTATACCTGATGACATTTTTCACCGATCCGGTCGCCGAATAACTTGCGCAGAAATTCGTTCTGAAAGACGATTTCGTAATCCCGGGTGAGGATATGCAGCCCCTGATCAAAGGCGGAGAGCATGGCGTGGAACTTGTCGCGTTCGGTACGTAACTGGTTTTCAAACTCCCGTTTGTCAGTGACGTCTTCAAAACTTTCCACCGCGCCATGGATATTGCCATTTGAGTCGCGGAGCAGGTCGGCATTTTTGGAGATGATTCGCAGCCGACCATCCTTGGTTTTGATGATGCATTCCTTATCAATGATCGGCGTTTTTGCATCGCAGGCAAAAACGCCGCAACGATCTTGGCAGGGGTGCATGGAAAAGATGCTGCAGGGCTTGTCCAACACCTCTTCGCGGCTGTAACCGGTGAGTTCTTGGGCCTTGTTGTTCCAACTGGTGATGCACTGATTTTTGTCAACGGTGAAGATGGCGCTGGGGATGACCCGGTAGACCTGCTGGGCCTGTTCAATGGCCTGGCTTAGATCATCTTCGGCCTTGCGCCGTTCGATTATCTCTTCCTGGAGCGCTTCATTGAAAGAAAGGATATCTGAGGTGCGATCCTGGACGCGGAGTTCCAGTTCCTCATGGCTTTTCTTTAGGGCTTCGGTGGCCTTGTGGCGTTCGGTAACGTCTCGTAAAACTTCAATAATGCCCAGGGCCGAGCCGTCGGCGCCGAGCAGGGGGGAAGCGAGGATTTCAAAGAAATTTGCTTCGCCGGTGGTGAGCATGATCTGGTGTTCGGCGGTAACCGCCTTGCCGGTTTCGAGAACATCAATCAGCGGACAGTGTCTGCCGACTTGATTACATGGCTTGTCCAGGCCAAAGAGTAGTCGGTAGCAATGACTATCGGCAATGTCGTTGTCAGCATCTTCCCTGAGGGCGGGGAAATTTCGTGCCGCCTGGTTGATTAGCTTAACCTGCATGTCGGAGCCGATAACCAGAATTGGGTCGGAAACTCCGTTAATAACCGATTGCAAAAACTTAAAGTTTTTTTCGACGGAACGATTGCCCTTGCGCCGATCCGGTTTGTGATTTCGTCGGTCTTGCATGCTCTTCCTCTTTGGTAAAGATAAAAAACAGCATGATTACAAATGGATGCTTTTAGCGTGGGGCGGGTGCGATTACTGCTTTGCCCTCTCTCGCTGCCGTCAAGTCCGGTGGAAAAATGAACACTGATTCATACCTTACCCCAGATTGATTGCCGGGGCTATCGGTGGAATGAAATTATTTAACGAAAATTTGGCGGAGATCGCGTCGGTTGCGGGAGAATGGGTGTTCAGGCGGTGAGGCGCTTACGGAACAGCGCGTTTTCGGCAAAGTCGGCATGGTCAACATTGGTGGTGAGATGTACCAGTTGGTTGGGATTGGCTTGGGGCAGTTCTTCCCCTTCGGCGTTGCGGAGGGTAACCACCCGGCAGGGGAGGTTGATGAGGTTGGGGCCCAGGTATTCGATGGCGTCGCCTGGGCGGAGGGGGTTGCGGGCTTCGATGAGCGGTACCGGACCGCTTTCCCGGACAATGCCCACTGGCGCATATTCCTGACGGACAGTGACGCCGTCATAGAGCATGTCGTTTTGTTGCGGGGGATCATCGAGAAAGTTCTCGCTGTGGCCGCGGGTGCCGACTTTTTGCAACTCCTCGGCAAACTCCGTTGGTAGTGGCCCTTGACCGTTGTTGGCGGCGAGATAATCCAGGGCTGCCCGGTAGAGGCGGACGGTGGCGCCAACATAATAAACGCTCTTCATCCGTCCTTCAATCTTCAGGCTGTCTGCCCCAGCCGCAATTAAATCCGGTAAGCGGTTGAGCAGGCAGAGATCCTTGGCATTAAAGATATAGGTGCCATGTTCATCTTCATCCACCGGGAAGTATTGGCCCGGTCGTTTTTCTTCCATCAGGGCGTATTTGTAACGGCAGGGATGGGCACAATCGCCCTTGTTGGCGTCGCGGCCAGTGAAGTAGAGACTCAGCATGCAGCGGCCCGAGTAAGAGATGCATAGCGCGCCGTGGACAAAGAGCTCGATCTTGCAATTAACCGCTTCGCGGATGGCCTTGATCTCTCCCAGCGACATCTCGCGGGCCAGGTTCAGGCGGCTAACTCCCTGTTCCTGCCAGAAGAGGGCCGAAGCCGGGTTGGTGACATTGGCCTGGGTGGAGAGGTGGATGCTCATCTCCGGCACGCTTTTTCTGGCCATGGCGAGGATGCCGGGGTCGGAGATGATCAGGCCGTCGGCCCGGCAATCTTCAAGAAAAAGCAGATACTCTGTCAGCCCCTCCAGATCGCGCTGGTGGGCGAAGATGTTCAGCGTGATAAAGACCTTGGCACCGTGCAGATGAGCATAAGTCACTGCTTCGCGCAGCTGCTGGTCATCGAAATTACCGGCGTTGGCTCTGAGGCTGAATCGTTTTCCGCCCAGATATACTGCGTCTGCCCCGTAATGAATGGCAGAGCGCAATTTTTCCATGTTCCCGGCCGGAGCCAAAAGTTCGGGTGAGTTTATGGCGGTTGTGGAAGACATAATTTTTTCGGTAACGGTTGTGGTTTTTTGAGAGGCGCACATTCTACGCGGCTATGCGATGAGATGCACCCTAAAAATGTAAATGTGGTCTTTAGCTTATGTCATGGTGAAGGATTTTCAAGGGTTGGGTTGGAATGGGCAAGGGAGACCGCATCTCTTTGTTATCGCGGGGTCTATGCAATGTGTAAGTGGTAAATAGTTGATGAAAAACCCTAGCGGGCAGTTTAAAGAGAGGGAGCGTGAGGGAGATGTTTTAGTATATTGCTGGGTAGTGATGTTTTTTGTTCTGGCTTGGGGAACAATTGTATAGGATAATTGACATATGATAATGAAAACCGTGGTTGTTAAATATCTTCTGCTGGGCTGTTTTTTTGTTCTGGTCGTGTTGTTGGTCGGAAGTTTGTCGCCGTCGTTGGCTAGAGCTAATGATGTAAAGGGTGTTTCGGCTAGCGAGTCAGACCTCAAGGCCGTCTATCTTTACAACTTCCTTCGTTTCGTGCGTTGGCCTGATGATGGTGTTTTTCTGGCCAACGATGCCATCCCAATCAAGAAAATTGCGGTGGTGGGGGATTGCTCCTGCACGGATGCTTTGCGTAGGCTCCAGAGCAAGCTGGCTGGATCTGACCGTACCCCCGTCACCTTGGTTATCCATGGCCCATTTCGTGAGGGGATGGATCTTTGCCATTGTAATGTCCTTTACATTTGTGATTCCGAAAAGAGTAATATGGCCAGGATCATCAAGAGTCTCGGGGATGCGCCGGTACTCACCGTTGCCGATGGTGAGTCATTTATGGCGGTTGGCGGTATGGTTTCGTTGCTCCATTATCAGAACACGGTTCGTTGGTCAATTAATCGTGCCCCTTTGAACCGAACCGGTCTGAGGGTGAGCGCCAAATTGTTTGACATCGCCATCAATGTCATTGATGACCAAAACTCTTCATTTGGTACTTATTCACGCTGGTTGGCCCGGCTGGAGGTACCGCCGGAAGTGGTTTTAAAAAGATGGGTCGAAGGTTTTTGTGGTTGTTCTTTGGGGCAATGGTCTTAGGTCTTATTCATGGGGTGCTTGTGGATGCAGAAAGAAAATAACAGCCTTGGTCAGGGTCTAAAAGGGTTCGCGGAAGTAAATTCGTTAGGGGCGCGAAAGATTTTATGCTCGGTTGCCATCACCCTTGGGGTTCTCTGTGGCGGAGTTTCCCCAGCGGTTTCGGCGACTTCCAATGGCGAGAATATGGATGCGCTCCTCGCCATGAGCCTGGATGAACTGGTGGAACTGAAGGTTAGTATTGCCACCGGCACCCCCAAGTCCATTCGCCAGGCCCCGGCCATTGCCAGCGTCATTACTGCCGAGGATATTGAGCGGATGGGAGCGACTACCCTTCAGGAGGCGCTGGCGACGGTGCCGGGGTTGCATATTTCTAATTCAAGTTTGCAGGGGATACCCATTTATTCCCTGCGTGGTCTTCATACCACTCTCTCCCCTCAGATGCTGTTCCAGATTAATGGGTTGCCCATTAAATATGCATATTCGGGCATCATTCCAAGCCAGATGCGAATACCGGTGTCGAGTATCTCCAGTATTGAGGTGGTACGCGGGCCCGGCTCGGCGGTGCATGGGGCCGACGCCTTCAGTGGCATCATTAACGTGGTCACCAAGGAGGGCAAAGAGCTTAACGGTACAGAAGCTGGCTTGCGCTACGGTTCTTTTGCCAGCCGGAACGGCTGGGCTCTACATGGTGGCGAGCGGGCTGGCTGGGAGTATATGGCCAGCGTTGATTACTTTAAGACCGAGGGGGACAGCGACCGAATAATCGATACCGATTTCCAGACCGGCTTGGATGCCAGCCTCAATGCTCTCTTTGGTTTGCCTGCGGCCACGCTTACGCCAGCGGCGATGAATAGTGCCACGGAAAGCGTGGATTTGCGCCTGAGTCTGGGGAAGGGAAACTGGCGTTTGCGGTTGTGGGGGGCTCTCTCCAATCATGGCTTTGGGGTCGGTCTTACTCCGGCACTGGACACCTATGGTCGAGGAGAACGGCAGATGTACCAAGGCGACCTTGCCTATAACAATGATGACCTGGTGGACAACTGGCGGTTCAGCAGTCGGTTCAGCTATCTGTACAATCATTCGGATTCTCTAGCACGGATGTTCCCGCCCGGGACCCTTTTACCCATTGGTAGCGACGGCAATATCGGCTCCGCAAACACCGCCGGTCTGGTTTTGTTCAGCGATGGCGTCTTTGGTCAGCCCATCATCGACGAAGCGCAGACCTCTCTTGATCTTGCCGCTCTTTACGAGGGGCTGGCTGATCATTTGTTCCGTTTTGGAGTTGGGGGCCGTTACATAACCGACGAGACTGACAACTACAAGAATTTCGGTCCTGGGGTCATCGACTCCACCACCCTGCTGGCTGCGCCAGCGGTGAATGTCATCGACGGGACGTTGACCCATCTTAACAGTGATAGTCCCTATATCTTTATGAACGACAAGGAGCGAACCATTTGGTACGGTTCGTTGCAAGACGAGTGGGCTTTTGCCGACAAGTGGGAACTTACTCTTGGTCTCCGTTACGACAATTATTCCGACTTCGGCGATACGCTGAACCCGCGGGCGGCTTTGGTCTGGGAGGCCACGAAGAGCCTTACCACCAAGCTTCTCTATGGCTCGGCCTTTCGCCCCCCCTCCTTTGCTGAATTCTACCTGATCAACAACCCCTCTGGCCTGGGCAGTGCGACTCTGAAGCCTGAGACCATCGATACCTATGAGCTGGTTTTTGACTACCAGCCCCGTAAGGATCTCCGTTGGGTGTTCAACCTCTTTGCCTACGAGGCCAAGGATCTTATCGAATTTGTTCCCGATCCTGCCCCCGCCTCGACGGTTACCGCCGACAATGCTCGCAACCAGCAAGGGCGTGGTTTTGAACTGGAGATGGACTGGCTTGCCACCGACACCCTGCGTTTGCGGGGCAATGTCGCTTATCAGCGCTCCAAGGATAAAGACAGCGACGAGTTAGTCGCCAATGCTCCGACCTGGCAGGCCTACCTTAATGGACACTGGCAGTTCAGGCCGGACTGGTCGTTGGACAGCCAGTATTTTTGGATCGGCCAGCGCCATCGCCCCGTTGGCGACATCCGTGCCGAGGTCAAGGACAACGACTGGGTCAACCTCACCCTGCGGCGGCAGAATATCGCTAAACATTGGCAGATAGCTCTCTCTGCTCATAATGTTTTTGATGAAAATATCCGTGAACCTATCTTTAGCACCACTGCCATTACCAACGATTTACCCATGGAGGGCCGCAGTCTCTGGATTGAGGCGCGATATTCGTTCTGAGTGGATGTTGTTTAATGCCAACTCTGTTCCATAACCAAAAGCGTTTATTCCGTACGCGTTTTGCTATCCTGTTGACTTTGCTGGTAGTGATGCCGGGATTCTTGGGTGAGCAGCCAGTGATCGCGGCTGAGTCCTCGGTCAGTGAGCATGAATTGAAAGCGGTGTATCTATACAATTTCCTTCGTTTCGCTACTTGGCCGGAGGAGAAGAGTGGGGAGTCCGGTGTTAAGGTGATTGCGGTTGTCGGCCATTCTCCCATGGAAAAGGCGCTCAAACGTTTACAGGCCAAACTTGTCCAGTCCGGCAAGGGTTCGTCCATTTCTATGACCTTCCATGGCTCTTATCGTGCAGGTATGCCTCTGCGCGATTGTCATATCCTCTACGTAGCTAATTCTGAAAAAATCAACTTTGCCAAAATTATTGATAGTCTCGGTCATGCGCCGGTGTTAACGGTGGCTGAGGGTGATTCCTTTCTGCAGGCCGGTGGCATGATTGCCCTGTTACGCCATAATAATTCGGTACGTTGGGCCATTAATCGTCAGTCCCTTGCTCTTGCCGGGCTGCGCTTAAGCGCCAAGTTGCTAGAGATGGCGGTTAGTGTTGTCGGCAATGAATCATCGTTTGAAAATGAAGGAGAATGTATTTGGTTAGCTTCCGTAATCTGACCATTCGTCAGAAGATCACCCTTATCCTGATGGGTACAACCTCGGTGGCCGTGCTGGCGGCCTGCCTGATCTTCTATGCGCTGGTTACCAATCAATATCGTCAATCCTACTATAATGATCTTGGCAGCTTGGCCAAGGTGGTGGGGGTAAACTGTCATGCTGCGTTGGTTTTCAATGTGGCGGAAGATGCGGAAAAGATGCTTTCTTCCCTCAGTTACCATCCTTCAATTATATCTGCGCAGGTACATACCGAGTCCGGGGTGCTGTTTGCTGACTACCGTAGTAAGGAAGTCGCCACAGCCGGAATTGAGATGCCGACAACGGCTCCGGGACTGTTTCGCATTCAACAGGAGCTCGTTTTAGACGGCAGTAAAATAGGCATAATCACCCTTGTTGATGACATGCGTACCCTGCAGGCCTTCAACCGTTTGGCGACCATTATCGCTGCTGTGGTTGTGGCCATGGTTCTGGCCTTTACCTTTTTGCTGGCAGCCAGGTTGCGGGAAATTATTGCCAGGCCGATCAGTGAGTTGGAGACCTTGTCGCGGCGGGTAACCGAGGAGCAGGATTATTCGTTAAGGGCTGTAAAATATGGCGATGACGAGGTTGGTAATCTGGTTGAAGCCTTTAATCGGATGCTGCTCCAGATTGAGGAGCGTAATGCCGAGTTGTTAGGAAGTGAGCATCGTTTCCGAACCCTGGTCAACCAGGCGGTTGATGCCTTTTCCCTCCATGATGAAGAGGGGCGGTTTATCGATGCCAATCAGCGAGCTTGTGAAAACCTTGGTTACAACCGGGAAGAGTTGTTGACCATGAACCTTGCTGATGTGGAAATGGATCTCGACCGGGATAGATATCGAGAGAAGTATTGGCAGGCGTTGGCAGAGGAAGATCCGTTAACCACTGAGGCTTTACACCGGAGTAAGAATGGTGACATCTTTCCGGTGGAGGTGCGAATGGGGCTTTTGGAATTGGGAGAGCAGCGTTATGTGATGGCCTTGAGTCGCGATATCTCCGAGCGCCTTCAGGTTGCCGAGGAGAAGCGGCAACTGGAAAATCAGCTGCAACAGGCCCACAAGATGGAGTCCATCGGCACCCTGGCCGGTGGTATTGCCCATGATTTTAATAATATTCTTTCTCCGATCTTTGGTTACCTGGAGTTGGCTTTGCTAAGGGGGCAGGACGATGCCGTTAAGACCTATCTACAGCATGTGCTCAAGGCCGCCAATCGGGCTCGGGGGCTGGTGCAGCAGATTCTCACCTTCAGTCGACAAGAGGTGCAACGGCAAGCTCCCATCGAGATGGATGTCATCGTCAAGGAGGCTTTGAAGCTGTTGCGCGCCACCATTCCTGCCAATATCGAAATCGTGCAGGAGATTGATCCCAATTGCGGCTTGGTTTTGGCAAATCCCACCCAGATTCACCAGATTTTGATGAACCTCTGCACCAATGCCTACTATGCCATGCGGGAGACTGGCGGCGAGCTTGGGGTCACTTTGAAGCCGGTGGAATTTAGTGGCGAGCTGGTGGAAAATGTCAACCTCAAGCCTGGCTTGTATCTGCGTCTTGATGTGAGAGACAACGGATCCGGCATGGATGATGAAGCCCTGTCTAAAATCTTTGATCCTTTCTTCTCCACCAAACCCATGGGAGATGGGACGGGGCTGGGTCTATCCGTTGTCCACGGGATTGTGAAAAACCACGGTGGCAGCATTACCGTGGAAAGTAAGCTGGAGCAGGGAACGATATTTCATGTTTTCCTGCCCGTGGCACCCGCCGCAGTTGTCCACGTTGAGGAGGGGATTGCGGTACCAGAGATTTCTCAGGCCAGCAATGAACATATTTTACTTGTTGATGATGAAAAAGAGGTTGTCAGCATGGAAAAAGAGATGTTGTCTTCTTTTGGTTATGAGGTGACGGCCTGTACCTGCCCTGAGGATGCATTGCAGCTGTTTCGCAAGCAACCTCAGTTGTTCGATCTGGTGATTACCGATATGACCATGCCGAAAATTACCGGCGACCAACTGGCCCAAGAAATCTTAACCCTCCGCGCTGATATGCCGGTGATTCTTTGCACCGGTTTCAGTGAAAAAATCAATAAAGACAAGGCAAAAGCTATGGGGATTAAGGAATATGTGGTGAAGCCATTTGATATGCAGGACTTTGTCGCCTTGGTGCGGAAGGTTTTGAGTGCAGGCAACAGGGGTGATTAAGTTGGGCGGCGGCGAGTCGGTGGCGGTGGCCATGAGCGGCGGGGTAGACAGCTCGGTGGTGGCTGCCATTCTGAAAAAACAGGGCTATGCTGTACGCGGGCTCTTCATGGCCTTTGGGCAGCCTGATCTCTCGGCGCAGATAGAGCGCGTTGAGCAGGTGGCGGCAAAGCTTGCGGTTAAGCTTGATGTTATCGATGTTGAGGATGTTTTTCGAGCCAAGGTTCTTGATTATTTCTCCGCCGCCTATCTGGCTGGTCGCACCCCCAACCCGTGTGTGGTTTGTAATCCCAATATCAAATTCGGTCGTTTGTTGACGGCGGCGCAGGAGTTGGGCGTGGAGTTAATGGCCACCGGTCATTATGCCCGGTTGGATCAATCCGGCCAGGGTGTGCGGTTGTTGAAGGGGCTTGATCCCAAAAAAGATCAGTCTTATTTCTTGCACCGGCTGGGACAGGAACAACTGGCTTCATTACTTTTCCCCCTCGGCGGTTACACCAAGGAGCACGTGCGGGAACTGGCCGCCGAGTTCGGCATTGCCGGGGTTCACGGCAGCGAGAGTCAGGATGTTTGCTTTCTGCAGGGAACCACGGTGGCTGCTTTTATCGAAGAACATGTCCCGACGCCTGCTGATGGTGAGATTGTCCGTGGCGATGGCACGGTGTTGGGCCATCATCATGGCATTCATCGTTACACCATCGGCCAGAGGCGAGGGCTGGGTATTCCCGACGCTACTCCCTATTATGTAGTCGAACTTGACGCCGCCAACAACCGGGTGGTGGTGGGCAAGGATGAAGAGTTGTGGCGGGATAGTTTATCACTCAACAAGGTGACCTGGCTTAGCGGTGCATCACCGGCACTGCCCACCCGTTTGATGGTGAAGATTCGCTACAGCCATGCCGGTGCTCCCGCCACCATTGAGGCGGCTGAAGAGGGTGGGTTGGTTGTTCGATTCGAGACCCCGCAACGGGCGGTTGCGCCGGGGCAGTTTGCGGTTTTTTATGATGATGATGAAGTTGTTGGCGGCGGTGAGATTGTTGGGTGAAGACTAGTTTCCCGAATGAGTCCGGGGTATATTTCTTAAAACTCTCTTCATCGACAAAGACAAAATCAAAAATCTTGTCCGCCTGCGCCCGGTTGATATCCTCACACCATGTTTTAAGCCGCGCTATTCTCAGCAGTTCTTCCAGATTTTCCTGACTTTTTAATTCCATCGAATTCGATGGAGTTAAATTCACTTCCGTTCTAAGCTGTTTGCGGCTTTGTTTCGATTTGGTTATTTGTATCAGGGATTGTCGGGTGCAGTAGACTCTCTCTTCTCTTGGTGGAGAAGTAAGATTTACCTTGGCAAGAGTTGATTTTTGCATAATGTTTTTGACGACTTAAGATTCAGGTGTGGAGTTTAGAAAACAACGCGGATTTAAGTAATCATGTTGAATCTGATTTGGAATATTTGAGCATTGAAGACGACTTATGAATATTGAAAAACTCGAAAAAAATATCCATTCGTTGGTGGCGAAACCTGACCCGGAAACATTTATCTATGACCTGTTGCTTGCCTACGAACATCCCAAGGCCTCAATCTCCCGGTTGAAGAAGGGTGATTACAATCTCTCGAAGATTCCCGGTGAAGTGCTCTGGAAAAAGAAACTTTTTTTTAAGAGAGAGGTCGAAGGGGATCTGCATCACCTGATCGACCAGCTGAAAACTGCCCCTGTCATTACCAAGCAAAATCCCCGCTTCATTATTGTTACCGATTTTAAGACCCTGCTTGCCTTGGACACCAAGACCGACGATACCCTTGATATCCCGATTGCGGATCTGGCCGGGCATTATGATTTTTTTCTGCCTTGGGCAGGGATGGAGAAATCGCAACTCCAGAGTGAAAATCCGGCGGATATCAAGGCTGCCGAGCGAATGGGGCGGCTTTATGATCTGATTCTGGAAAACAACCCGCCGGAAAATGATGCTGACCGGCACACGTTAAACATCTTCCTCTCCCGCCTGCTTTTTTGTTTCTTTGCCGAGGATACCGGCATCTTTGCTGATAACCAGTTCACCAATGGGCTGGCTTCTCATACCAGTCAAGACGGCAGTGACCTACAGGCCTATCTGCAAAAACTCTTCAAGGTGCTCAACCTACAAGATCGAACGGGCTACCCGCAGTTCCTGCAAGACTTCCCTTATGTCAATGGCGGACTTTTTTCGGACGACTACCCGGTTCCGGCGTTCACCACAAAATCCAGAAAGATCATTCTTGAGTGCGGGGCGCTCAACTGGAAGCAGATAAACCCCGACATCTTCGGCTCCATGATGCAGGCCGTGGTGCATAGCGACCAGCGCAGCAGCATGGGGATGCATTACACCTCGGTGGTCAACATCATGAAGGTGATTGAGCCACTGTTTCTCGATAACCTGCGTGATGAATTGGAGCGGGCCGGCAACAGCAAGAAGAAGTTGCAGAAGCTGCTTAATCGCCTCTACCATCTGCGTATTTTTGATCCGGCCTGCGGCTCCGGCAACTTCCTGATTATCGCCTACAAAGAACTTTGCAAACTGGAGATTGAGATTCTTGAACGAATGTTGAAGCGGACCCGGCAAGGTCAAACTCAGCTTGAGCTTCGAGGAGTTCGATTTCGTAGCAATATTATGCTGACCCAGTTTTATGGCATTGAGTTGGATGATTTCGCCCATGAGACAGCCAAGCTCTCCCTGTGGTTGGCCGAGCACCAGATGAATATCGCTTTTAAAGGGGTGTTTGGCAAAGCCAAGCCGACTTTACCCTTGCAGGATGGCGGCTATATTGTCTGTGGGAATGCGACACGGCTGGATTGGGAGGAAGTGTGCCCGAAAGAAGATGGAGTTGAGATTTATATTCTGGGGAATCCGCCGTATTTAGGGTCTACTATGCAATCTCGGGTGCAAAAAAAAGATCTGGCTACGGTTTTTGTTGGTACTAAAAACTATAAAAATATCGACTACATTGGCTGCTGGTTCTTGCTGGGAGCAAGATATATTTACAATTCCAAAGCTCAATTAGCCTTTGTGACCACCAATTCTATTAGTCAAGGCGAACAGGTAGCTATACTGTGGCCTCATATCTTTGCGCTGAATTTAGAAATAGGCTTTGC
>JAQYVW010000062.1 GCA_030145325.1 Desulfurivibrionaceae bacterium
TTTTCGGAGTCTCACAGGTTCGCTACCTGCCCGATCTCTGCGTTATGTTCAAAAAATAATGCTCGGAATATCAAACATATGCCTGCGCTTATTTTTTTCGCATGCCTTGATCTCGAACAAAAATCCTCATTTATGGACAGACACCAACTAACAGGTTCGTATCGAGGAAGTCTGCCCCACGGTTCTTCTTTATGGCCTTGTTCTTTTCACTTCTTCTTAGTCTTGGGGTTCTCTGCAACCCGGGGTTGGCTTTTGCTGACCTTCACGTCCTGATTTATCATCGTTTTGGCGAAAACCGCTACCCCTCCACCAATGTTGCCGTGGAATCTTTTCGCGAGCAAATGAGATATCTGCAAGACAACGGTTACCAAGTTGTTTCGTTGGCGTCGGTGGCCCTGGCGCTTAAGGAGAACCGCCCCGTTCCTGACCGGGCAGTGGTAATCACCATCGACGACGGCTACGAAAGCGCTTACACCCAAGCATGGCCCATTCTTAAATCATTCAATTACCCGTACACAATCTTTCTCAATATCCAAGCGGTAAACGACGGTTATCATAATCTTCTTAGCTGGCAACAGGTTGCTGAAATGCGTGCTGCCGGGGCAGATATCCAAGATCATGGTTATGCCCATCATCGCTTGGCCGATTGGCCGTCAGGGATGAGTGAGAACGTTTATAGGCAATGGATCCGTGAAGATCTGCGTAAGGGGTCGGATATTCTTGCTGAGCGGATTGGGACCAGGCCCAAATTCTTCGCCATTCCCTATGGCGAGTATAATTCCATCGTTATCGATGAAGCGGTTAAAGTGGGTTATCAAGCGATCCTGACCCAGGATCCGGGGGCGGTGAGTTCAGAAACCAGTCGTTTTCATATCCCCCGCGAGCCAATTCTTGGTTATGAATGGGGAACCATGGAACATTTTAAGATGATTCTGGCCCGAGATGATCTGCCCTGCCTTGAGCAGCATCCTTCCCTGGCCCCGTTGCTTGCTTCGGAATCGTTCCATATCTCAGCCCGTCTTCTTCACCCCCATCGTTACCAAGCCGGTAGCCTGGATATCTACGTCAGTGAATTGGGCTGGTTACCGGCAACCTTGCACGGGGATCGCTTGCAAACAGATCAACCGGTCATTTTGCATCGACGTTTGAACCGGGTGGCAATTGCGGGTAAAGATCAAGTAAGTGGTCATCCTGCCATTCGGTTTTGGATGCTGCTGCGACCAGGTGGTGAATAAGGTTCTACTTTTCTTGTCGTTGGGGGTGTTTATTTTGTTACGATAGGTCGGGTCGATTGCAATATCTTTGCTGTAGGTAATTTTTCCTGGGAGGAGATAACTTGACAACGGAGACAACATGGTCAGCAACAGCCATTTTGGAGATGGCAACCGGTTATTGGCAGTCCTGCGCCCTGCACGCTGCCGTCAATCTTGATATCTTTACTGTTTTGACCCATGAATGCGAATGCCAGACCACCAAAGAGGTTGCCTTGTTGCTGGAATGCGATGAGCGCGGGGTCGCAAGCCTCCTTAACGCCCTGGTGGCCATGAAATTATTGAACAAAAAAGGGGAGTGTTTTCTGGTTCCCAAAGACGCCAGGCGTTTTTTGGTTAGTAGCTCGTCGGAATACCTTGGCAAGATCATCATGCATTATCATCACCTGGTGGGTGGTTGGGCTCAACTGGACCAGGCCGTGCGAACCGGTAAACCAATTAACATGCGCAGCCACGGTGATGAGCAGGAGAGGGAAAATTATCAGTTGGGGATGTTTAACCTGGCCATGACCATTGCCCCCCAAACTTGCAGAGCAAATAGACCTTCAGGGACGTCGTCATCTTCTTGATCTGGGGGGCGGACCCGGTACCTATGCCATCCATTTTTGTCAGGCTAATCCAGAGTTGCGGGCCACCATTATTGATCGCCCCATGACCATTAATTTTGCTGCTCAAGCTATCAAGTTTTTCGGTCTTCAGGAGCGAATAGATTTTCTGGGCGATGATTTCATTGGCGCTTCGATCAAGGGTGAGTATGACGTTGTCTGGTTGTCCCAGGTCTTACATGGCTATGGCCCAGAACAGTGCCGACGCATCATTGCTAAAGCGGTGGAAGCACTTTCTCCCGGCGGTATGATTATGGTGCACGACTTCTTTCTGAGTGAGGGCAAAGACGGGCCATTGTTCCCAGCTCTTTTTTCTTTGAATATGCTGATCTGTAACCAGGTCGGGCGCTCTTACTCGGAAAGGGAAATTTCCGATATCTTGTCTGAAAACGGAGTTCGTGATTTGACCAGGCTTCCTTTTGTTGGTCCCGATGAATCTTGTGTTCTTTGCGGCAAGGTGTAACTTTATTTGATCATGAAATTTGCAGGAGTTGATTCCCATGGCCTTAAAGGATTTTTTCACCGCAACGCCAACCATCTCTGCCATTGAGGCTAAAGGTTTATTGGCCGCAAAGGAGGTTGGACAATACAATCTGATTGATGTTAGGCAACCGGGGGAGTACGCCGAACAGCATCTGCCGGGGGCGCAATTGATCCCGCTGGGTGAGTTGCCCAACCGCTTGGCAGAGATTGATCCGAACAAGCCGACCATCATTTACTGACGTTCTGGGGTGCGCAGCCGGTCGGCTGTCACGTTGCTCTTAGACCGTGGTCTTGCTGAGGTTTACAGCATGGCGGGTGGGATCAAGGCTTGGGACGGAGAAATAGCCGTTGGCGTTCCTGAGGCAGGAATGGCCCATTTTGCGGCGGCAGTGACTTTCGAGCAATTGGTTGCCTTGGCTTGGGGGCTTGAGGAAGGAACTCGGCTTTTCTATCAGGGGGTTGGTGAACGGCTTCACGGTGCTGTTGAGGAAGTTCAGTTGTTCAAGGAATTGGCTGTTGCCGAAATTCTTCACCAGCAGTCTCTCCTTGCTGCCTATGGGGCGGTTACCCACCTGGATTTTGATTTTGAACCGCATCGTCAGCAGTTGGGTGGCGCCATTGCTGGTGAGATTATGGAGGGCGGCATTCCTGTGGACAAGGGTCTTGCTTGGGCTGATGAGCGCTCGGTTGCGGAAATTCTTGATTTCGCCATGGCCATGGAAGTTAACGCCTACGATCTCTATGTCAAAATGGGGCGTAGGGTCGATGCTGAGAATGCCAAGCAGATTTTCTGGACCTTGGCTGCTGAGGAACAGATCCATCTGCAACGGTTTGCCAAACTTTTGGATAACCGATTGTAAGATTGATTGTATTGGGAGGGGATGATTCATGACTTGCCTCACGCACCAGCCATTTCGTCTACTGTTCGTATGTGCGGCCTTTTTCTGGTTGGGTTCTGTTGCCGCCGTCACCGCCCAGGCCGGATCCTTGGTCCTCAACAGTGAGAATGACTTCTTTGGCAGTGCCGGCACCGACCGTTATTATACCAACGGGGTCAAGGTTACGCTCATTCCCGAGAAGCCGCCGCTTTGGGCCGACCGGCTTGGGGACAGGTTCTGCCGCTGGGAGGGCAGGGAAAAGAATCAGCGCAAGGTCGCCTTTTCCTTTGGTCAGAATATTTATACCCCAAGGGATATAGAGCGCAGCGATCTCATTGTCGATGATCGACCCTATAGCGGTTGGCTCTATGCTGGGGTTGGTATTCATGATCGCACCGCGCGCCGACTTGACACCAGCGAAGTGATCTTGGGGATGGTCGGGAAGCAATCTTATGCTCGGGAAGTACAGACCTGGTGGCATGAGAATGTAATCGGCCTTAATAATACCAGGGAGCCGCGTGGCTGGGATAATCAGTTAGCAAACGAGTTTGGGGTGGTTTTGCTGCGGGAAAGGAAATGGCGGTTTTATGAACAGCACTGGGGCAACGGTTTTGGTTTTGACTGCATAACCCATCTGGGTGTAGCCCTGGGCAATATCTATACCTACGCCAACACTGGCGGGGAGGTGCGTTTGGGTTGGAGCTTACCCGATGATTTCGGCACCTCTCATAGTCGCCCGGCCGGAGACGCCAGCGGCCTTACCGCCTCAGAGTGGCAGTATCCAGACACCCCCTTGGCCGCCCATTTTTTTATTAGGGCTGATGGCAGGGGCGTGGCCCGCAATATCTTCCTCGATGGTAATACCTTTGCGGATAGCCACAGCGTTGCTCGCAAGTTCTTGGTGGGAGATCTCTCTGTGGGGGTCAACCTTACCATCTGTAAGGGAGTTAATCTAACTTACACCCATGTTTACCAGAGCAAGGAGTTTAAGCAACAGGATCTGGCTCATGTCTATGGGTCGTTGAGTTTGGCGATTACTTACTGATTTTGAAACTCCAAAATCCCGTTTTTATACAGTAAGTTCTAATGGGCCAATTGGGCACTGTCTATTATGCTATCCCAAAATGTTCAATTGGCTGCAAGTTTTCTATGCATGGTAGGGCAAGTGTTTGGGGAGGTGGAGATGATTAGTAGGCGGCGGTGGGCCATGATAGGCTGGGGGGTGTTCTTTCTGTTATGTAGTACTTTGCCAGCAGTGGCGGGAGTGCTTAATCCGCATCTTAAGCCGGAGCCGTGTTTGAGTTGTCATACTAAGGTGCCTAGCAAGGCAGAGGCTCGAGCCGAGAAATACTTTTATCTCAAGGAAACCATTGATGCAACCTGTAAGGTTTGCCATGACTGCTGTCGGGTGGGGGCGATACATATTGAAATGAATCATCCCTCCGATTTTGCTGACTGGGATCGTAACCGATTCACAGCGCCAAAGAGTCTCCCTCTTCACAATGGCAAGATTACCTGCAACACCTGTCATCATCATCGCGCCCCGGACGAACCCACCATCTATCTGCTGCGTAAAGTTAAGGTCGGTGACCGTTTCGGTATGGATTGGTCTGCGCTCTGTGATGACTGTCATGTTGGTTATTAGTTGGTGTTGGTTACTCGTTAACGGTTTGTTCTTTGCCTTTGTCGCTCTTGCTGGTAATTGCCTTGGTTGGCCAAAATTCACTGAAGGAGGCTGACCGTAAACGCGGCTCGGGGCGAGCAGCCCCTTTTTAACAAAAAAACAAAAAATCTTGCCATAGGCTATAACTTTATTTTAGTATCTTAAGTTTGATTTTGGCCTTTGGGTGGTCTGCTTTTTTGCGTAATTTGCCTTTGCAAATTGTTGATTTTTCCTTGCCGAATCGTCTCTGCTGCAAGGATTTAGCTGGAAGTGTTTCTTTGTAGTTGTTGAAGATGTAATGCGGTTGTTGTTTGTTAAGATGGATTTGCGGGATTGAGTGGGGCTGATGTTTGCTTTTTGAGGTGGCCTTGCTTATTGCGTTTTGAAACACAATCCAGTATTTTCTTTTTGTTTAATTTTTTCTGGAACTATAAATTTGCTTATTTGATCAACTTTACAACTTTTAATGATAAGGAGAATCAACATGGCTCTTGATCCAACCAAACATGCTGACTGGGAAATCGCCGAAGAGGCTGAAAGTCGCATGAAAACCGTGTATGAGCTGGGTGAGCAACTCGGTCTTGAGAAGGAAGAAGTGCTGCCGTACGGTCATTATATCGGCAAGCTTGATTACCGTAAGATTATGAATCGGGTTGGTGATAAACCTGACGGCAAGTACGTCGATGTTACTGCCATCAGCCCGACCCCCTTGGGTGAAGGTAAGTCCACCTGCGCCATGGGTCTTGTCCAGGGCCTTGGTAAACGGAACAAGAGTGTTGTCGGCGCTATCCGTCAGCCTTCCGGCGGCCCCACCATGAACATCAAAGGTTCTGCCGCTGGTGGTGGTCTTGCCCAGTGTATTCCGCTGACCCCGTTCTCTTTGGGTCTTACCGGTGACATCAATGCAATCATGAACGCCCACAACTTGGCCATGGTTGCTGTTACTTCCCGGATGCAGCATGAGAGCAACTACTCTGACGAGGTTTTAACTCGGCGTGGTCTGAAACGTTTAGATATCCATCCCAAGAAAGTAGAGATGGGCTGGATCATGGATTACTGTGCGCAGTCCCTGCGTAACATCACCATTGGTCAGGGTGGCAAGATGGACGGCATGACCATGCAGTCCAAGTTCGCCATTGCGGTTAGCTCCGAGGTTATGGCTATCTTGGCCATTGCCAATGACTTGAAAGATATGCGGCAAAGAATGGGCAAGATCGTGGTTGGTTATGACCGCAATGATCGTCCCGTCACCACTGAGGATCTTGATGTTGCTGGGGCCATGACCGCTTGGATGGTTGAGGCTCTTAACCCGAACATCATGCAGACCCTTGAAGGTCAGCCAGTTGTTGTCCATGCCGGTCCTTTTGCCAACATCGCCATCGGTCAGTCTTCGGTTATCGCTGACCGGGTGGCCTTGAAGATTGCTGATTACAATGTCACCGAGTCTGGTTTCGGCGCTGATATCGGTTTCGAGAAATTCTGGAACCTCAAGTGTCGTTTCTCCGGCAATAAACCTAACTGTGCGGTTGTTGTTGCTACCATCCGCGCTCTCAAGTGTCACGGCGGCGCGCCGATTCCGGTTCCCGGCAAGCCCATGCCTGAAGAGTACGGCAAGGAAAATGTCGGTTGGGTTGAAGAGGGTTGCAAGAACCTCATCCATCATATCAACACCGTCAAGAAGGCCGGTATTAACCCGGTTGTCTGTATCAACGCTTTCTACACCGATACTGACAATGAGATTAAGGCTGTGCGCCGCATCTGTGAAGCTGCCGGTGCCCGGGTTGCTCTCTCTCGTCACTGGGAACATGGCGGCGACGGTGCTCTTGAGTTTGCCGATGCGGTTGTTGAAGCTTGTGAAGAGCCCAACGACTTCAAGTTCCTTTACGAGCTTGATACCCCGCTCAGCGAGCGTATTGACCTCATCGCCAAAGAGGTATATGGAGCCGATGGCGTCAGCTACTCGCCTGAGGCCAAAACCAAACTTGATCGCATGGAGAAGGATCCCGAGTTGAAAGAGATGGGAACCTGTATGGTCAAGACTCACCTCTCTCTCTCCCATGATCCGACCAAGAAGGGTGTGCCCACCGGTTGGACCCTGCCCATCCGCGATATCCTCACCTACAAAGGTGCAGGCTTTGTGGTTCCGGTTGCCGGTGCCATCAGCCTGATGCCTGGTACCGCTTCCGACCCGGCTTACCGCCGTATCGATGTGGATGTGGAAACCGGTAAGGTGAAAGGTGTTTTCTAGGCCAAGTTCACTTTAGAGCCGGATTTTGTTTGGTTCGTTTCGGTGACAGAAGAGGTGTTTGGGTGTTAACACACTTAAACACCTCTTTTTTTTTTATAAGCAGATTTGTGTTGTCGGGGTAGGTGAAGTTGTTGTAAATAATTAGATATTATATTGTTTTTCTAATTTTTAGAATTTTGTTCCTTTTTTAGTCTAGCTAGAATAGTTTATGCTAAAATGAGCCTGAATTTATTAATGTTTAACCGTTTAATTACAGCCATCTTGGCTGGAATATAATCTTTTAAGGTATCCATGGCGGCGACTCCAACCTCCCAAAAATCAAGTCTACGTACCTCCGTTAAGGATCAGTCCGGTGCTGGTTTGCTTCGTGTTGGGGAGCTACTTCGCAAGGAAGGGCAGATCACCAGTACCCAGCTTGAGCAGGCGGTCAATTTTCAGAAAAAGAACAAGGGGCGTCTGAGTCATATTCTCCTCAGGCTCGGTTATGTTGACGAAGATACCATTGTCAATGTTCTGAGCCGTCTTCATAATTATCCTGCGGTTAATATTGCCAGGGAGCCTGCCAGCAAGGAGGCCCTTGAGATTATGCCTTATGAGATGGCCAAGAAGTACATGGCCTTTCCTCTCAAGGTGGTGGGTAAGTCGTTGCGCATTACCATGGCGGAACCCACTAATACCGCTGAAGTCGAGTCGTTGCAGACTGATATCAAGATGGGGTTGTCGGTTTGTGTTTCCACAGAAAAGGATATTGTTGAGGCATATAAGAAGCATTACGAGATCAGTGAGGAGGAGTACAATAGTTATTTCCCTGCCAAGGAAGAGAGTAGTGATGATGATGAGCCGGTTGTGCAGATTGACGACTTCGGTGCTCTGGCCTCTGAGGTAGCTGAGGATTATGAAATAGGGGTTTCTGAGGATGATGATGGGTCTAGTGAAACCTACTCTGCCTCGGATGCGCCGATTATCAAGTTGGTCAATGGCATCTTGATCAAGGCGGTTAACGACGGAGTCAGTGATATTCATATCGAGCCCTATGAGAAATCGTTGCAGGTTCGCTACCGTCTCGATGGATCTCTTTTTAAGACCATGAATTTGCCGTTGACCATCAAGAATGCCATGAATTCACGGATCAAGATTATGGCTGATCTTGATATCACCGAGCGTCGTATCCCCCAGGATGGTCGTATTCGGATCATGCTGAGGCGCAACCGGGCGGTTGATTTTCGTGTTTCCTCGTTACCAACTCTGTTCGGCGAGTCCATTGTTCTCCGTATTCTCGATAAGGCATCACTGAACGTTGACCTCACCAAACTTGGTTTTGAGGTCAAAACCTTTGAGATGCTTAAGCGCTGTATCTTCCGTCCCCAGGGGTTGTTGTTGGTCACCGGCCCCACCGGTAGCGGCAAGACTGTAACCCTTTACTCGGTGTTGAACTCCCTGAACAGTGAAGACACCAAGATCCTTACCGCTGAGGATCCGGTGGAGTTTAACTTTAAAGGTATCAATCAGGTAAATGTCAAAAAAGAAGTTGGGATGACCTTCCCGGCAGCGTTGAAGGCCTTTCTCCGGCAGGATCCTGATATCATCATGGTTGGTGAGATTCGAGATATGGAAACTGCCGAGATTGCTATCAAGGCGGCGATGACCGGCCATCTTGTTTTCTCTACCCTGCATACCAACGATTGTCCTGCCACCATTGGTCGTCTGTCTGACATCGGTATCCCTCCTTTTATGATTGCCTCGGCGGTGACCATGGTGCTTTCGCAACGGTTATGTCGGCGCCTTTGTGCCCAGTGTAAGAAACCACTTGAGACAATGCCCTCGGCTGAAGAATTGATTGGGATGGGTTTTGATGAGGATGAGGTTGATGGGTTGGAAATTTGCGGGCCGGTTGGGTGTCAGGTCTGTAAGGGAGGTGGCTACAAAGGTCGGGTGGGGCTTTTTGAGTTAATGGAGGTTACTGATGAGGTTGCCAAGGCGATCAGTGCCGAGGTTCCCGAAGATCAGTTGCGTAAGATTGCGGTGCAGGAGGGGATGACCACCCTTCGCGAGGCTGGTTTGCAGAAGATTCGGGAAGGGGTGACAAGTATTGAAGAGGTGATGAAGCGTACGGTGGTTACTGAGGAGAGCCTGCCCGCGTATCTAGTTCATCCCGATATCGAAGAATATCAGGATGGTGATTTTATTATTCGTCAGGGGAATAATGATAAGGATTTCTTTAAGCTCGTGAATGGAGCGGTGATGGTGGTCAAGGATGGTAAGAAAATTGCCGAGATCACCCAGCCGGAAGAGTACTTCGGTGAGATGTCGGCAATCTCAGCAGAGCCGCGCACAGCGTCCATCGTCTCTAAGGGGCGTTGTAAGGTGAAGCGTTTTCCTGGTGATAAGTTGATGGAAGTCATTGATAAGTATCCAGATGTTGCCGGGCATCTTTTCAAAACTCTGGTTGGTCGTCTCAGCCACGCCAACAGTATTATTGTCAAGCTTGCCAATGATCGGATGCGTCCAGACGCGTAAGGTTGGTGGTAGTCTTTTTTTCTTGTTCCTGTCGTTTTTGTTCTTTTTCGTTTCCGTTTTAATGGTTTTCGCCGTGTTTATTCCTTATGTGTAGCTCGTAAACCTCGTTATGTCTGATTAATTTGCTTCTTGTAAGCAAAATAACCTTGAAAGATAGGCGATAATTCGTTATTTAAATTGGTTCCATCCTAGGGCGAGTTTCTGTCCTGTGCGCGAAGTATTGCGATTATGCTGTAAATGGTTCCATGCATGTACTTGTAATGCTTATGCTTGCCTAAATAATGGAATCTGAAGAGTCTAGTTTGTAGGTGAAGGATCACTTAAGTAAAACGGATCACGATAACTTTTAATATATGAAGGAGAAGTTACATGAGTGCCAAGATCATCAGCGGTGTCGAAACCGCCAAGGCTATCCGCGAAGAGATGAAAGTAGAGGTTGCCGAGCTTAAGGAGAAACACAACATCGTCCCCGGACTGGTGACCATTCTGGTGGGTGAGGATCCTGCTTCCCAGTCGTATGTGTCCGCCAAGAACAAAACTGCTCATGCCTTGGGCATTCACTCAGAGCAAAATACCCTGCCTGCTGATACTTCAGAAGAAGATCTCCTGGCGTTGGTTGATAAATACAATAAAGATCCTAAGATTAACGGGATTCTCGTTCAGTTGCCTTTGCCTAAGCATATTAATGAGGCCAATGTTCTCTATGCTATCGATCCGAATAAAGACGTGGACGGTTTTCATCCCGTAAATGTCGGCAAGATGGTCTTGGGTGAGCAGTGTTTCCTGCCCTGCACCCCGCACGGCATCCTTGAACTCCTGACTCGCAACAATATTGAGACCAGTGGTGCCGAGGTTGTGGTTCTCGGACGCAGTAATATCGTTGGCAAGCCCATCGCTAACCTGATGCTGCAAAAACGTGATGCTGGTAATGCCACCATCACCCTCTGCCATACACGCACCAAGAATACCGAAGAACATACCAAGCGGGCTGATATCATCATCGCTGCCGTGGGTGTGCCCAAGTTGCTCACTGCCGACATGGTCAAGGACGGCGTGGTGATCATTGATGTTGGTGTTAACCGCATCGGCATGAGTGATTCCGGTAAGGCCATTCTTGCCGGTGATGTTGATTTTGATGCTGTCAAGGAAAAGGCCTCTTTTATCACCCCGGTTCCTGGTGGTGTCGGCCCCATGACCATTACCATGTTGATGAAGAATACCGTTCAGGCTGCTCGTCAATCGGCAGGCCTTTAATTACGGTAAGATACACCCTGAGAAAATAATGGCCGGGCAGTTGAAAACTGATCGGCAACCGATAACTTTTGAGGTGGAATAATGGCTGTCAAACGAAACGGATGTGAAGGCTGCGCAGATATTACCTGCGTTTCCTCCAAGCAAGTTCTTGCCCAGGATGTTTCCAAGGGTGTCAAGACCGCTTACGACCGTATTAAGGCTCGCGGCACTTCCGCATGTCTGTTCGGTTCCACCGGCACTTGCTGCCGGCACTGTAATATGGGACCCTGTCAGATTATCGATGGCGTCGAAGAGATGATCGGCGTTTGTGGCGCTACTGCTGCAACGGTGGTGGCTCGTGGCTTTTGTCGGACGATTGCTGCTGGCGCCGCAGCTCATACTGACCATGCCCGGGAAATGGTCAAGGGCTTTATTGAGACCGCCAAGGGCAACAGCCCGCACGGGATCAAGGATGTCAGTAAACTGATGATGCTTGCCGGTCAATTTGGCATTGATACCGAGGGTAAGTCTGTCAATGAGATCGGAGTTGAGGTTGGTGAAAAGGCGCTCAGCGAATTCGGCAAGCAGGACGATGCGCCGCTCACCATGCTCAAACGCGCTCCCAAGAAACGGCAGGCGATTTGGAAGAAATTGGGCGTCGAACCCCGCAGCGTTGATCGTGAAGTAACCGAGATGATGCACCGCACCCACATGGGCGTGGATCAGGATTATCGCAACCTGATGCTGCAGGCATCCCGCTGCTCCCTTTCCGACGGCTGGGGTTCTTCTATGCTCTCCACTGAATTGACCGATATTATGTTTGGCACTCCGGAACCCATTCGTGCCCAGGTTGATCTTGGCGTGTTGAAGAAAGATCAAGTAAATGTCACCGTTCATGGTCATGAGCCTCTCTTGGCTGAGGCTCTCTGCCTTGCCGCCCAAGAGCCGGACATGCTTAAACTTGCTAAGCAGGCCGGGGCCAAGGGTATTAATCTGGCTGGTGTATGTTGTACTGGTAACGAAATTCTCATGCGGCGCGGTATTCCGGTCGCGGCCGGATTTATCCAGCAGGAGATGGTGTTGGCCACCGGTGCAGTGGAGGCAATGGTGGTTGACGTCCAGTGTGTCATGCAGTCTGTGGCTCAGGTCGCCAAGTCCTTCCATACCGAGATTATTACCACCAACTATCGGGCCAAGATGCCAGATGCCGTGCATTTGCAGTTTGAAGAGCACGACGCCATGGGTTCTGCCAAGGCCATCTTGAAGCGTGCCATCGGCAACTACAAGAAGCGTGGCAAATGCTTTATCCCTGTTGACACCAAGCTGGATGTGGTGGTTGGGTTCAGTCATGAGTCCATCAGCTATCAGTTAGGTGGTCGTTTTCGGGGCAGCTACCGGCCTTTGAATGATAACATCATCAATGGTCGTATCCGTGGCGTTGCCGCCATTGTTGGCTGTGATAACTATAAACTTGCTGATGATGTTCACGAGAAGGTGGCCAAGGAGTTGATCAAGAACGATGTTCTGGTTCTGGCCACTGGTTGTGCCGCCACTTCACTTGGTCGCGCTGGCTTGTTGCGGCCAGAAGCTGCTCGCGAGTTTGCCGGACCCGGTTTGGCAGAGGTTTGCGAGACAGTAGGTATTCCACCTGTGTTGCACATGGGCTCATGTGTTGATAACAGCCGTTTGCTCATTGCTGCCACCGCCATGGTTGAGGAGGGTGGTTTGGGTGAAGATATTTGTGATCTGCCTCTTTCCGGCACTGCGCCGTTGTGGATGAGTGAGAAAGCGGTTGCCATTGGTCAGTACTTTGCGGCCAGCGGCGCCCATGTTATCTTCCAGAATCTTCCCACCACCGGTTCCAAAGATTTCCATAATTACATTACCAAAGAGCATGAGGAAGTTTATGGTGGTTTGTGGGAAGTTGAAGAAGATCCCATCAAACTAGCCCAGAAGATGATTGCTCATATTGATAAGAAGCGTGCAGAACTGGGCATCGACAAGAAACGCGAGCGGGTTCTCTTCGATATGGAGATGCGGCGTGATCTTGGTGGCATTCCAGATGCTGGATGTCATGGCCCGGCAGCAGAATAAGTTTGAAAATTTGACTAATCAGCAAGTTCAAACATAAGGATACAGACCGATGAAATCGGGTAGTCATTTAGAACGGGTTTTAACCGGTGGTCATTTCGCTGTTACCGGCGAACTTGGACCTCCTAAGAATGGTGATCCAGAGATTGTGCGGGAAAAGGCGCGCATTCTCAAAGGTCATGTTGACGCTGTCAATATTACCGATTGCCAAACCGCTATTGTGCGGATGTCCAGTATCGGCGCGGGTCTCATTACCCATGCGGAAGGGGTTGAGCCGGTTATTCAGATGACCTGTCGCGACCGCAACCGTATCGGTATGCAGAGTGATATTCTTGGCGCCGCGGCTTTGGGCCTCAAGAATCTGCTTTGTCTCACCGGCGATCATCAAAAGTTCGGCAACCATCCTGGCGCCAAGGGCGTCTTTGATATGGATTCTATCCAGTTGCTGACCATGATGAAGGGGATGCGGGATGATAAACAGTTCCAGTGCGGGGAGGCGATTAAGGCCAGTGAGCCGCGTCTGTTCCTTGGAGCTGCTGCCAACCCTTTTGCTGGTCCGACCCCAGCCTTTCGAGCTCAGCGGTTGGGCAAAAAGGTTGCCGCCGGGGCTGATTTCGTGCAGACCCAGATCATCTATAACGTCGAGAAATTCGCCGAGTTCATGAAGGTTGTCTGTGATCTTGGTCTTGATGAAAAGGTGCATATCCTCGCTGGCGTTACTCCTCCTAAATCACTTGGCATGGCCCGTTACATGAAGAAGTTCGTTCCGGGAATGGATGTCACCGATGAGGTGATCAAGCGGTTGCAGGGTGCTGATGACATGGAAGATGAGGGCATCAACATCTGTGTAGATGTCATCAACCAGGTGCGGGAGATCAAGGGCGTTGCCGGTGTCCATGTTATGGCCATCGAGTGGGAAAGTGCGGTGCCTGAGATTGTTAGCCGGGCCGGGATTGGTGAACGTCCCACCTTTGCTGATGAGCCGGTGGTGGCTGGAATTGCTTCGGAAACCATTGTGGTTCGTTCCGGTGCCGGTGGCGCCGATTCACAAAGCGTCCTGGCTGAGGCCAAGGATGAAGCCATGAAGATTATTGCTGTGGCCAGGGAGAAAGCAAAAGAGATGCTTGCTGATCCTTCCGGCGCAGATCAAATTGCTGATGCGGGAGAAGACGAAATGAACGAAAAAGAACGTCAAGTGGCGTTGGAGTCGGTGCGGCTCGGGCTTGAGTCGTTGAAAAAGATGCTTAATCTTACTGATGATCAGTTTGAGGCGGTTTCCAAGTTCGCCGGTGCTGAATTGATCCTGAAGCGTGATCCGCAAATCGGTTCCACGCCTGCCGCCCCAGCAGCCGTACCAGCTGTTGCTCCTGCGGCACCCGCCGCGCCAGTTGCGCCAGTGGCGGATGACAGCGCCAAAAAGGAAGCAGAGGCCAAAGCTGCCGCAGAGGCTAAAGCTGCTGCTGAGGCTAAGGCTGCTGCCGAAGCCAAGAAAGCTGCTGAAGCTAAAGCTGCTGCTGAGCCGAAAAAAGAGGCTCCGGCTGCCAAGCCTGCGGTAACCGGTGGCGTTACCGTTGCCGAACTGGCCTTGGAGGGCACCAAGCTTGCCGATCGGGCCAGCAAGGTACCAGATGATCATTATACCAATCAATATACCGGTAATATTCGTGAGTCAGTGCTTGGCAACGGTGATAATACTCTCACTGTGGGCGGCGGCAGTTCTCTGCCATTCCATCTTTTTGAAGGTGATATGCCTCGCCAGCCCATCATCGCCATGGATATCCCTGATGTTAAGCCTGAAGAATGGCCTGAGCCGCTGGCCGCTCATTTTGCTGACGTCATGGACGATCAGGTTGCCTGGGCCAAGAAATGCGTTAACGAGTTTGGCGCTGAAGCGCTCTGCGTTTCCATGGTCAGCACCGATCCCAACGGCATGAACCGTTCGGCTGCCGATGCTGCCAAGGTAGCCGCTGATATAATCAATGCCGTGGATGTACCGGTGATCATCTGGGGCTGCGGTAACGCCGAGAAAGATACCGAGACCCTGCGCGAAGTAACCGCCATGGTGGGTGACAAGAAGGTTTGCTTGGCACCGCTTTCTGATGCTAACTACCGCTCCATCGGCGCCACCGCCATGGCCTTCCAGCATCCCATGGTCGCTTCATCGCCCATTGATGTCAACCTGGCCAAGCAGCTCAATATTCTGCTGGAGACCATGGGCGTAAATCTTGACACCGTGCTCATCGATCCTTCCATTGGCGCGTTGGGTTACGGTATTGAGTACACCTACTCGGTTATGGAACGTATCCGGCTGGCTGCTCTTACCCAGAAAGACGAGAAATTGCAGGTTCCCTTTATCTGTAACTTGGGTCGTGAGGTTTGGAAGGCCAAGGAAACCAAGCTGCCCACCGATGAGATGATCGGCGATCAGGAGCAGCGTGGGGTGATGATGGAGGCGATCACTGCTTCCTGCATGCTGATGGCGGGTGGAGAGGTGCTGATTATGCGTCATCCCAAGGCCATTGCCCTTACCAAGTCCCTTGTTAAAGGCTTGATGGGCTAAGTTCAATTGGATCATGAAAAGCAACTTGATGCCTTGAGTGCATCTCCTGCTTGAATCATAAAGGTTAAGGAGTCATCCAATGTCACAGATTATCTGTTCCGCCGCTATCAGAGGTGCCCACAAGATTGTGGACATGGCTGAGGAAAAATATGAGGAGGCGCTGAAGAAATACGGCCCCGAACAGGAGGTAGCCTTTCCCAACACTGCCTACTTTCTGCCCATTATCTACAGTATGCTGGGTGCCAAGGTTGAAACCATTGGCGACATGAAAGATATCTTTCAGGAGTGTCGGAAACTGCTGCCGCCCCAGGTAACCAGCAATCTGTGGCTGCCGTATTTGGCTCCCGCCCTTGATGCCGGTATGGCCACCTTCTTTGCTGAGGAGATGTACGAGGCGATCCGTTACCTTGAGCATTCCGAATTTTACACCAAGTCTGAAGATCCCACCGATTCTAATCTTTGGTTGGGTGCGGCCGATGACGTTATCTTCCGGAAACGTGGGGTTGAGTTTGTTGACGGCTCTGCTCCAGGTTTTGCGGCCATCATGGGCTCTCCCGCCGATAAAGAGATGGCCAGCAAGATCGCTCTGGAATTGCAGGAGAAGAACCTTTACATCTTCATGCATGATCACTCCAACGGTATCAGCATGCCCGAGCAATTGGTTGACAGCGGCGTGCAGGTTGGTTGGGGTACCCGTTTGGTTCCCTTCGGCAAGTCTTACACCACTGCCGTGTTTGCCATCGGTTTCGCCTGTCGTGTAGCCATGGCCTTCGGCGGCATCAAACCCGGCGACGCTCTGGGTAACTTGCTTTACAATAAAGATCGTACCTTTGCTTTCGTTATGGCTTTCGGCGATGTATCCGACGAGTGGTATGCAAATGCCGCTGGCGCCATCAACTGGGGCTTCCCCACCATTTCTGATGCCAACATCCCCGAGGTTCTGCCCACCGGGGTCTGTACTTATGAGCATGTGGTCAGCAATATACCCCACGAAGAGATCGTTCAGAAGGCCATTGAGGTTCGCGGCCTTAAGGTTAACGTTAGCAAAATCGACATTCCCATGTCCTTTGGCCCCGCCTTTGAGGGTGAGCGTGTTCGTAAAGACGATCTCTTCATGGAATGTGGCGGTGGCCGGACTCCAGGCGTCGAGGTTCTGGTCTCTAAGGATATGAGCGAGGTCGAAGATGGCTTGGTTACCATCGAAGGGCCAGACATCAAGGATATTGAGCAGGGACAAAATTTACCGTTAGGTATTTTGGTTGAGGTTGCCGGTCGTGAGATGCAGTCTGACTTTGAGCCCATCCTTGAGCGTCAGTTCCATCACCTGATCAACTACATTCAGGGCATCATGCATATGGGCCAGCGGAACATTATGTGGGTTCGCATCGGTAAGGCTGCGGTTGAAAAAGGACTTTCCTTCACCCATATTGGCAAGATGCTGCATGGAAAGCTCCATCAGGAGTTTGGTGCCATCGTCGACAAGATTCAGGTTAAGCTCTACACCGAGGTAGATAAGGTTCAAGAGGTCATGGATCTGGCCAAGAGTACCTATGATGAGCGTGATAAGCGTTTGGGCTCCATGACTGATGAGACTGAGGAAGTTTTCTACTCCTGTACACTCTGTCAGTCGTTCGCACCAAGCCATGTTTGTGTTATTACGCCCGAGCGTGTCGGTATGTGCGGTGCCTACAACTGGTTGGATGGCAAGGCTTCTTACCAGATCAACCCTACCGGCCCTAACCAGCCCATCGACAAGGGCGAGTGTACTGATCCGGACAACGGTTACTTCACCGGCATCAACGAGTTTGTTAATCAGGCATCCCGTGGCGCTGTGCCTCAGGTTTCCTGCTATTCTCTGATGAATGATCCAATGACCGCTTGTGGTTGTTTCGAGGCAATTGCCGCCATGTTGCCTCAGGCTAACGGCGTTATGTTCGTCAACCGCGATTACATGGGTATGACCCCCAGTGGTATGAAGTTCACCTCTTTAGCCGGAATGGCCGGTGGTGGTGCGCAGACTCCGGGCTTCATGGGCGTTAGTAAGCATTATATTGCCAGCCCCAAACTTCTTATCGCCGAGGGTGGTTTGAAGCGGGTGGTTTGGATGCCTAAGATGCTCAAGGACGAGTTGGCTGAAAAGCTCCAGCAACGTTGCGATGAAATTGGTATGCCTGAACTCTTTGACATGATCGCCACCGAGGAGCAGGGAACTACCGAGGAAGAGATTGTTGCCTTCTTGAAAGAGAAAGGGCACCCAGCGCTCACCATGGAATCAGCGGTATAAACGTAGCTGAAATACCATTGAACGATTGAACAAGATAATAAATCGATTTTTCTCGATATAAGGGGAGGAACAAACAGATGGCTTTAACAGGTATACAAATCCTCAAGATGCTGCCCAAGAAGAACTGTGGGGAGTGTTCGATACCGACTTGTCTTGCTTTTGCCATGAAAGTGGCTG
>JAQYVW010000063.1 GCA_030145325.1 Desulfurivibrionaceae bacterium
TTTTAGCCTTTGCAGTTAAAGATTTTCCCATTGACACGCCGCCGAGTACCGGAAAAGTTGCCGAAAAGGAGCAAAAACTGTTTGAGTCCGCCCATAGGCGGGCGAGTTTTTTTGATCCCGGCAACTTTGAGGAACGCAGGGTATACGCCGCAGGCGGACAAGTGACACAGGGTGCCGTTTCTTTTGGTTCGTTTTCTTTGGGCAAACAAAGAAAATGAACATTAAATGAGATTATTCATAAAGTTGGCTGAAACTCGCTGGTAATCAGATTTGAATATGGTTCGTACTGACACTTGTTTGAAAAAGAGGTGGGTGTATCTCTGCGGAAAATGAGGAGTATGATTTTGAGAAACACAAAAGGAGGGCGTCTGAAGACGTCCTCCTTTTGTGTTTTGTCTCAGGGGTAAGTCTCCCTGGGCTTGCTTACTTCTGGTCAAACATCTTGCGATACACCTTCTGTAACTCGCCGCTGCGGATGGCTGCCTTCAGCTCCTTGGTGGGCTTGTTGAGCCAGTTATGCATGGGGTCATTCTTTAACAGATTGTCGATGTAGGCGTTGATCTCCGGGTCGTTGTAATGACGCGCCTCGGGGATGAACTTGAAGTAGAAGTTATGCGCCACATCGTAGATGCCGTGCCACCAGGTGTAATCCGGGCCCATCATTGCCGCGCCCATTCTTGCCCGGCGTCCCTCGTGATGCCACAGCTCCCAGTATTCCCATTCCACATCATTGGAGAAGGCGGCTGGGCGTTCCATCAAACCTTTCTTCTTGATCATCTTCATGATGGTGGTGGCTGGCTTGGCGAATTTTTCGTTATACAGCTCCACCACCGCGTCGTACTGATAGTAATGGCCATCGACAAAGCGCTCTTGGTGACAGTTGAGGCAGACGTCCTTCATGCTGCCCCGTTTTTTCTGCCAGTTATCTTTGTGCTTGGAGATAGGCGGACGCAGGGTCCAGGAGATTCGATCACCCACATCATGGGTAATCGGCTGATTCTTGGTGGCGGACATATGGCAGGTGGCACAGGTGGGTGCTTCGTAATAATCCTTGCCCACAACCCATTCGTCGCTGTCCAGATTCATTTTTTCCTTGTTGGCGCGGTAAGCGATACCGTGCTTGGATTCTTCGTAGATTTCTTTTTGTGGATGATCTGGGCCAAGGTGACACTTGCCGCAGTTCTCCGGCTGTCGAGCTTGTGCCACTGAGAAAGAATGGCGGGAATGACAGGCGTTACAGGAACCCTTAGAACCATCCGGGTTGATGCGACCAATGCCGGAATTGGGCCAGGTTTCCGAAGAGAGTTTGTTGGGAGCGTTGGGGTCGATCTTGACCTTGCCGCCGTGGCAGGTCTCACAGCCGGAGATAACCGCTGGTAGGCCACCGGCCACATGGGCCAGGTAGGCATCCGCTGACTCGAGAATCTCGCCGGCGTGGGCATGGTAGGAGTTCATGGCTTGTTCGGCGGCAGCTTCGTGACATCGTCCGCAATCTTTGGGGGTAACCAGAGTAGCGATATAGGCGCCATGATGTTTGAAGGCATCCACATCCTTTTGGTCAGCTTGATGGCAATCAATGCATGAAACATCGTTGGCTGCATGTTTTGAGTTCTTCCATTGCTTGTACATACCGGGATTTTTTTCCTGATGGCATGTAACACAGTTGTCGCCGCTGGCTGCCGCGCCGGAGGCAGCAAATGCAGAGACAAGGAAGATGCTCAAAACGGTTGCCGTTTTGAAGCAGGCCATTTTTTTCATTAGAACTCTCCTTTCTGTTAAGGGGGGTGGGGTGAAAATAATTTTGCCGTAAAGATATTTTGGACTTATTGAGTTACTAAATCAAGTTCCGTGCCAAAAAAAGATTGTCGTAATAACAATGAGATAATAATGGGAGTGAATCTCTCCTTGTTACCGTCCGGTAACGTTAGGTAGGGGTGTGTGTTTCTGTTTCGTAACGGTGGCAGGGGGTTAGGCGGAGGTGGGAGTGCGTGGGGCGTGGAGCAAGTGGGTGATTTGCGCAGATGATGATGGTGAATAATTATTGTTGAGGTGGTGGTGGGCTGGAAGAGTGGTCGGAACATTGGCCAGTACAGCCGCATCCTTTTTGGGACCTCTTAAAGAAACCATGAATTGTTCTGGTGAGGGGGGGCAGGGAGAGGGTAATGAGGATCAGGGCCGAGGTCAGTTGCAGTGGGTAGGGGATGATTTCTGCTGCTTGCCCGGCTGCTGCTTTGGCGGTGATGTGGAAAAGTTTGTAGACCTGGTCGAGGATCATTCCACAGGTGACTGCGCTGGCCGATAGGATAGCGAGGTAACGTAAGGTAGATTTGCGGCCAAGTATGCCGGTGAGTACGGACAGGGACGCAATATTGGTGGCTGGGCCAACCAGTAGGAAAACCAGGGCGGCGCCGGGACTCACTCCTTTGAGGATCAGGGCAGCGGCAATGGGGGTGGAGGCGGTGGCGCAAATGTAGATGGGAATGCCCACCGCCAACATCAGCAGCATGGCGGGAAGGCCACCGCCCAGATAAGTAACCATTATCTCGTCTGGGATCAATACGGTGATCAAACCACCCAAAAGGAGTCCGCCCAGGAACCAGACGGCCAAGTCATTCCATAGGTCAGTTACTGCATACTTAAGGCCTTGGCGCAAGCGCTGGCTGAAGTTGTGGTGATGGGCGTGTTGGTCTGGTTCACAGTCGGTGCCGTCGCAGCAGCCGTCCACCGGACAACTCAAATCAGCCATGGCCAGGGATCTCTTGCTGGGTGGATTGATAAGGTTTTCGGTTATACCGGCCAGGAAGGCACTAAAAAATGCGGACACCGGTCTGGCCACAGTCATTATCGGGTCAAGGAGGGCGTAGGTGATGGAAATTGAGTCCACCCCGGATTCGGGGGTGGAGATCAGAAAGGCGGTGGTGGCGCCGTTATTGGCACCTTGTTTTTTAAGCGCGGCTGCTGCTGGCAGAACCCCACAAGAGCATAGGGGGATAGGAATCCCCAGCAAGGCGGCCTTGAAAACCGAACTGAAGCGGCCATGACCAAGATGCCGGGCTACATAGGCGGGTGATAAAAAGACCTTGAGTAACCCCCCGACCAAGAGGCCGAAAAGAATGTAAACAGATGCATCCAGAAGCATCAGCCATGATTCATGTAAGACGTTGAGTAAAAAGGTTGCCATTGTTGGTGTCACAATTGTTCGGGTTGTGAAGAGTTTGTGGGGGGCTCGTTGTTGTCGGCTGGTGTAGCGTCAAGGTTGAAATGGTGTGAAATTGGGCCGCGATTTTTTTGCCTGCAAGGCACGACTTGGAGAGCATAGTTGTGCTATGTGATTCAAGTTGTAACGCAGCAGGCGTAAGAAATGGCCATCAAGATGCGGCGTTTCAGAGTTGACCTGACCCTAAAATATTGATGCTGACTTCAGCAAAACAATAGTCTCCTGTTTTACCCTGAAAAGGCAAGGGTTTTCCTTTTCTTTCCCGGTGGCCAGGTTGGTTGTTATTCTTTGGCATCGGGGAAGAGATGATGCAGTAAAGGGCCGTTGCCTCTCCCAATTAGGTAGGGAGCACTGTGACGGATAATTTTAGCCATAAACGAGATAGAGTGTTCAAAGGCTTTAAGGTAGCTTTCGGTTTGTTGGTGGTAAGCAGCAAAGGCTGCGGCAAAGGTGCAGCCGGTGCCGTGGCTGTTAGCGGTGGGGATTTTGGGGTGGTTTTGGTGGTGTCGAGAGGGCGGGGCGTTGTCGCCCTGATGCAAAAACAGATAATCCGTGACCGTGGTTGATTCTGCCGGGCCATGTCCACCGGTTAGCGCCAGCGCCTTGAGGTTGGGGCAGCGCTTAAAGAGGATGGCTGCCGCTTCTGTTTCGGTAAGCTCGGTACCGTTTTGCCCCACCAGCTGGAAGAGTTCAGGGATATTGGGGGTTAGTACCGTGGCGCGGGCAACAAGGTGTTCTGTTAGTGCCGCCAGGGAGTCATCTTCCACCAGCAATTTTCCGGAAGTTGCCTTCATCACCGGGTCGTAGATAACCTCACCCTGGAAATCATCAAGCGCGGTATTAATGGCAATGGCCGTTGCCGCCGATCCCACCATCCCAATCTTCACATGACTGACGTCAAGGTCGTTAAGCACCTCGGTGATCTGTTCTTTGACCAGTTCTGGAGCTAAGGGGGTTATACTGCGAACCCCCATGGTATTTTGCACTGTCAGACTGGTGATGACGGCACCGCCATAAACGCCGATGACCGCAAAAGTTTTCAGATCCGCCTGCACGCCAGCGCCGCCGGAGGGGTCGGAGCCAGCGATGCTAAGTACCGTTTGCACCGGGATTCTTTGCTGATCGGTTGCTGGCATCTTTTTATCCTGATCATGGCGCTTAAAATTAAAAATGCTTTACTGGTTTTTGGTGGCCTGGATCTCTTTAAGGGTGATCGAATAGGTGAGGGTTTGGCCAGCCAGGGGATGATTAAAGTCAACAGTTACCGCGTCGTCCTTAATAGCGGTGACTGTGGCTGGAATCTTATGTTTTTTGCCGTCTTTTTCCATGTCCAACCCCAGAGTCATGCCGGGTTGCACATCCTTTTCTTGTAAAATGGCTCGGTCAATATCTTGTACAAGCTCATCGTGTCTTACTCCGTAAGCGTCTTGGGGTGGGATATTAATGCTTTTGCTTTCGCCCACCGCCATTCCTAAGACCGCTTCTTCGAAAAGAGGCATGACGCTTTGGGTGCCCATGGTGAATTCCAGAGGGCCGGTGTCGGATGAGGATTCAAAGGTGTCACCGTTGTTAACGGTTCCTTCGTAGACAACGGTGACGGTGTCGTTTTCTTTAACTCGTTGCATGGTATCTCCTTATGTTGATCGGGACGAAAAATATTTCGTCGCGGCCAATTGATTGATTGTTTTTTTATAGTGGCAATATACTAAGAGTGGTTGTTGACAAGGTCAAGAGGGGTTGCAACGTTTTACTCGGAAAGGGGGAGGTGATGAGTTCAGCCTCGAAACACTTTGCCCAGAAGCAGAAACAGAGGGGTAAGGTGAAAAAAAAGATCGAAGATGTCTATGGGACGAGTAAGGGTGCCGTTTTTCAGCATCATCATTTTCTCAACCACATGTGGCATGGGTTGAAAGGGGGCGAGAAGCATGAGGATGGTGATTGGGATCAGTATTTGGTAAGGAATGTTGTCGATGAAGCTTAGCATGGTTTTTACTCCGTGGTAGCAATTTGCTCGGTTGGGATTGTTTCGTAACTATTGTAAAAGTTTGTCGGAGGTTTTTTTTATCTGACTAATTAGTTTTTTTATGGAAATTTTTCCTTTCTTGCCGGCCAAAGAGGAGATGTCAACCTTGAAGGTGAGGCAGAAATACTCTATGGCGGTGCCGTAATCGTAGAGACATTTTTTCATTATTTTGGTTAGATCTTCATTGGGAAATGGGGCATCGAAGGCGCTTAGTTTGTCCTTGATGAATGTTTCAAGGGGCAGGATATCTTCCGGGGTGTCGCCGTAAAAGGTATCGCATGAGTTTAGCGCCTCGCGGATAGTGGTTTCGAAGTTGGTCAAGTTAACGGCTGGCTTCCCCAGGAGGAAACCGAAAAGAAGTTTGACGCCACGCCAGAATCCTTTGGATCCCTTAAAGAAATGATCGGCAGCAGTCGATGCCGCCGTTGCAGGGTTTAATGGGTTGCCTATGGTGGAAATCTCTTTTTTGAGTTTCCTTTGTAGATCCTTTTTGATGGCTCGTTGGAGGAATTGCACGATCAGGAGGATTTCCTCGGTGTCGTAAAATTTATCCATATGATGTGCTTTGTAATGAAAGCGCAACATGCCTTTGTAAAGAGCCTCCGCCTCCTCGTTGATCCCTGTTAGCAGAGCTGAGAGCTCTTTTTTACTGAGTTTAGCAATCCTAGCCTCTGTGTCTGAGACATGTTTGTGTTCTGAAGCAAATGTTTCCCGTAAGAGGTCAATGCCGTTCTTGAGCGTTGCGATTATAGAGATGACGGCTTTAATTTGTTCTTTGATGACGGTGGCGGCGAGCTTGGGGAGTTCCGACAGGGTCATTTGAGCAAACAGGGTTTCCTGTCTTGTTGCTTCACTGAAAAAATCATCCAGGGTTTTTTCCTCTTTTTCTTCACTTTTGTGGTCGGAGGTCAATCGGTACAGTTTGTAGCCAATCTCGAAGATTGGTCCCTTGTCTCCGCTTTTGCTCTTGGCGATGGGGAGAAGGGTTTGGGGGGTAAGGTTTGCGCATAAGTTAACGTGGGCTTCTCTGAGGAGTTTGCAGCAATGGAAGGCGGCTTCGGTTCGTTCTCGCAAAGCATGGTATTCAGCTTCCAATTGTCGGGCGCGGGGCAAGGTAGTTGCCGGTGTTGTCTGGTTGAGTTTGAAGTCGGCAGCAAGGTTGCCGATATCGTTTTCCAGATGTTGCAATCCGTTGCGCAGCCTCGGTAGCTCATTTTTGAAGTGGTCTTTGGGGCCTTGCAGGGTGGCTGAGACATTGCAAGCGGCTAGGATTGAGGCATTGTGTTGAAAGTTGATCTCCAGCCAGCCCATTACCTGGTTGTCGTTGGTTGCCGTCTCAATCTTGGCCTGAGCGTGTTGTATGAAAGAGCCACAGTCAGCGATGATTTTTTGAATCTGTTGTTGGGGGGAATCTGTGGCTGCTTCAGTTGGCATCTGTTCTGGTGGGGATGGTTTGGGCGTTGCTGAAGGGGGTGGGGGGGGATTAGAACTTTCGGTGGTAGGTTGCGGTGGGTCGATGTTGATTGTCGGTGACAAAATAGTCGTCATTTTCGCCACTGCGTGCTAAGTTTAAGCGGTTTAGCCACTTGGTAAGTCTACCATTAGTAATGGTAGAAAATATGTAACCCCCTCACATGGTAGCGACCTTATTTTCTTGATACCCCGTAACTGTTTACCGGGGCTCTAGCTCCGCAAATTCGGTATCCTGTTGCGGGTTGCAAAATGCTACCTTAGTCTAGAGGAGCAAATCTTATTATTAATAAGTTGTTCGTCGCTGGCGGTCAAGATAAATAATGGCTATTGGCGGCTTGTTCTTTTTTGGGCCCGTCTTGTTGGTAAGGCGGCTTTTTTAATGTTCAGATCGAGGTTTTTCTGCCATGTTTGCGGAGCCGTTTGCTGACGGATTTTCATTGATGCACCGACTTGATCCTCGGGTCAAGATCGTTGCCGCCGCACTCTTTTCCTGTGTGACATCCGTTTCTGTCCATTGGCGAGCGGTGGGGCTTGCCTTGGCGACGGCGGTGATTTTGGTGTGTCTGGCCAAGCCGACCTTGCAGAAGGTGTTGCGACGGTTGTTGTTGGCCAATGTCTTTATTCTCTGCCTCTGGCTATTTCTTCCTTTCAGTTATCCTGGGACACCCCTATTCTCATTGGGGCCTTTTGTGGCCACGGTTGCAGGAGTTGCTGCTGCGGCCTTAATTACCATCAAGGCCAATGCCATCCTCCTGGCCTTTATCGCTTTGATTGCCACCATGCCGGTTGCTACCCTCGGTCATGCCTTGCGCTGCCTGGCTGTTCCTGAAAAACTGGTCTATCTTCTCCTGTTTACCTACCGGTACATTCATGTTATGGAGCAGGAATATCATCGCCTCCATGATGCCGTGGTTATTCGCGGATTTCAGCCGAAAACCGACCGGCATACCTATAAAACCTACGCCTATCTGGTGGGCATGTTGCTGGTGCGGAGCTTGGCCCGGGCGGATCGGGTTCATGATGCCATGCTCTGTCGTGGTTTCCGGGGTCGTTTTTATGCTCTGCACCCGTTTTTTATTACCTTTAAAGATATCGCTTCGTTAATCGTCATTTCGGCGGTTGTTGGCGGTATGGCTTGTCTCGAATGGCTACCGACGATTTAATCCTCTCACTGCGAAATATTTGTTACGCCTATGGTCAATCTGCGCCGGTACTTAACCGGTTGGATTTTGATCTCCGCGCCGGGGAAAAGATCGGCCTGGTTGGTGATAACGGTAGTGGTAAAACTACGCTCTTGCATCTCCTGGTCGGGCTTAAGCAGGTCTCTGCTGGTACCTTGACTGTTTTTGGACAAACGGTCAGCTCGGAGGGTGATTTCCAGTGGGTACGGCAAGGGGTTGGCCTTCTTTTTCAGGATGCCGATGATCAGCTTTTTTGTCCTACGGTTATTGAGGATGTCGCCTTTGGGCCAATTAATCAGGGTAAATCTCAGGAGGAGGCCCGTGCCATCGCGGCGCAGGTGTTGGCCGATCTGGGTTTAGCCGGTTTTGAGGAGCGGATTACCCACCATCTCTCCGGTGGTGAAAAAAGGCTGGTGGCGCTGGCTACGGTGCTGGCCATGTCGCCCCGCTTGTTGTTGCTTGATGAGCCCACCACCGGTCTCGATCATGTCACTAGGGAGCGATTGTTGGGGATATTGCGGCAGCTGGATATTGCCTATGTGGTGGTTTCTCATGACTATGATTTTCTGGGCCGGGTGGCCGATGGTATTTTTTATATGAAGGACGGGAAGATTCTTACCGGGGAGGATGGCGCCATGCACAGCCATTTCCATGTCCACAGCTTCGGGGCTCTGCCGCATCAACACTCTTCGTGAACAATTTTTGCGCATTTGCCCGTTGCTTTCCTCTCCCTCTCTTTCCCGCCTGCTCTTGACAAAAAAGCTCAATGGGCATAGTTTGACGGCTTCGGAAAAAATTGAGGGTTACCCCCACCTAGGGGGAGTCAGGCAAATTATGAAATTGGTCTGCGAGAAATACAAGGAACAAATGGCAGCGGATGAGGCGTGTTGCCGCCATCCTCAGGAATATTGTAAGTTTCGCACTTCCTGTATGATTCAGTTTGCCGCCAGGGAGAATGGTGGTTGTCGGGAAGAGAAAAAGCCTGAGCAAGAATCCCACTGAGTGTAAATATAAAACCTAACAAGAAAAACATTATGCAAGCATTACGATTTGATAAAGGTGACGGTTTGTTGCCGGCCATTGTCCAGGATCATCTCACCAATGAGGTGTTGATGGTTGCTTATATTAATGAAGAGGCGTGGCAAAAGACCTTGCAAACCGGTAAGGCCCATTACTGGAGCCGTTCCCGCAATAAATTGTGGCTCAAGGGTGAGTCTTCCAACCATGTGCAGTTGATTAAGGAGATCTTGGTCGATTGCGATGAGGATACCGTGGTTTACCGGGTTGAGCAGTTGGGTGGGGCGGCATGTCATAAAGGTTATCGGAGTTGTTTTTTCAGGCGCATCGAGGGTGATGGTCTGGTTATCAAGGATGAACCGGTGTTTGATCCCGGGGAGGTATACAAGAAATGAGCGTATTGAAACTGGGGTTGCCCAAGGGTAGTCTTGAGAAGGCAACCATTGAACTCTTTGCCAAGTCTGGCTGGAAAATCAAACTTTCTTCCCGTAATTACTTTCCCGAGGTCGATGATCCTGAGCTTGATTGCTCCATCTGTCGCGCTCAGGAGATGGCTCGCTATGTTGAGCAGGGGGTTATCGATGCCGGGATCACCGGCAAGGACTGGATTCTTGAAAATAACTCCGATGTGGTGGTGGTGGAAGATCTGGTTTATTCCAAGGTCAGCCGTAAGCCAACGCGTTGGGTGATTGCCGTACCGGGCGATTCTGAGATCAAGACCCTTGAGGATCTGGAAGGGAAGAAGATCTCCACCGAGTTGGTTGAATACAGCAAGCGGTTCTTTGCTGAGCGCAATATCAATGTCGATATCGAATTCTCTTGGGGGGCAACTGAGGGCAAGGTGATTTCAGGGCTGGCTGACGCCATTGTCGAGGTTACCGAAACCGAGTCCACCATTCGTGCCCACGGCCTGCGCATTATCCACGAGATGATGACCTCCAATACCCAGTTCATTGCTAACAAGGATGCCTGGAATGATCCGTGGAAGCGGGAAAAGATAGAAAATATTGTTCTGCTCATGCAGGGAGCGTTGCGCGCTGACAAGATCGTTGGTTTGAAGATGAATGTCGCTGAGGAGAAGCTTGACGATGTGATCAAGATGTTGCCTAGCCTCAATGCACCCACCGTTGCCCACCTCTACCAGAAAACGTGGTACTCGGTGGAGACGGTGATCTCTGAACATGAAGTGCGGGATTTGATACCGAAGTTGATGCGGGCCGGTGCCGAGGGCATCGTTGAATACGCCCTGAATAAGGTAATTTGAATCGCACCGTCCGACGGCGCGAAGGGGAAGATGGTGGTGGCGTGAGCGGGCAGGATGCGATCAACTATACGAAAATAAGTTTTTTGGACAGCGTTTTTAAGGTGGTTAAGCTGCCGCCGCCGGAATTTCCTGAAATTGCTTTTGCCGGTCGCTCCAATGTGGGTAAATCCAGTTTGATGAACAGTTTGGTTAAGCGCCGCAATCTGGTCAAGGTGAGCAGTAAGCCAGGTAAGACTCAGAGCCTCAACTATTTTCTGGTCGATGATCGCCTCTATCTTGTGGATTTGCCTGGCTATGGCTATGCCAAGGTTCCCAAGTCGATGCAGGATGGCTGGCAGACCTTGATTACCGGCTACCTGGAAAGCCGTGAGACCTTGCGTTGTGTGGTGGTGATCGTTGACCTGCGGCACGAGGTCAAGGCGCAGGATCTGGAACTGGTAAAGTGGTTGCGGGCTGTTGAACGCCCCTATGTGCTTGTTTACACAAAGAAAGATAAACTTTCACGTAGCCAGCAGCATAAGCAGGCTGCGGCACTGGATGCCGGGTTTGGCGTTGCGGCAGCGGATCGGCTGCTATTTTCCTCCAAAACAGGGGAAGGGCGAGAAGAGTTGATAAATATTCTTGACCGATTCATAAATTAGTGCTTTGTTCAAGATTACCGGTAATCATAATTTATAGCGTAGAACTTGCGCTTTTTTTTTGTTTATTTGATCCATAAAGCTCGAAGGAGGTCTTGCGATGTCCGTAAATGCTTTACCTTGCTGGGAGATTACCAAATGTGAAGGCACGGATGAATGTCCGGCCAGGCTCGATGTTGACAAGCCCTGTTGGGAGATAGCCAGTAGTTTGGATGATTACCGGAATGCTCTTAATGTCTGCGGAGATTGTATCGTTTATATTGCCAAGCATGATGACTCAGGCCTCTCGGCAGAGGAAATAAAAAGTATTTTTGAGCAGAAAGGGGTCTGTGTGCTTGTTGCCAAGTGCTCATCTATTGAATCAAGAGCTGCTGCGGACGTTTAGTTTTTTTTCTTTTACTGTCCTGCAAGGGGCGATGATGATCAGAACACCAACGGCTACCTGACAATTTTTTATTGTCAGGTAGCCGTTTTTTTTTTTCTGATTACCATTGAGCTTCAGCCAAATTTACAACAACTTCGATTGTATGTTCATTTTCTTTGCATGCCCAAAGAAAATGAACCAAAAGAAAAGGCACCCTGTCACTCGCCATGTGGTCAAGCCACACTGCTGTCCGCCTCCAGCGGATACCCTGTGCTCCTCAAAGCTACCGGGATCAAAAAAACTCGGCCACCTGCGGCGACCTTATTTCCGCGCTATCCCGGAACTGTAAATAGTTACGGGATAGCGCGGAACAGATTTATACTGCCAGTTGTTTTGGCTTGCTGTGCTTTTTGACCATGTAGTAAAGCACCGGCACGGCCATGCGGCTGATCAACAGTGAGGCTATCTCACCGAACATCAAGGAGATGGCTAGTCCCTGAAAGATGGGGTCGGCCAGGATTACCGAAGCGCCAACTACCACTGCCAAGGCGGTGAGGAGCATGGGGCGGAAGCGAATGGCTCCTGCCTCAACCACTGCCTCGGCCAATGGTAGGCCATGGCTGATGCGCAACTCTATGAAGTCCACCAAGATGATGGAGTTTCGCACCACGATCCCGGCTCCGGCCATGAAGCCGATCATGGAGGTGGCGGTGAAAAATGCCCCCAGGGCCCAATGGGCCGGGAGGATGCCGATCAGGGAAAAGGGAATGGCGGCCATGACCACCAGCGGGGTGATGTAGTCTTTGAACCAGCCCACCATCAGCATGTAGATCAGGACCATCACCGCACAGAAGGCGAGACCAAGATCCCGGAAGACCTCCAGGGTGATGTGCCACTCGCCGTCCCATTTCATCGCTGGTTGGGCCTGGGTGAAAGGCTGCTCCAGATTGTAGATTTTGATCTTGTCGTCGGTGCCGCCGAACTCGCGACCATCCAGTTTTGCCAGCTTCTCGTTCATGGCAAAGATTGCGTAAACCGGGCTTTCCACCACCCCGGCCACGTCGCCGGTAACGTAGATTACTGGTTTCAAGTTCTTACGATAGATGGGTTGTTCAACCGGTTCTTCGCTGACATGAACCAGCTCTCGCAAGGGCACCAATGGGGCCTGGGGGTTCATTTCCGGACGTAGCGAGATGTTCAGTACCCCTTCCACCCGAGCACGTTGGGCGCGGGACAGTTGCATGACGATATCAATATGTTCCTTGTCCCGTGGCTGGTGGAAGAGATCAATGGCTGCCCCATGGATAGCTGTTTGTACGGCGCGGGTCACTTGATCTTCTGAAATACCGCTTAAGGCTGCTTTCTCCTTGTCCACGGTGAGGACGGTCTTGGTGCGATCCTGCTCTCGATACCAGTCCACGTCCACCACTCCGGTGCTGGACTGAAAAATCTCTTTTACCTTAGTGGCCAAACGTACCCGTGAGGCGTCGTCTGGTCCATAGATCTCAGCCACCAAGGTTTGCAGCACTGGCGGACCTGGCGGGACCTCGGCCACGGCCAGAGAGGCGCCATACCTGGCGGCGATGGTTGCCAGTTGCGGACGAATCCGTTTGGCAATATCGTGACTCTGTAAGCTTCGCTCTTCCTTGGGGCGCAAATTGACCTGGATATCAGCCTTCTCAGAACCGCTGCGCATGAAGTAATGACGTACCAAGCCGTTGAAGTTATACGGTGAAGCGGTGCCAGCGTAGATCTGATAATCAACCACCTCCGGATCTTTAACCACCACTGCCGCCATCTCGCGAGCCACTCTTGTGGTCTGCTCTAGGGTGGAGCCTTCTGGCATATTGAGGATCAGTTGGAACTCACTCTTGTTGTCAAAGGGCAGCATCTTCACCTTGACCTGGCCGAAGTAGAACATGGAGCAGGTGCCCAGTAACATAACGGTGATGGAGATAAAGAAGAGAAGTCGCCAGCCGCTGTGGTTCAGCAACGGATCCATCACCTTGTGGTAGAGGCGAGTAAAGAAGTCGTCTGGAGCATGATCCTGATCGTCTTCGTCACTGGTGGCGCATTCGGCGCTGGAACATTTTCGTTTCAGGATTTTTACCGCCCCCCAAGGGGTGATGGTAAATGCGATCAGTAAGGAAAAGATCATGGCTGCCGAAGCGCCGATGGGAATTGGGCGCATATACGGCCCCATTAAGCCGCCGACAAAGGCCATGGGCAAGATGGCGGCGATTACCGCCCAGGTGGCTAGAATGGTGGGGTTGCCCACCTCGATCACCGCCTCAATGGCCACCTTGGTTAACGATTGATCACGGTTGGAGGGCAGCCGCATGTGGCGGACGATATTCTCCACCACCACTATGGCATCATCCACCAGGATACCGATGGAGAAAATCAGGGCAAACAGGGTGATTCGATTAAGGGTGTAGCCATAAAGATAGAAAAGGAGCAGGGTGAGAGAAAGGGTGGAGGGGATGGCCAGCATAACGATGGTGGATTCACGCCAGCCCAGAAAGAAGAGGATCAGCACCGCTACTCCGAAAACGGCGATTCCCATATGGAGGAGAAGTTCGTTTGATTTCTCGGCGGCAGTTTTGCCGTAATCGCGGGTAACACTCACCGTTACATCGTTGGGGATCAAGGTTCCTTTCAGACTGTCGATCTTGGTCAGAACGGTATTGACTACTTGCACCGCATTGGCGCCGGGGCGTTTGCCCACCGACAGGGTCACCGCTGCTTGGTCGCCGTGAGTACCGGCCTTGCCGTAGAGGACGTAGGTGTTTGGTTCTGCTGGGCCATCGGTGATGGTGGCCACTTCATCAAGATAAACCGGTCGATTACCGAAAACACCTACCACCACTCGACCTATCTCGCGAGCAGAGGTGAGAAAGCCGCCGGTCTCGATCATCATTTCGTTATTCATTGACAGCAGCGTGCCGGACTGGGTGCGCCGGTTGGCCTGCTGCAGGTGGTGAGCAAGATCGTCCGGGGTGAGATGCCGTCCGGCCAGGGCAATGGGGTCGAACTGAATTCGAACCTGTCGCTTGCTGCCACCGATGACCTTGGTCTCTGCCACCTCGGAGATGTTCTTGATGGTATCGTCTACCTGGGCCGCTAAGCGGCGCAGGGTATAGGAATCATAGCCGGAACCATGGAAGGTTAAAGCCAGCACCGGCACATCGTCAATGGTATGGGGTTTAACCAGCGGTGATAATACCCCCTTGGGAATACGGTCAAAATTGGTGGCCAATTTCTGGTTAAGTTGGACAATGGACTTATCTGGATCCGCGCCCACATAGAAGCGAGCCACCAGCATGGAGGAACCAGGCATGGAGGTTGAATAGATGTATTCAATGCCCGGTAGTTCATAGAGCAGCTTCTCCATGGGGATGGAAACTTGCTGTTCCACTTCCTTGGCGGTGGCCCCTGGCATGGAGGCCAGGACATCAATCATCGGCACCTTGATCTGCGGCTCTTCCTCGCGGGGCAGCATGACAATGGCCATGACGCCAAGAAGCAGCGAGGCGATAAGGCCGATGGCGGTGAGTTTCGAATCAATAAAGGCGGTGGCCATGCGACCGGCAAAGCCTGGCTGTCTGGGGGTGTGAGAGTTATTCGTCATGGTGTGATTTCTAGAGGTTGTCCGTCAATGAGGTGGGTGCCATTGGCAACCACTATCTGTTCGTCCGGATCTAGGCCGGAGAGGATTTCTACCATTTCGCCACGGCGCATGCCCACCCGCACTAGCCGCAGTTCGGCCTGACTGTTGCGTGCCACGAAGACTCGTTCCATCTGACCAAAAGGGAACACCGCCGCCGCCGGAATGAAAAGGGTTTGGGAGCTGGTGCCAGCCAGGGCGATGCGAGCGAACTGGCCAGAGCGCAGCTTAGGGGATGAGGCGATATCGATTTTGACCGGCGCGGTGCGGGAAGCAGGGTCGGCCGCCGGGGCCACCTCGGCCACCGTGCCGGTGGTGACCAGATCGGCCGCCGGGATGCGGATGGTGAGTTTATCTCCGGCGTGAATGTTAACCACCAGAGCTTCCGGCACCGAGGTAACTACCTGGAGGCGGCGGTTGTTTTCTAAGATCAGCAGCGGAGCGCCGGGGCTGGCTAGATCACCGGCGTTAACTGGTTTGGCGGTTATCTGGCCGGCAAAGGGGGCGGTGATGGAGGTATAGCCAGCCATGGTCTTGGCTTCACGGTAACCTGCTTGCGCTATCCGATGTCCCTCTTGCATGGATTTAACCGTTTCCGGGGTGGAGGCGTTCTTGGCTAGGAGCCGGGTTTCACGATCCAAATTGCGTTTGGCTTGTTCCAACTGGGCCTGAGCCTGGCGGAGCTTGGCAGAGATCTCGTTGGCGCTGATCTCAACCAACAACTGTCCTTTCTTCACCGTCGAGCCCAGTCGTACCGGCATCTTGGTGATGGTGCCGGTAACCTTGGCGGCAATCACTGCCTTGTCAACCGGTTCCACGGTGCCGAGCAGTTCGATCTGGCCTTGGGCCGAGTCCAAGCTGACCGGGGCGATTTTAACTTGAACAGTGGCCAGTTTTTGCGTTTGGGTGGTTGTTTCATGTTTTTCCCCGTTGCAACCTGTGAGCATCAATAATGCGCAGGCCAGGGGGATGACGTATCGTTGCAGTTGCGGCATGACTTACTCTCCGCCTCCCTTTTTTTGATTACTTTTAGTCGGAGCCTGGGCATCTAGCCCTGAGCCGGCGGAATTTTCAAATTGGGCCAAACCCACCGCGCGGCGCAGATCCGCCACGGCGATGCGATGGCTGGTTTTAGCTACCACCTGGCGAACCCGAGCGTCGGTGAGTCGGTTTTCTACCTCGATAAGATCTGAAGAGAGAACCACCCCCTCTTTGAAGCGTTCCCGGTTGAGGCGCGCGTTTTCCTGGGCCAGTTCCACCATTTTACCGGTGACCTGTAACCGTTCCTCGCTTTGCTTGAGGGTAAGCCGGGCCTGTTCTACCTCTAAGTTGATGCCAAGCTCCAACTTGTGGCGCTGCTCTTTAATTTCGTTCAAGCGGATTCTGGCCTCGGCCAAGGTTGCGGCAATGCGATTGCCTTCAAAAAGGGTGTAGTTTACTTTCACCCCGGCCAGCCAAGAGTTACCTGAGCCACTGGAGATATCATAGCCTTGGTCAACCTGATAAGAGGCAAAGGCATCGGCGGTGGGGTAACGGCTCCCCTGGGCTTGGCGAACTCGGGCGGAAGCAGCCTGGATCATGGCGTCGAGACTACGCAATTCCGGGCGTTTACTGCTGGTGGCTTCCGGGGGTGGCACAACGACGTTATCTTGGTTTGGGGCAAGGGTTACCGTGCTGCCGGGAAGGCCGAGAAGGTTAAGAAAACCACGTTTAGCCATCTCCAGGGCATGTTTGGCTCGAATCAGGTTCTCTTTTGCTCCGGCTTCTTGAACCTCAAGATTGAGTAGTTCGGTACGGAGAAGGGCGCCAGCTCCAAATCGTGCCTGCGCAACCGCCAGCGAGGCACCGAAGGCCTCTACCTGTGATTGCCGGGCCTGCATGGTTTCTCCGGCCTGAATGATGGTGAAAAAGGCGCGGACTACTTCGAAAGCAAGTCTGCCTTGCAAGGCTGCGGAGTTACTTGTCGCCGCAGCCGCCGCTCCTTTGGCCGCTTTGAGTCCGGCGAGGTTGCGACCACCATTGTAGAGACGGTAACCCAGGTTGGCGGCCAGATTCAGGTTGTCGGTGCGACCGGGATCATTAAAGTTGATTGATTGGTTAAACTCGCCCTGGTTGAGAATGTTACCAAAGGAATACATAGGGGTGTTGGTTTGACGGTACTGACCGCTTATCCCCAGGCGAGGGTAAAAGGCCGCTTGGCTCTGTTGCACCATGGCCTTGGCGACATCGATACGCTGCTTGGTCATCCGGCTGTCTGGGCTGTTGGCTAAAGCAAAGCGCACCGCCTGCTGCACTGTCCAAACTGCGGGGAGAGAAGGGGTTTCTCGAGCCATGGCTTGTTGTGCTGAAGAGAAGGCAACAAGAATAAATATGGCAAGGGCGAAGATGATTGATTTTACGACTGGCATGGGCATGGTCTTTTATTAATTGTTAAACTCTCATGGAGTCTTTACATCTGGCCTAAGGATCTAGCAAAAAATAACATGGCCATCTTTCATTTAGATTCAGGCCATCTTTGGCCTCAGTTCAAGCTCAAAATCCTCAACGTAGCTCTGCTCCGCTAGCGTTTTAGTTCAGTTGTTGCAACCAAATTTGACCGAAATCTTAAGCCAATCTTAGGTATGTTATTTTTTGACAGACCCTCGATTCTGTTGGCTCAACGGGCCGTTTTGTTCACAGCCCATAGGGCAAATTATCCTTGCTTGGGCAAGGCTCACTAAGCAAACACATCCTAATATGCGCATGGCCCATCATGCAAAGCAAATATTCATTTGTCGCCATGGTATTATGAGTAGTAGTTATTAAATCAAATCCTTAAATGGATCTTGAGAAGATAATTACTTTCTACAAAAAGGCAAGGGTAGTTTTTTGGTGAGATGTTTGTTTTTTATTATCTGATTACCACCGAGTTTCAGCCAAGGTTTTTTAGCCTTTGCAGTTAAAGATTTTCCCATTGGCACGCCGCCGAGTACCGGAAAAGTTGCCGAAAAGGAGCAAAAACTGTTTGAGTCCGCCCA
>JAQYVW010000144.1 GCA_030145325.1 Desulfurivibrionaceae bacterium
CCAAGTGTGGGAGCAACTCCCCCAGCCTGAAAATTTCCTCAGTCACCTCTGCCAGAAAGCAATGTTACCTGCGGCTACCTGGCGAGACGGCACACTTTCCGTGCAGACCTACACCGTGCAGTATTTCCACGAAAGCCGGTCAGTGTAGATTGGTTTGTTTCAGATTGTCGGTGTTTGTTTTCTCAGAGGATGTGAAACGGTGGTGTGCCATATTTTTGAGAAGTGGTACAGGGAGTAAGATTTAGTGAAATCCACAAGCAGTTGTTATTGATCCCGGTAGGACGTAAGTCTGGCCGGGATTTTTTTATGGGGTGGGGGTAGTTTTTGTTGGTTGAGATTCATTCTTGTTGAAATGAGAAATTTGGGTTGTCAGGGTGTGCTGAAATGGTTTGATAGAGGTCGTTTTCTGGTGATGGGGATGAGTCTGTTTTGATTTACTAAATGCAACGTCCAAGGGAAGATTTGACAGCTTTTCTGTGTTTGACAAAGTGTGAAATGTTTAAAAGTTAAGAGCGTTCGGCTTCCTGCGCACTAAGCCTACCCTCTAACTCCCCAGAGATCAGCGATAATTTCGGCCAGTTTTTTTATTCCTTCCTCCATTTTCTCATTCCATGGATGACAGCAACTGAGGCGGATGCAATTTTTGTAGCCGCCGGTGCTGCTGCATATTTCTCCGGGCAAGATCAAGATTCCTTCCTGCCTGGCTCGATGAAAGAGATCAAAACCATTCACCTTATCATCCAGTTGCACCCAGAGGATGTAACCGCCTTTAGGGGCGGATATCTTGGTGCTAGCCGGGAAATAATTGGCGATCATTCGGGCCATGGTGACCAGTCGATTCTGGATGGTGTTACGCATACGGCGGAGATGGCGGTCGAAATGGCCGTTGGCTAGGAAATCATCAATGATCATCTGATTAAGTTTAGAGGAGGCTATGGTGCTGTTGAATTTGAGCCGTTGTACCCGATGGGTAAATCGTCCGGGGATTGTCCAGCCTACCCGCAAATCTGGAGCCAGGTTTTTAGAAAAGGACGAGCAATAAAGAACCAACCCTTCTTGATCAAAAGATTTCATTAAGCTTGGCCGGGTATTGCCGAAATAGAGTTCGCCGTAAATATCATCTTCAATAATCGGAATAGCCCTTTCGGTCATGAACTTCAGCAACTGTTTTTTGTTGTCAGTAGCCATCTCAAAACCCAGCGGATTTTGAAAGTTCGGATTGAGGATGCAGGCATGGGCGTCATGTTCATTCACCGCCTCGGCCAGAGCAACAAGATCAATCCCCTGTTCCGGGTCGGTAGGAATCTCCAACGCCATCATGTTCAGGTCTTCAATGAGTTGCAGGTAGCAGACAAAGGTTGGCGATTCTACCAGCACGGTGTCTCCCGGCCCGGCAATGGCGCGCAGGCAGAGGGTGATGGCCTCCATGCAGCCATTGGTGATAATGATCTCCTCCTCGCTGCACTGGACGCCGCAGCCGCTCATCCGTTTGGCAATCTGCCGCCGCAGGGAGTCCAGTCCGCCGGGGGAGCCATAACCGATGTTGTTGCCCTTTAAGTAACGGGCCGCCACCGTTCTGGTGGAGGCGGTTAGTTGCTTGCTTGGCAAGATATCGGCGGGTGGCACCGCAGTTCCCAGTGGCAACATGCTTTGATCGTCAATGGTTTCCTGCATGGTTTCGGCCAGAACATTGACTTGTACCTTCTCCGGTTTGACCCGGTGTCGCCGCACCGTCGGCAGGGGCAGGATGCTGTTGAGGCGGGGCTTTACATAATATCCAGACTTGGGGCGCGGCACCACCAATCCTCTCTTTTCCAGTTCGCCATACGCTTGGCAAACGGTGGTGATGCTGACCCCTGCCTGACTGCGCAAGGTTCTGATTGACGGTAGTTTTTCGCCCGTCCGGTAGACGCCTTTGCTGATTTTCTCTTCAATGGAGTCTGCCAGGCGCAGATATTGAAACTGGGCTAGGCCTGTTTCTCCTGCAGGTTGTGGCTTGGCTATGCTCATCTGTCCTCTCTATTTTTTACGGATTCTGTATCTGTTATCTTTTAGCAGGAGGTGATACCTTCTTGCAACAGGATTTTTGACGGATCACAGAGCAGTTAGTATGGGAGGGATAAAGATGTGGCGATATGATAAGCAGAAAGGGCAACGGCAAGGATTGTTAATTGTTCTGATCTTAATGACTGTTGCGGTGGCACTGTTTTTCAACTCTGTTGCTGATCGGGAGAGACAATCTCCGCAGGCGGTGAGCGTCACGTACCCTAATCCAGAGTTGAAGGCACTGTAGGGGCAATCCCTTGTGGTTGCCCTGTTGTTTGACTTGAAATATTTAACCCACCTTTTGGGTACCCACAAGGGGCACCCCTACAAGGTCTAAATCGCCAAGGTAATCTTGGCCTAAGGCTAACGGATGCGAAAACGGGATATCTTGATCACGATATTAATAACAATCATTTGGGGCGCGGCCTTTGCAATTATTCAGCTGGGCTTGAAGGGGTTCCCGCCGATCTTTAATGCCTCGCTGCGTTTTTTAGTAGCATCGGTGCCGTTGGTTTTTTTCGTGAAACGGCCCAATGTTAGTTGGCGTTTTCTACTCTTGTTTGGCGGTAATTACGTTGCCCTGTTTGGTCTCATGTATGTTGGCATCAAAACAGGGATGCCTGCCGGATTAACTTCGTTGGTATTGCAAACAGCGGTGTTGTTCGCGGTTCTTTTGTCAGCGATTGTTCTTAAAGAAAAACCAAGTTTCGGGCAGATGGTTGGGATATTGTTAGGACTTTTCGGGATCGGCTTAATTGCTTCCGACTCCAGCAATTTTGGCTCTTTGCTCTCTTTTTCTTTGGTGCTCGGCGCTGCATTCTTTTTCGGTGCCAGCTCCATTATAATGAAGTCCGCCAAGGAAGTAGATTTATTTAGTTTGGTAATCTGGGCGTGCCTGGTGCCGCCGATTCCATTGTTTGTTCTGTCATTATTGCTTGAGTCAGGGCATTGGCAGGCCATCGTTAACTTCAGCGTTATGTCATGGGTGTCGATTCTTTATACCGGTTTACTGGGAACAGTCTTGGCTTTCGGGGCTTGGGGGAGGTTGTTGAAAAGGTATTCGGCGAATCAGATTGAGCCGTTCAAGTTATTGGTGCCGGTCATTGGCATGATAACCGCACATCTTCTCACCGGGGAAGAGTTCAGTGTTAAT
>JAQYVW010000145.1 GCA_030145325.1 Desulfurivibrionaceae bacterium
TAGTATAGATATTCGACGGGGTAAGATATCCGAGTAGGGTATCACCTAAGTAGACATAGTCCATTTCCGTCCTGTCTACATCGTCAGCAACGATTGTTAAAGTTGCAAGGTTGATGGGGGGTGTTTCGCTGTAATCATAAGTATGTAGCCAAGAAATAGTTTCCCCGTCTGCATATGTATCCACGTCTACAGTTTGAATATATGTAGCGTGGGCCATACCTGTCATACCGAGCCAAAATAGGCTAGTTGCCAATCCTGCTATGAGTTTATTTTTCATTTGCATACCTTCCTGTTTTTCAGGTTGTTTTTCTTTAGTCAGGTAATATAGCAAATTTAGTGCCAGCTGTGGGGTTTGGGTTCGTGTTTATCTTTTGTGTCCTGTTTTTAGCCGGTTGCCCTATTTTTTTTGTTTGGATAATTTTATGGTTAGTATCATGATTCATAAAAATATCTTTTTTGTTCGTTTTCCCGTAGATGTTTTCCTGAATTCCGGAAATCCATCTGCGGATGTTTATCTAACTTCAGCGGGCGCTTAAGATTAGTGGTGGGTTTGTGGACTATTCAGAGCCTCTAAGTTTTGCTATTTGGGGTGGGAAGTGTGTGGTCTGCTTCTGTTGCATGACTCTGGCAAACAATAGCTCATAAAAGATTATATCTGATAGCGGTTTCTTGGCACCGTGTTCATTCAATATCAATTTAGTAAACATTCCGGCAAGCGGAGGCAAAGTCTTCGGGGAAGTGACCGTTGATGAAGCGGAGTTGCGCTTCGCTGAATGCCCCCATGGAGTAGGGCAGTTTAGGCATCAGAGCATAGAGCAGCCGTTGGTCAGGGTTGGGGGAGTCGATTCTTTTGGCGAACTCGATGCTGGTTACCATTCGGGCACCCAGTTTTGCCAGTACTTGCTGGCCGATGCGCAGGGCATGGTCGAGGCTGGCGCGGGTTTTAGCGTCTGCTTCGAGAATATTGCCAACCTTGTTTTTGGTCATGATCTGTAGTTCCCATTGTGATGTCTGGGCTTTGGGGACAAAGAGCAATACCTGCGCATCTTCATAAACAATCAGGCTATTCTCCCGGTCGGTTCGACCATCCATCCGTTCGTTATTGTTGATCGCTGCCAGATAGGTGGCAAAGAAGGGCTGGCCGGTTTCCGCTCGGTAGTTTTGGCAGAAGTCGCTAACCAGATCGCCGCAGCCGTAAGAGTCAATCATCCCGGCTTTTTCGCTGCTGTTGTACCAACCTTCTACCTGCCCCGGTAGCATGGCGAACTGCTGGTGGATCTGCTGGTGCGATGCGTGCAGGCGATAGCCGCTGGCGGCGAAATCGTAGCCGTAGTTCCAGCCCCAGAGGGTGGCGGTGAAGGGGAGTTTCTGGGCATCTGTTTTGGTTAGGGCGGTTGAGATCTGTTGGCGCAGATCTTCCAGTTCTTCTTTGGTAAGCATTTGCCGTTGCTTTGGTAAATCAAGCCCTAGCATTTCTGCAAAACGGGCATAGGTTCGCTGGTAGTAAAGATGCCGCAGGCCGGTCATGTCGGTTGGGGAGAGATCGGCGGTGCGGTAGCGTACCGCGTCGTGGGCCATGTTGGCGGCGTAATGGCCCCAGGGGATATAGCTGTTGGCGCGGAGGTACTCGAAGATGTGGCTGCCGCCATTGCTGTATTCGCCGACGACCTCGCTGTTACCCTGCACGCCGGGGTTCAGCACCATCAGTTGTTTGTAGTGATCCGGGAGGTAGATGTTGTTGACCACGGTTTCAAAGAGGTCGTGGTTCATGATCACCGGCTGGGTCCTGGTGCCAAGTTTCTGGTAGCGAAGGCCGGTGGGGTCGCCCTGTTGGTTGTGGATAAATTCGCAACTCATTGCCGCGAGTTTGCTCAGATCCGCCGGATCAGTGGAGGTAGCGGCCAGGGAAAGTAGCAGTGGCGCCGGGAGTTTGGCAAAGGTGGCGTTGGCTTCCTTTTCGCCCATGGTCTCGGCAAGGGTTTGGCTCATGGATACCGATTTGGGAGCGGGAAGACAAATGCTGTTCGGGTTTTCGGCCTTTGCCTTTGCCCAGGATTGGCAGATAAAGGTTGCGCCCCGGAATGGCAGTGGGTTGGAGATCTCGTAGATGGGGTCGGCGTCGGTGATGGTAAGATCTCCGGCCGGAAAGTTTTGCGGGTTGGTAAGCGGGGTGTCGTCGACAAGTTTACCCAGTTCCAGGGGGAAGTTGTTTTCTCTGAGATTAGTAACCGAATAAGTTGGGCGGTGGAGGCCGTAAATAAAGCGACCGGATGGATGAACGGAGCTGCGCAATGACATGGCATGTTCCTTAATGAGAAGGGAGTGGCAACGAGAAGTAACTTTAAGGAAAATCTATAAGAAAGATCGACCGGAATATCAAAGAAATTATCTTTGCTGGGGCTGTGGATATAAAAAAAGGCCGCGACGAGAGTGAGATCGTCACGGCCTCGATGCCGACTGCTTGGGCGGCAGGAGGGTGCTACCCAGAACAACAGCCGGTGTCGCAAGAATTAATCGGTTTTGTAGCGCAGGCGGCGGGGTGTTTGCCAGGTTTGCGCGCGGGCTTCGCTTACTGTCAAGACATGGTTGCCGTATCGTTGTCGATTGAGGGTGGAGATGGCGTTGATTGCCTCCAGGTCATCCATGTCGATGAAGCCAAATCCGCGTTGCTTGCCGGTGTTGCGGTCGATAATCAGGGTGACGCCGTGGACTGGGCCTTTGCTTCCAAACAGGCGGCGTAAGTCGTTGGCGTTTGAGTTCTCGGGTAGGTTGCCGACATAGAGAGTTTTCATGGGATCTCCTTCGCGCTGGATGTGCCCGGCTATGCCTTTGCTGGCCAGGGAAAGTGCAATTTGCTGCATGGAAACGGTGCGCTTTACAAAAAAATTCTATCACGGCGTTAGTTCGGCAGACAAGGTGGTTTTCTCTGCTTGGCTGATCTTATCCTCTTCTTTTTGGGTAACTATTCGATATTGCAGTAGGATGGTTGTGAAAATTTTTTTGATTTATTTTTAACTTAGTTCTGCTGTGAAAATGGCACGGCAATGAGCTAGTTTGGATGAGCTGGTGAAGGCGGGGGATCGGCTAAACAAAGTAAAAGGAATCACTTTTCCCGCGGCTGAAAATGGTGATGTGTAATTTTTTCAGCCGGTTTTGTGGGCACTGGTGCTGGGGTTCTCCCATTGCAGAAGTTCGAT
>JAQYVW010000064.1 GCA_030145325.1 Desulfurivibrionaceae bacterium
CTTGGCGCTTTCATGACTCCCTCCCTTCTTTTTGTTTTCCTTAGCGGCGTATGACTGTCGCTAAGGCATACCCCTATATATACAATATACTCAGTTGTTTGCAATTTCAAATTGGCGGATCGTTTATATTGTTCCTAGGCGGTGCTTGTTTTTGCGTAGGCGGTTGTGTGGGGCGTGGGGAGGGGCACTGTCTGTGGTGGTTTGTCTATAGTTTGTCCATTTCTTGCAACCGCAGGGCGAGTTCGGTGCGTGATTGACAGGATAGTTTTTTCATTACGTTGGCGACATGGACGCGAACCGTCTTGGGGCTGATGCAGAGGTCTGCTGCTAGTTGGTCGGTGGTTCGGCCTTGGGCGACTAAACGGCAGATTTCTTGTTCGCGTGGGGTCAGGAGTGAGGCGGGGCTATCACCCATTTCGGATCGGGCAAGCAAATGGTCGATAAATTCGGAGGCGATACTCGGGCTCAGGTAGGTTTCTTTTTTTGTCACCGCAATGATCGCTCGGTGCAATTCTTCGGCTGAGTCGGATTTCAGTACATAGCCTCGGCAGCCAGCCTTAAAGGCACGGTAAACATAATTTGAATTATCGTGCATGCTAAGCATGAGTATTTCTGATTGTGGAGAGACTTCGCGGATGCGGGGTGCTAGGTCAAGGCCACCAAGTCCTGGCATAGAGATGTCTAGAATAACAACCGTAGGGCTGAGCCGATCAATGAGGCGCAGGCTTTCGCGACCATCGCCGGTGGTGCCGACAACTTCAAGTTCAGGAATGTTGGCAAGCATGGAGGTTAGGCTTTGCCGAAACAAGAGGTGGTCATCAACGATAACTATGGAAATTGAGTGGGTTATTTTGTCGTTGGGCATCGGCGCTCCTGTTGCTTCAGGGAGGAGTGATTGTAGGCTTTTTGTTTACATTTGTCTAAATAGCCGGTTGGGTGCCGATTGTCAAGGGGGAGTCGAGGTTGCTGCGGTTAAAAATAGAGGTGGCGAGTTAAAAAGATTAATAGCTGTCCATTTGTTGAAGTCGTAGGGCCAGTTCAATGCGTGATTGGCAGGAGAATTTTTTCATGACATTGGCGACATGAACACGCACGGTTTTGGGACTGATGCAGAGATCTGCGGCTAATTGGTCGGTGGTTCGGCCTTGGGCGACTAAATGGCAGATCTCTTGTTCGCGGGGGGTCAGGAGTGAGGCTGGGCTGTTGCCCATCTCTGCCCGGTTAAGCAGGTGGTCGATGAATTCTGAGGCAATGCCAGGACTCAGGTAAGTTTCTTTTTGGGCGACCACCGCAATCGCTTGTTGCAGGGATGCTGCGGAGTCAGACTTTAATGCATATCCTCGGCATCCAGCCTTGAATGCACGATAGACATAGTTGGAATTGTCATGCATGCTCAGCATGAGGATTTCTGTTTTGGGGGAAACTTCGCGGATACGCGGGGCCATTTCGAGGCCACCAAGTCCTGGCATGGAAATATCGAGAATAACAACCATGGGCTGGTGTCGTTCGATAAGGCGCAGGCTTTCGCGACCATCGCCGGTGGCCCCGATAATATCAATGTCGGGGGATGTCGAAAGGATGGCGCAAAGGCTCTCTCTGAAAAGAAGGTGGTCATCAACGAGCAGGGTAGTGATGCCATTAGTTCGTAGTGCTCCTGGGGGGCGAAGCTCGTGTTGCTGTTGTTGGGGGGGGGAGGAAGTAGGGTTTAAATCTTGGCTCATGGTATGTATCCTCCAGATTTAGGCTGGGGTGTGGCTTAGGCTTGGTAAATTGTTGCTTCAGTGGTAAAAAGCAACGAGTACTTGCTTATGAGCCAGCGGCTTGCGTCATCGTTGACATGGATAAGTGAACATGCTAAGCATTTCCTGGTGCAATGCGGAACCTTACAAATTGATGAATATCATTCAATTAAGGTTACCCAACTACCAGATTGTGTTCTGATATGCAAGGGTTAATCTCTTGTATAACTTGTGGTTGCGATGGTGGTTATTTAAAAAAGGATGTGAGAGGGGATGGTGGATAGAATGAAATCAGCAATCTGGGTGATTGTTGTTGCGGTGGCGTTCGTGGCCGTTAATGGTGTCAGTGTTGCCGGTTCTTTTCCTTTTCGTGAGGTTGATTTGGGCGATACGGTTCCCGATGCCGTTTTGTCCGATTATAAAAGTCAGGCTACGGTTTCCTTTGCAAGTTTAAAGGGGCATCCCTTTGTTGTTCTTTTTTGGGGTGCCGATATTGACGCTAAGAAGCGTCGGGCCATTGAAGCACTTGATGCGTTTAAGAAATTACAGCCATTTTTGCGTGAACGTAATATCCCCGTATTGACGATCAATGCTCAGGGTGATAGCTCTGCGGTTATTGATGAGGTGGTCAATCAGTCGGGAGGAGCTTTTTCGGTATATGTTGACTCGGATCAGACCCTGTATGGTAAATTGGGGATCTTTATAATGCCGGCTTTTCTTCTGGTTGACGCTGACGGCAAGGTTGCTGCTGGGATGGGATATAGTCATGATTTTGGTGAAGAGCTATCTGCTGAGGTCGAGATATTGCTGGGGGAAAAAACTCGAGAGGAGGTGGAGCTTGAGTTGCGTCCGGTGGTGGTGCAAAAATCCGCAGAGGAGAAAGACGCCAATCGTCGTCGCAACATGGGGTTTGTTTTGATGCGGAGAGGGATGCCGGAGTCAGCCATTCCTGAGTTCGAGGCGGTTATAAAGCTTTTTCCCGAAGATTCCCCGTCGCTGATTGAACTTGGCTGTCTGTACTCTGAGGCTGGGGAGATGGAAAAGGCCGGGCAGTTTCTTGATAAGGGCCTTGAGCTTGATCCCGATTCGTTGCGTGGCCAGATCTGTGATGCAAAGTTGATGGACATGCAGGGGCAAACAAGCGATGCGGTGGATGAACTTCGGGGTTTATTGCTCAGAAACTCTAGAAATCCACACCTTCATTATGTTCTCGGTACTTTCCTTGAAAAGATGGGCCAGTTTGAGCAGGCCATTGTCGAGTATCGCAAAGGGTACGAATTGCTTGAAAGAAAGGATCTTCTCCATGAAAAATAGCCAATTGGGTGACGAGATCGGTCTTACTGGCAAGCGTTGTGACTTGGGCGAAGCGGAGGGCAGTGGGAATGGTTTTTCCTGAACGGGGATACAAAAACAGGGGATTGAGAGATTTCTGTTCTCTTTTTGTGTTGTCTGTTCTTTTTGTCTTTGGGGCGGCGGCGTTAGCTGTTGCCGGTGAGATTACGGTTTTGACTCCGCTGGCGGATTCCGTCATCTACGCCCGGTATCCTGTGACCCATCTGGTCGTAAAGGTAACCAATCGAAGTGATATGAAGCAGCTACAGTTAGAGGGCAAGGAGCTGATCAAGCCTACAGGGGTTTGGGATGTCAATGGAGTTTATTACGTTCATTTTACCATGGGTTTGAAGTCGGGTCGGAACAGATTTACATTGAACCCTGGGGAGCAGTTAATTAAGGTTTCATATCGGCCCCTGCGAACGTTAATTAATATAGATTTCGAAGCGCCGACGGTTTATCGTTTCCATCGTCAAGAAGCGGTACCGGCCGAGTGTAGCCAGTGTCATACCGATAAGATCCCCCCCGAAAGCGGCATTGATCCAAAGCAGCAGCAATTGATGTACGGCAAGTTTTCTTTTTCTCCCCAGTGTTATTCTTGTCACCGGAACAAGGTTAATGGCAGTAAGTGGCAACATGGACCGGCGGCTAATCTGCTCTGTAATGCCTGCCATATGAGTATGGACAAGGTCGGGCAGATAGCAATTCCTGGCGGTAAACCTGCCGAGAACTGTTTCAAATGCCACGTCTATGCTCGGGCTTGGGGTAAGATGGCGCATATGCATGGGCCCACTGGTACCGGTGATTGTACCATCTGTCATGACCCGCACGGCGACAAGTTTAGATACCAGCTCTGGGCTGACGGGGCAGGGAAAATATGTGTTGCCTGTCATCGCGATAAACAGCGTTTTCTGGAGGAGGGCCGGTCGGTCCGGTTTAGGCCCCATGGGATTGTGCAGGGCGGTGGCTGCATAGCTTGCCATAGCCCGCATGCGTCCCAAAACCGTTTTCAATTATATAAGCCGATTAATCAGCTGTGTTCTGGTTGTCACTTGAAAATGAAGGGGCTGAAGCGGGGCCATCCCGTGGGTGGTCATCCTTTGGAAGGGGTTCGAGATTTGCGCCGACCGGATCGGGAATTGGCCTGTTCCGGCTGTCATAATCCCCATGGTTCAGAGTTTATGTATCTCTTGATTGGCGATAACCTAGGCGGTCATGTCTGTAGTAAATGTCACCATTAATAATGCAACCTTGATTGGATTCCGTTGTGTTTTTTCTGTCTTTGCAGGGTTGGGGAATTGTTATGCGGGTGTCGTGCTGCTGAATAGTGAGGTTTTGCTGATGCGCCGAACGCGTTTTGGTTTTTTATGTGCCCGCCGGTTCTTGCCTGGACTGCTGTTGGTGACGGTATTTGCTTGTTTTCTTTTTTTGCATGTGGGGATGGCGCATGGGGAAGAGGATTCGCAGGCAGTCCCGATCAAGGTGATTGCCATGTTAACTAAGGATGATCAGGGCAAACAATATAAGTTTCCTTCGCAAGTCTTCTACGATCCGACCATGGATGAAATCTATGTGTTGGCCAACCGCAAACTCAATATTTATAACTCTGAATTGTATCCGATTCTTTCTTTGGGGGCAGGGCGAGGGGCAGATGCGCCGCAAGGAGGATTTGTTGATCGTGAGGGCAGGTTATACCTTTGCCAGGGGCCGCATAAAGGTAAACCTGCGCGGTTGACAATTTTTAATGCCGCTTTTTTTCCGGTTAAGGAGATTGTTTTTGCCGACATTGAGGGGGCGGAGTCTTTTCAACCGATTCGGGTGGCTGTAAGTCAAGATGGTATTATTTACCTTGCGGGTGCAATTACCCGCGGGGTGTTAGTACTCGATAATGATGGGGGCTTTTTACGCTGGATGCGGCCTGAAGACCGGATTTACGCTAAGGTAGCGGTTATGGAGGCTTTGGCGGCGAGGAAAAGGGCTACCGAGAAGGCGGAGGCATTGGATTCCGAGGCTGAAAATGTTGATTCCGATGCTGACTCCAATGCTGAATCTAATGCCCCCTATGCGGATATTCCGGCTGATTTGCTTCCTGGTTCGGCAAAGGAAGAGAAAGAGGAGGCGATGCTCGGTGTTGCTCCGGTGTTGATAAAAGATTTGGTAATTGATTCTGAGGGGCATATTTACCTGCTCAGTGAGGAAACCAGTAAGGTTTATGTCTACAGCGCCAGTGAGAATCTGCTCTTTTCTTTTGGTATGAAAGGCGGCTCTTCCGGCAAGATGAGTCGGCCGCGTGCGTTGGCGGTTGATGAGAAAAAGAAATGTGTTTATATCGTCGATTACATGCGCCATACCATTTTGATTTATGATTTGGCTGGTAAGTTTATGCATGAGTTTGGAGGGATGGGTTCTGAGCCGGGGTGGTTTAATTTCCCCTGCGATATCGCCTTAAATCGTAGAGGTGATATTTTTATTGCTGATCTTTTTAATGGTCGGGTGCAAGTTTTGGACGTGCAGTTCCAGGTACGGTTCCCGCTCTTCGGAACCCTTGAGCCGACGGTGGAGGAGGGGGCAGAGCAGGGGAATGTTTCTGGGGTGAAAAGTCCTACGGGTGGAGAGGTCAACGAGGAGCAGGCGGTGCCTCAACCCGAGCCGGAGATTATGGAAGAGTCTTCTGGGTCGGAATCGAAAACGGCGCCCTTGGTGGTTGAGGAAGAATCTTTGTCAGCAACGGGCGAGGATTCAACCGATACCGGAATGTTTTCTCCAGATCGGTCATCGCCTCCTGCCGTCCCTGATATTATCGAAGAGCCCATTGGCGCCCTTCCCAACAATATGGCGCAGTAGGTTTTTATGGAAATTATTCAAATCGTGGCCATGGCCGCCAATCGCGTGATTGGTCGAGATAATGATATCCCCTGGCATATCCCCGGTGAGCAGCGGCGTTTTAAGGAGCTCACCATGGGGCATACCCTGGTGATGGGGCGTCTGACCTATCAGTCCATCGGTCGCCCGTTGCCGGGACGAAAGACGGTGATCGTTACTCGCCAGTCGGACTATTTGGAACCGGGCTGCACCGTGGTGCACAGCCTTGATGAGGCGTTGGCGGTCTGTGGTAATGATGACAAGGTTTTTATTGCCGGTGGTGGCGAGATATTTAGGCAAACCATGGATCTGGCTGACGCCATTTATCTGACCACCCTGCATCGGGAGGTGGCTGGGGATATCTATTTCCCTGAGTTCTCGAAAGATGATTTTGCCGAGGAACAGGCAGAGATAATAAGCAGCCAGAATGAAGAGTACAGCTTTGCTATCTATCGACGTCGAAAAGTCTGAGTCGTCATCATCAAGCACCCAAAAGGCCCGCTTTGGATAATATCCAGGCGGGCTTTTTTTTATTGTAAAGCAGTCTTGAATCAGGCTCGGGTCAGGGGGCGGTATTTGATGCGATGGGGCTGGTCTGCTTCGGCACCCAGGCGGTCTTTACGATCCGCTTCGTACTCTGAGTAGTTGCCATCATACCAGGTTACCTTGCTGTCACCCTCAAAGGCGAGGATGTGGGTGGCGATGCGATCCAGAAACCAGCGATCATGGCTGATCACCACCGCGCAACCGGCGAAATTCTCTAGAGCTTCTTCCAGTGCCCGCAGGGTGTTGACATCCAGGTCGTTGGTGGGCTCATCAAGCAGAATGACGTTGGCACCGGATTTGAGCATCTGGGCGAGATGGACCCGATTGCGTTGGCCGCCGGAAAGGAGGCCAACCTTCTTTTGCTGCTCGGAGCCGGAGAAGTTGAAACGGGAGACGTAGGCCCGGGAATTTACCTCGCGGTTGCCAAGTTGAATGACGTCCTGTCCGTCGGAGATGGTTTCCCAGATGGTCTTTTCCGGATCCAGTGAATCACGGCTCTGGTCAACGTGGGCCAGTACTACGGTTTCGCCGGTACGGAAGGTACCTTCGTCAGCCTGTTCCTGGTTGGTGATCATCTTGAAGAGGGTGGTCTTGCCAGCGCCGTTGGGGCCGATGACGCCGACGATGCCGCCGGGGGGAAGACTGAAGGTCATATCTTCAACCAGCAGCCGGTCGCCGAAACCTTTGCGAACCTCCTTGGCTTCGATGACCACGTTGCCCAGGCGGGGGCCGGGCGGGATAAAGATTTCCAGATCTTGGGCGTTCTTCTCACTCTCTTCTGTGAGCAGTTTTTCATAGGCGGTAATCCTGGCCTTGGACTTGGCATGGCGACCCTTGGGTGACATCCTGATCCACTCAAGCTCGCGCTGTAAGGTTTTGCGGCGGTCGGTTTCCTGTTTTTCCTGATTCTGGAGTCGTTTTTCCTTCTGCTCAAGCCAGGAAGAGTAATTGCCCTTCCAAGGGATACCTTGGCCGCGATCTAGTTCCAAGATCCAACCAGCGACGTTATCAAGGAAGTAACGATCATGGGTGACGGCAATGACCGTACCAGCGTAACGTTGCAGGTGGTGCTCAAGCCAGGCCACGGTTTCAGCGTCCAGATGGTTGGTGGGCTCGTCAAGCAGGAGGATGTCGGGTTCCTTGAGCAACAAACGGCAAAGGGCGACCCGTCTTTTCTCGCCGCCGGAGAGGACCTTGATCTGGGCATCACCTTCCGGGCAGCGCAGGGCATCCATGGCCATTTCCAGCCGACTGTCCAGGTTCCAGGCGTCAAGGGCATCAAGCTTGTCTTGCACCTCGCCCTGGCGTTTGATTAGCTTGTCCATCTCGTCGTCGGACATGGGTTCGGCAAATTTCATGTTGATTGCTTCAAACTCGGCAAGCAGATCCACGGTCTCCTGCACACCCTCCTCAACGATCTGGCGCACCGTTAGGCTTTCGTCAAGATCAGGTTCCTGCTCGAGATAGCCCACCGTGAAACCTTGGGACAGAGTGATTTTGCCGTTATACTCTTGGTCGACTCCGGCGAGAATCTTGAGCAGCGAACTTTTGCCCGAGCCGTTAAGGCCCAGGACGCCGATCTTGGCGCCGTAGAAATAGGAAAGGCTGATATCTTTTAAGATCGGCTTTTTATCGTAAAATTTGCTGACCTTAATCATCGAGTAGATGATTTTGTTTGGTTCGTCGTTAGCCATGTTTAAAACCTCTTGATTTTACGGGAAGACACCTGGCGGCAGCATCTGCCGTAAGGTGTGGAATGTAATTGGCAAAAAATAGCACGAAGGTTGGAAAAAGCAAGGGATAGATATCTCTTTTGGGGTCTGTTTGCCGCTATTGGGCAACCACCCGGTTGCGGCCATCGTTTTTGGCCTTGTATAGGGCCTTGTCAGCCGCCTTGATCGCCTCTTGTGGCTTGGCTTTGCGGGCCGTGGGGCGACCGGCAACGCCCATGCTCACCGTAACCGACACCTTGCGGCCAGCACTGCTTTTTCCTCGTTTTTTTTGTCCTTTGCGGGGACGTTTGTTGTCGCGCAGGGCAAAGCCGCTGCTTTCGATGGTTTTCCGCAGTCGTTCGAGATGGGGGACTGCTTCTTCGGGCTCCTTGCCGTTAAAGAGGACGGTGAACTCCTCGCCGCCATAACGAAAGGCTTTGCCGCCGCCCCCGACCTGCCCCATTTTTCCGGCCACCATTCGCAAAACCTGATCTCCGACATCATGACCGTAGGTGTCGTTAAATTTTTTAAAGAAATCGATGTCAACCATGGCCACGCTATAGCGCCCCCCCAGCTTCAGTAACGCTTCTTCCAAGGCGCGACGACCGGGCAAGCCGGTTAGTTCGTCGCGAAAGGCCATGGTGTGGGCGGTTTCGATGACGCCGATAATCAGCACCAGGCCGCCAGTGGTGAGGAAAAGAGAGACGGCAACCGGGGATTGGGTGGTGGCCAGAGCCATAAATACCGTAGCGCCTGCCCATAAAAAAGCGTTTTCCATGGGGCTGCGCCGCTGCACATAGGCCAGAAGAATCAATAGAAAGCTGATGCTGAAGGCACAGAGCATGGGATCGGTTAACGGCAAGGGGATGCTGAAGGGGATTTTAAATAGCTGGGCATTGAGAATGAGTTTTAAGGAGTCTGGGCGCCAAAGGAGCATGGCGATGATGATAAAAGGCTGAAGTCCAAAGATGATCAGGCGGAAGAGGCCGCGCCAGGTGACGAAGCCCCGTTCACTCATCAAGGCGTAGTAGGCGAAATTGAGGGGCAGTAACACCCCTGCCGTCTTGACGATGATGGTGTGGCCAGCTCCCAGCGGCAGGGTCATTAACCGTTCCACGGTGAACAAGGCCAGTAAGGCAAAGATAAGCTTGCTGCGATTAAAGCGCCAGCCAAGCAAGATGCCGCCGCATGCAACGATGGAGGGGGCCAGGTTAAGGACGGATGGGGGGAGGTTGTTGTTCCAGCCATGTTGCACAGATAAAACCGCGCCCAGCCATAATACTCCGCCGGGGATAAAAAAACGGAGCATTGCCCCTATTAACACCGATGCCATCCTTCCCTCTTGTTTGTATCTAAAGTCTCAATATTTGCAGCTTGGTGATTGTAGGGCGGCAGCTTAGCATAATCGTGGTTGTTCTGCCATTTTGTTACGGCGATACCGTGGTTGAAAAATGTTATTTTATGATCTTGGCTTTCTCCTAGGGCAAGCTAGTAAACTCGGTTTTTCTGCACGATACCCATATTTACCCTTTCTTTTTCAGGGTTGTTCAGGTAGATAGACAAATTATGACTACTTATATTGATGCTCCGAGTTTTATTATCACCCCGGAAATCCTGCGCTTGGTGGCGGCCATTGATGAATTTAAGGGCGGTTGGCCTGCCTTGGCTAATCTGCCCTCGGAACGGCTCCGTGAAATTGAAAAGCACGCCATCACCAAGGGAGTTGCTGCCGGTATTCGTTTGTCTGGTGGAGTGCTCAGCGATCAACAGGCTGCCGCTCTCCTTGCCGGCGACCTCTCCCTTGCCCAAGTTGGCCTTACCGATAATGTTTCCGGTCACGCCAAGGTCTTGCGATTGCTCACGGCTTCAAGCGCTTCAATTCCGTTTACCGAGTATCACATCAAGCAGCTACACAGGGTTTTGGCCACGGCCGGAGCAGGGGAGAGACGGGGAGAATATAGAGATGGCAACGGCGACGAGATTGGCAAACAAATGCGCCAATTGATTGCCTGGGCAGAAGATGCCATTAATCAAGGTCAACTTCATCCCTTGCTGGTGGTGGCCATTTTTGTGCTGCGTTTTCTCTTTATTCACCCCTTTGCCGAGGACAACCAGCGCTTGTCACGGCTCATGGCCTTGCTGCTCTTGGTCAAAAACGGTTATGGCTTTATCCGTTACTATGCCTTGCCTGCGGTTATCGAGGAGCAGAAGGATGTTTACGATCATGGCTTGATGAAGGGGTTGGATCGCTTGGGCAGTGATAACACCATTGCCGAGGTCTGGTTGCTTGCTTTTTTTAAAGTGCTGCTTGGGCAAACGGAACATGCTCGTCTGGTCGTAAGCGGGGCGCGACAAGCCACCAGTCGGCATAGTCTGGAACAAAAAATCATTGATCATCTGCGCCGTGAGGGGCAGACCACCAACAAGCTCATTCAGGATGCCACCGGCGCTAATCGGAACACCATCAAGGTTCGTCTGCGCCAGCTGGTGGAGCAAGGGGAGCTGGTCAAGCATGGCACCGGCAAGGGAACCCGTTACACCCTTTGTGATGCAACCTGAATCAATAATTTGTGGGGATAACAGATGCAACTGGATGTGCCGGTGATCGGGATCTTGCGTGGGATTGCAGCGGATTTTTTCAGCGAATTAATGCCTGCCGCCTTCGGTGCTGGCCTCCAAGCCCTTGAAGTGACTATCAACACCCCTGGGGCGGAAGAGATTGTCGCCGCCTCCCGATCCTTGGTGCCAGAGGGAAAGCTGCTGGGGATGGGCACCATTCGCAATCTTGCCGAGGCGAAACGGGCGGTGGCGGCCGGGGCGATGTTTATGGTCACCCCCAATCTTGATTTAGAAGTGCTCAAATTTGCCAAGTCCCAACATCTCCCAGTGGTGGTGGGGGCGCTCACCCCCAGTGAGGTCTACGCGGCCTGGCAGGCGGGCGCGGAGATGATTAAGGTTTTCCCCTGCGGGGCCATGGGTGGCCCCGCCTACATCCGCGCCTTGCTCGGCCCCTTTGATGAAGTGCCGTTGGTGGCGGTGGGTGGGGTAACTTTTGAGAATCTCGGTGATTATTTTGCTGCCGGGGCCAAGGGCGTCGGGGTGAGCACGGCCCTGTTTGGCCAGCAAGCGTTGGCAGAGCAAAACACCTTGGAAGTCGCCGAAAATGTCCGTTCCTTCATTGGCCGTTGCCTTGCCGGGCAAGATCATTTATAATCGCGGGTTCTGTCTGTCGGAATTTTTTACGTTTCAGCCCAGCACCCTGGCTTAGGCTGAGCGGGTAAGCAATATTTGCAATAGGCGAGGAGAAAAAGCATGTTCAGACCAGAAATCAAAGTGATTGACTGCACCGTCCGCGACGGTGGCTTGATGAATAAATGGCAGTTCGATGATGACTTTGTCCGCGAGGTGTATCAGGCCCTCACCGAGGCCGGGGTTGATTATATGGAAATCGGTTATCTGAGTTCGGAGAAGAGTTTCTCGCGTGATGAGGTTGGCCCCTGGAAGTTCTGCGCCGAAGCGGATTTGCAGCGGATCATCGGTGACTCGGAGAAAAAAATAAAATTCTCGGCCATGGCTGATATCGGGCGTATCGATTATGAAGATATCCTCCCCAAGTCCGAAAGTTCCTTGGATATGATCCGGGTCGCTTGCTATGTCCACCAAGTTGATGCGGCCATTGATCTCGCCCATCATTGCATGGATAAGGGTTATGAGACCACCATCAACCTGATGGCCGTTTCCACGGTGGGGATTCGCGAGTTGGATGAAGCTTTGGGCGATCTGGCCAACAGCCGGGTGCCGGTGATCTATCTAGTGGACAGTTTCGGTGGTTTCTATCAGGAAGACATCGAGACCCTGGCCAAGAAATACATGGATAGCCTGCCCGGCAAGACCATCGGCATCCATGCTCACAACAACCAGCAGCTGGCTTTTGCCAACACCATCACCTCGGTGATTGCTGGAATCAACTACCTGGACGCAACCCTCTACGGCATCGGTCGTGGCGCTGGCAACTGCCCGGTTGAGTTGTTACTCTCCTTTCTCAAGAATCCCAAGTTCAAGGTGCGCCCATTGATCAAGGTGATTGAGGATCAGATTCTGCCTTGGCGGAAGAAGATTGACTGGGGCTACTTCATTCCCTATATGGTCACCGGCGTGCTCAACCAGCATCCCCGCACCGCCATGGCGATCATGGAGTCGGACAACCAGGACGATATCACCGCCTTTTATGATTCATCGGTGAACGCCAACGAGCTGGGCTGAGCCAATTTCGCAGTTGCTGTTGCAGAAGGGCGTCGGTTCCGCTGGAACCCGCGCCCTTTTTGCGTTTGTCAGAGGTTGTGTCGTTGTTTGATACCTATAATAACCCAAACGAGAATAGCTATGGAAGAGCGCTTAACCGAGCTTGAGACCAAGGTAATGTTTCAGGATCAAACCATCGAGGAGTTGAACCAGGTCGTTTATGAGCAGCAGCAACAACTGGACAAGTTGCTTGGCGAGGTTGCTATCCTAAAGAAACAGCTGCTCAGTATGGCCCAGAGTGTGGATGGTGAAGAGGACGCCAGCGCTCCATGAACGAATTACCCATCACCGGGGTGATGCCGGAACTGCTCGCTGCCCTGGCCTGCCAAAATTGTGTGATCCTTTCCGCCCCGCCCGGTTCTGGCAAAACCACCGGCATCCCCCCCGCCCTTCTCGATGTTCCCTGGCTCGCGCATAAAAAAATCCTGATTCTAGAACCACGCCGGTTGGCCACCCGTGCCGCCGCCTCCCGAATGGCCTCTTTGCGCCACGAAAAGGTCGGCGAAACAATCGGTTACCGGGTTCGTTTCGACAGTAAAATATCCCAAACGACCCGTATCGAAGTGGTCACCGAGGGGATTCTAACCCGCCGCCTGCAGAGCGATCCCGAGCTTACCGGGGTGGGGCTGGTGATCTTCGATGAGTTTCACGAACGTAGCCTCCACGCCGACTTGGGCCTTGCCCTCTGTCTTGATGTGCAGGAAGGCTTGCGTGATGATCTCCGTATCTTGGTGATGTCAGCGACTTTGGATGTTGCGCGATTAACCAGATTGTTGCCGGAGGCAAAGCAGATCAACGGTGAGGGGCAATCCTTTCCGGTGGAGATTCATTATCTTGCCCGTGATACCGAGAAGAATATCGTTAAACTGGCGGTTACCGGTATTAAGCAGGCCATAGACGAGCAGGAAGGCGATATCCTGGTTTTTCTGCCGGGGGGTGGGGAAATTAGAAGAGTAGCCGGCAATCTCGCCACCCTTGCCAAGGAAAAGGGGCTGCTTATCTGCCCCCTTTACGGTGATCTGCCGCTAAAGGCGCAAAATGTAGCGATCCAACCCGATCCCCATGGTGGGCGACGGGTGGTGCTGGCCACCTCCATTGCCGAAACCAGTCTCACCATCGACGGCATCAGTACCGTGGTTGACAGTGGCTGGGCGCGGCGACCGCATTTCGATGCCAACTCTGGTTTGAGCCGCTTACAGACCGTGCGCACCTCGCAAGCCTCGGCAGACCAGCGGGCCGGGCGGGCTGGGCGTACCGGCCCTGGCGTGTGCTACCGGCTTTGGAGCCGACATACCCAGCAGGGGTTGGTGGCGCATCTGGCCCCGGAGATCTTCGAAGCCGACCTCACCCCGCTGGCCCTGCAACTGGCCCAATGGGGAGTTAACGACCCTACCGCCCTGCGTTGGCCAGACCCGCCGCCCTCCGGCGCTCTTGCCCAGGCCCGAACCATTCTTACTGATTTAGAGGCTCTGGATCAATGGGGCAATATTACTGCTATCGGTAAGGAAATGGCCAGCCTCCCCCTTCACCCCCGCCTTGCCCATATGCTGGTGGCCGCCGGCAAAAGGGGGGGCAGCGATCTTGCCTGCCGTCTGGCGGCGCTTCTTTCCGAGCGAGATCCCCTTAAAAATAGTGCTACCGCTGAGCTTGAGGATCGACTCCGGCTCTTGCATGTTTTTCAGACCGACGGCCCGGCCCCGGTTCGCTCTCTGGGCGGCGACCCGGATCTCTGTCGGCGTGTTTTGCAGGCCGCAGCGCAATGGCAACGAATGTTGCCGAAAAGGAATAAAAACGTGGGCGAAATCAGTGCTGGTGCCCTCCTCTCCCTGGCCTATCCTGATCGGATCGGTGGTCAGCGAGCCAAAAACAATCCCACCTATCTCCTTGCCAATGGCCGCGCCGCCAAGCTGCGTGACCATGATCCCCTCTGCCGCGCTCCTTGGCTGGTGGCCCCTCAGCTGGATGCCGGGATCAGCGAAGGTCGGATCTATCTTGCGGCACCGCTGGCGGCAAGTGAGATCGAAGAGTTCCACCAGCATCGTATCCAGCCGGGGGAAGTTATCCGCTGGGACGCAAAAAAACAGGCGGTGGTAATGACCAACTGCCGCACTCTGGGTAGCTTGACTCTTAGTGAAACATTTTTGGGCAAGGCAGACCCGGCAAAAATTCGTGCCGCCATGCTGGTCGGGATCTGTGCCATGGGCATTGACTGCCTGCCTTGGAACAATTCGGCCCGTGAGCTACAAGGGCGAATCCTTTCCCTCCGAGATTGGCGACCTGATGACAATTGGCCTGATTTAAGTGATCAGACCCTCCTCGCCACCTTAGAGGATTGGCTCGCCCCCTGGCTTGATCGGATCAGCCGCCGAGAACAACTAAAGCAGCTCAACCTCACCGAAATCATCACCTCTCGGCTGGACTGGCCTCGGCAACAACAACTGGAAGCAAATGCCCCCACCCATCTGCAAGTTCCCAGCGGCTCGCGGGTGCGATTGCAGTATAAACCTGGCGAACCACCAGTGCTGGCGGTAAGGCTCCAGGAACTGTTCGGACTGGCCGATACCCCCACCATCTGCCACGGTGAGGTGAAGGTCCTACTCCACCTGCTTTCTCCGGCCCAACGGCCCATGCAGGTGACTCAAGATCTGCGCGGTTTTTGGGACCGCACCTACCCGGAGGTTAAAAAGGAGTTGATGGGGCGCTACCCCAAACACCATTGGCCAGATGATCCTTGGTCGGCTCCCGCCACCGCCCGGGCCAAACGACGCAAATGATAGGATAATCACCCGAAAGGTTTGGCAAAATCCCTTGACGGAGTCACAGTAAACCTCTAGCTTCTAGAAGAGCCTTGAATTTCTGGAAATTGCCGTGAGAATCTAGCCATGCCTGAATCCCAATCAGCCAGCGTTGTTGCCACATCCATAACCGTCACTGCCGATGCGTGCTTGTGCGGCGCATCAGCCACCTTGATTGCGGCCCTTAAAAAAGAGTTAACCGTTGCCAATCCAAAGTATCAGGATGCTCAGAAGTATGGGCGCTGGGTGGGGAAACGGATTAAGCCCAATCTTTATTTCTTTAAGGATCTCAAATCCGGGTTCCGTTTCCCGCGAGGGTACGCCAAGCAGGCGATCCTTCTTTGCCAACAGCTCAACGGCGAAATGCCGGAGATAATCGATCAGCGGGTGGAAAAAGAGGATCTTGACCTGCATTTTCAGGGGGAGTTGCGGCCCTATCAGGAAAAAGCGGTGACCGATATTTTGCAGCGAGAATTCGGGGTCTTGGAGGCGGGGACGGGTGCGGGTAAAACCGTCATCGCCCTGGCCGTAATCGCCGCTCGTAAGCAACCCACCTTGATCCTGGTTCATACCAAGGAATTGCTGCACCAATGGGCGGAGCGCATCGAAACCTTTCTCGGTATCAAGGCCGGGTTGGTCGGCGACGGGCATAATGAGCCGGGGTTGGTGACGGTGGCCATCGTCAACTCAGCCAAGAAGCACCTTGATGAACTGAAGCCCCTGTTCGGTCAACTCTGCGTTGATGAATGCCATCGGGTTCCTGCCTCCTTGTTCACCGATGTGGTCACTGCCTTTGCCTGCCGTTATTCGTTGGGCCTTTCCGCCACTGCCTTCCGCCGCGATGGATTGACCAAGCTGATCACTTTTTATCTGGGTGCGCCTGCCCACCGGGTCAGCAAGCAACATCTCCATGCCACTGGCGCGGTGCTGAAACCGCTCTTTGTCCAGCGCCAAACAGGTTTTACCTTCTCATATCGGGGCAACTATCAAGATCTAATGACCGAACTCACCCATAATCAGCAGCGCAATGAACAGATCGCCACCGACATCATCGCTGAAACAAAGAATGACAGCGGCACCTTGCTGGTGGTGAGTGACCGGGTTTCCCATTGCCAACTACTGGCCGAGATCTTGGCCGAAAACCGTATCACCGCCTCGGTACTTACCGGTGCCTTGGCTAAGGATAAGCGCACCGCCATCGTTGATGATGTCCGTGAGGGACGGGTGCGGGTATTGATCTCAACCATCCAGCTCATCGGCGAGGGCTTTGATTGTCCGGGTCTTTCCACCCTTTTCCTCACCACCCCGATCAAGTTTAGCGGTCGCCTGCTCCAGGTGGTGGGCCGTATCCTTCGCCCGGCCGCCGCCGATAAACAGCCCAAGGTCTATGATTACGTTGATCCGGTGGGGGTGCTGAAGTCATCGGCCCGGGCCCGGGCTGCGGTCTATCAAGAGGAGTTGCCCTATGCGTGGAAGGTTGGTGGATAAAATCGAATTGGTGGAAGGGGATATCACTGTTTTGGCGGTGGATGCCATCGTCAACGCCGCCAACAACTCCTTGCTGGGTGGTGGCGGGGTGGACGGGGCGATCCATAGCGCAGCAGGTCCGGAACTGTTGGCCCACTGCCGGACCCTGTACGGATGCTCCACCGGCGAGGCCGAAATCAGCAAGGGCTATCGGCTCCCTGCTCGCTATGTGATTCATACCGTCGGTCCGATCTGGCGCGGTGGTAACCATAACGAGGCTGAATTGTTGGCCAACTGTTACCGTAATTGTTTCCGGCTGGCCAAGGAAAACCGGCTCACAACCATCGCCTTCCCGGCAGTCAGCACCGGCGTCTACGATTTTCCTCGCGAGCAGGCGGCCGAAATCGCCATCCGTGAAATCAGGGCGGCCTTAGACTCGAACCTGGAACTGGTAAAAATTATCTTGGTTTGTTTCAACCCACAAACCCGAATCGCCTATGAAAAAGCGATGTTAAGAATAAACCATTAAGGCCAGCCGCTGCGTATCCTGTTGGTTCCTCCTCCTCTTCTTGATATTACCTAGTGTCTGTCCATAAATGAGGATTTTTGTCGTAGATCAAGGACTGCTCAAAAAATAAGCACAGGCATATATTTGATATTCCGAGCATTATTTTTTGAGCATGACGCAGAGATACGGCAAAAAGACCGTTTATGGACGGGCACT
>JAQYVW010000146.1 GCA_030145325.1 Desulfurivibrionaceae bacterium
AATGATTGCCGAGGTTATTGGCGAGATGGTGAGGCCGATCTGGGGCGCCCCGAAGTAGACGAAGAAGAGTTGGATCAGCACCGGCGTGCCGCGAACGAAATCAACCATGGTGCGGACGATCAGCAGCAGTGGCGAGGATTTGCCGTGTAAAACCACCCCGGCCGGCACCGCCAGCAGAAAACCACAGAGCAGAGAGAGAAAGGCGATACCGATGGTAACCCCGAAACCTTTAACCAGCATCAGGGCCATTGTCCGGTTGCTCATCTCGCCGGAGCGTACTGCAGCGTTATCGGCAGCTGCTGGGCCGAACCACTTGCGCTGTAGGTCAGCCATGAAACCGGAATTTTCCAAAACGTCCAGCGCCTTGTTGATGCGGGAAAGTAATACAGGGTGGCCCTGAGCCAGAGGAATGCCCATCTGTTCCCGATAGAGCAGAGGGCCAGCGGGCCGGAAGGGCATCTCCGCCGATTTAATCTGATAGCCGCCCACAAGCCGATCGGTTACGAAGCCGTCCAAACGACCATTGAGCATATCCTGATAGATATCCACAGTGCTCTTGTAGGTGACTACTTCGATCTCCGGATGTTTCTCGATCAGGTAGTGTTCAAAAGTCTCACCCAGCACCGCCCCGACACGACGACCGGCCATGTTGTTAATGCTGCCGACTTCAGAGCCGTTTTCAGCGTTGACAAAGAGTTGGGCCCCAGAGACGTAGTAGGGGCGGGAAAAGTCTACCTGTTTCTCACGCTCAGCGGTGATCGCCATTGAGCCGATGATGGCGTCGAACTTGCCGGCCAAGAGCCCGGCCAGGATGCCGTCCCATTCGGTGGCAACGATCTTGAGCTCCACTCCCAGCTCCCGCGCCACCCCCCGGGAAACATCGACGTCAAAACCGGTCAGCTCGCCGTTCTGGTCATAAAAACTAAAGGGAGGATATTTGCCGGTCAGCGCCACGGTCAGCTGTTCCGGCTCGGACGCTTGGGCCATTGGTGCTATAAAGGAGAAGAGGAGGCAAAAGATCGCCGCTCCAATCAACACCGAGGGCTTTCCCGCCTGTGAAGAAAAGATTCGTGATGGGAGGAATTTCGCGATCAACATGATTCATCCTTAGATTGGCACAATGCCCGGATTCTGACACACAAATAACTGGGGCGCGAGTAACCGTATTGTTACTTGGCACAGATTAACGCATTCCCACAATCCAGACCCGTAACCTTTTTCAAAAAACCTGAATAGTTGCATCAAAGTAGTTTAAGGCGCCGTGGCAGCCAACAGCTGGATACAAACTCCGATAGTACTGGTAGAGACCGCCAAAGCCGAGACCGAAAGCGAAATAAAAAAGGATGATGGTAAAATTACCCTGGTAAACATTGGGATGAACAAGGGTGAATATGACGGCCTGTAAAACAAGCCCAAGCCGCCAGCCCAACTTACTGCGCAAGTAGCCGTAGATAACTCCTCTATGAACGAACTCTTCCATCAACGGGGTAACCACGACTCTGCCGATTCCGTACGAAACCGCGAATAATGGTCCGTCAACTATGGAAAGTCTGCTCCAATCAAATTCTGAGAGAGAGCCAAAGAACAGGACAAAATCAGCACCTTTAAATATGGCCGCAACCAGAATGGCAACGAGGGTGACCAACAGGATATTGGCGTCAGGAAGGCAGAGGCCAATTTCCTTTTTCTGTATGTTCTTTTTACGGAACCAATAATAGAAAAAAGCAAAGAAAGGAATTGGCAGGAGAGCTTCAGCGATAAAATATTGTGTTGATACGTTTAAAGAAGATCCGGCTAAGAAGAGGGATGGCAACAGTATCGACAAAAAACTTACGACAAACACCAATATTGAACTTCTGGCGCCCCATGAAAGTTCTTTTTTGTTAACGATCTCTGTTGCTCGGTTTGCTCTCAGCATGTTCTTAGCGGTTCACTTTTGGGTGCAAAGCCGGCCTTCCAAGGGTTATCCATGGCCGCTTTTTTTACCTTTATTACATTATTTAAGGGAGTTAACTCGGTCCGACCCCGGTCTTCACTATATTTCCCCACGCCGCAAGTATTGGCGGCGCAGGGAAATGTAAGAGATTCAGACCAGATCGAAACGGTCGGCGTTCATAACCTTGGTCCATGCTGCCACGAAGTCCTGCACGAACTTCTCCTTGTTGTCATCCTGGGCATAGACTTCGGCATAGGCACGAAGGATCGAGTTGGAACCGAAGACCAGATCAACCCGTGTCGCCGTCCACTTGACCTTATCCGTCTCGCGATCGCAGATCTCATACAGGTTGTTGCCGACTGGCTTCCACGTGTACCCCATGTCGGTCAGGTTCACGAAGAAGTCGTTGGAGAGAGCGCCTTCATCTTCGGTGAATACACCGTGTTTGCTGCCATCATGATTGGTGCCGAGCACGCGCATGCCACCAACCAGTACCGTCATCTCATGGGCGGTCAACCCCATCAGTTGCGTGCGGTCGAGCAGCATCTCTTCAGCGCTGACGACGTAGTCCTTCTTCAGCCAGTTGCGATACCCATCATGGAGGGGTTCCAGCAGCTTGAAGGAATCCACATCAGTGATCGCATCCGTGGCATCCCCGCGACCGGGTGAAAAGGGAGCGTTAATAGCAAAGCCCGCGGCCTTGGCCGCCTGCTCGATACCGACATTACCGGCCAAAACGATCACATCTGCCACGCTGGCGCCGCTCTCGGCGGCAATAGGTTCAAGAACAGCCAGTGCCTTGGCCAGACGCTTGGGCTCGTTGCCTTGCCAATCCTTCTGTGGGGCCAGGCGGATCCGCGCGCCGTTGGCACCGCCCCGCATATCGGAACCACGGAAGGTTCTGGCGCTGTCCCAGGCGGTAGAGACCATTTCGCTGACGCTGAGACCGCTGGCGGCAATCCTGGCCTTCACGGCCTGAACATCGTAGCTGGTGCTCCCCATCGGCACAGGGTCTTGCCAGATCAGCTCTTCCTGCGGGACATCAGGGCCCAGGTACCGCGCCTTTGGCCCCATGTCGCGGTGGGTCAGTTTGAACCATGCGCGCGCAAAAACGTCGGAGAAGTATGCCTGGTCTTTGAAAAAACGTTCAGATATCTTGCGATACTCAGGGTCCATCTTCATGGCCATATCAGCATCGGTCATGATCGGA
>JAQYVW010000147.1 GCA_030145325.1 Desulfurivibrionaceae bacterium
AATGGTCACACAGTTCTCAGTAAAACAGTACGAAACCCAGATTATCCTGAAATGGAATCAACTATCGCGTTAAAGATTGCACTGGGTCGCATGGCGCAGGAGGCTTTTTGCCGGTCCGGGCAGAAATAACCACCAATATCCATGGCACCCCCCTGGGAGTCATTCAACTCATTAACAATCTTGGCCTCGTTTGCGGCTAGCTCTGTAGCTACCTTGGCAAAGCGGGCCTGCATCTCAGAATCTTCGCTCTGCCCGGCCAGAGCCTGCGCCCAGTACAGAGCCAGATAAAAATGGCTGCCCCTGGTATCCAACTCGCCCACCTTACGGGACGGTGATTTCTGGTTTTCGAGGATCTGGCCGATGGCCTGATCAAGGGTCTCGGCAAAGATTTTCGCCTTCTCGTTTTTAGAGCTGGCATAGAGATGCTCAAAAGACGGCACTAGCGCGCAAAATTCGCCCAGAGAGTCCCAGCGGAGATGCCCTTCCTTCAAAAACTGCTCCACATGCTTGGGGGCCGAGCCACCGGCTCCGGTCTCAAACAGGCCGCCGCCCTTCATCAGCGGTACGATGGAGAGCATCTTGGCGCTGGTGCCAAGCTCCAAAATCGGAAAGAGGTCGGTGAGATAATCGCGCAAGACATTACCGGTAACCGAAATGGTATCTTCACCCTTTCTAACCCGGGCCAATGAAAAGCGAATCGCATCATCCGGCTGCATGATCTTGATCTCAAGGCCGGCAGTGTCATGATTGGGCAGATATTGTTCGACCTTGGCGATCAGAGCGGCGTCATGGCCACGGTTCTTATCCAGCCAGAAGATAGCCGGAGTGTTGGTGGCCCTGGCGCGGTTGACGGCAAGCTTCACCCAGTCCTGAATCGGCGCGTCCTTGGTCTGACAGCCGCGAAAGATATCACCCGCCTCCACCGGCTGCTCAAGCAAGATCGTACCGGCCTGGTCAACAATCCGGATCACGCCGGTACCCGGCGCTTCGAAGGTCTTGTCGTGGGAGCCGTATTCCTCGGCTTTCTGCGCCATCAAGCCGACATTGGCCACACTGCCCATGGTGGCCGGGTCAAAAGCACCGTGCTGTTTGCAATCTGCAACCGTTTCCTGATAGATGGTGGCGTAGCAACGGTCCGGGACCATGGCGATGGTGTCGTGCAGGGCGTCATCAGCCCCCCACATCCGGCCACCGTCGCGGATCACCACCGGCATGGAGGCATCCACAATCACATTGTTGGGAACATGCAGGTTGGTGATCCCCTTGCTGGAGTCCACCATGGCCAGCTGGCAATTCTTTTCATACATCGCCATGATGTCCGCCTGGATCTCAGCCCGTTGCGCCTCCGGCAGGGTCTCGATCTTGGCGTACAGGTCACCCAGGCCGTTGTTGACATTCACCCCCAACTCCTTGATCACCGCCGCGTGCTTGGCAAAGACATCTTCATAAAAAACCGACACGCAATGGCCGAACATGATCGGGTCGGAGACCTTCATCATCGTCGCCTTGAGATGCAGCGACAACAAGACATTATCCTTCCTGGCCGCCGCAATCTGCTCCGCATAAAAAGCCCGCAAGGCACGGACATTCATCACCGAGGCATCGACAACTTCGCCCGCCAGCAGAGGCGTCTTCTCTTTGAGAACTGTTGTATCGCCAGCCCCGGAGACAAACTCGATCCGCACCTCGCAAGCTTCTTGAACGGTGACGGATTTCTCACTACCGTAAAAGTCGCCACCGGTCATATGCGCCACCCGCGACTTGGAGCCATCCGGCCACGCCTTCATCAACCGGTGCGGATTCTTCTGCCCGAACTGCTTCACCGAGGCAGCCGCCCGCCGGTCGGAGTTTCCTTCCCGCAAAACCGGGTTCACGGCGCTGCCCAGCACCTTGGCATAGCGGGCGTACACTTCTTTTTCCGCCTCGGTTTGCGGCGTATCGGGATAAGCAGGGATATTATAACCCTGTTCCTGCAACTCATTGATCGCCCCTTTCAACTGCGGGATGGAAGCGCTGATATTGGGCAACTTGATGATATTGGTCGCCGGCAACTGGGTGAGCTCACCCAACTGGCTCAGATAATCAGGGATCTTCTGACCCTCGGTGAGGTTGTCGGGGAAGTTGGCGATAATCCTGCCGGCAAGGGAGATGTCCCAGGACTCAATGGCAATGCCGGACCCCTTGGTATATGCCTGCAAGATCGGTAGCAGGGAGTAAGTCGCCAGAGCGGGTGCTTCATCAACTTCGGTGTAGATAATCTTATCTGAGGCCATGTTTTTTCCTTATTTTTGTCCTTGTCTCCACAGAGATTGCAGGGAGAAGAATTTGTCTGCGTCGGTATCAACCATGCGCGTGTCAGCAAACGAACATATTTATTCCAAATACGGTGTATCGTCAAGGAGGAGCTAACCCCGAATTATCCCCAGCAACTCATCTCTCTTCTCTTCCATTAATTGCCAGTCGCCGCGGGTTTCGACGTTCAACCGCAGCACCGGCTCGGTATTGGATTTACGAATATTGAAGCGGAAGGTATCGGCGGTGAAGCTCAGGCCGTCTGTGTAATCTTTTTCTCCCTGGGTGTCTTGGTAGAAAGCTTCCACCTTGGCGATCACCGCATCCGGGTCAGCCACCCGGCTGTTGATCTCGCCACTCACCGGGTAGGCCGCCTGCATATCGCGAACCAGTTCGGAAAGCTTGCGACCGCTGACAGATAAAATCTCGGCCACCAGCAACCAGGGGATCATCCCTGAATCGCAGTAGGCAAAATCACGGAAGTAATGGTGAGCACTCATCTCACCGCCGTAAACCGCGTCTTCCTTGCGCATCCGCTCCTTGATGAACGCGTGACCGGTCTTGCTCATCACTGGCTGGCCACCCGCCTTTTCCACCAGCTCAACGGTGTTCCATACCAGACGTGGGTCGTGGATGATCTTGGCTCCGGGGTTCTTCACCAGAATAGCCTGGGCCAGCAGCCCCACCATGTAATAGCCTTCGATAAAGTTGCCCTCTTCATCGAAAAGAAAACAACGGTCGAAATCACCGTCCCAGGCAATGCCCATCGCCGCCCCGCTCTCACGCACCGCCTGCGCCGTGACGT
>JAQYVW010000148.1 GCA_030145325.1 Desulfurivibrionaceae bacterium
GATGGTCCCTTCCGGGTAATTGAATTTGTTTTCATGGTAATGATTAATGGGTATTGATAATAAAGAGGCAATTTATCCCATCAGCGTAGCTGCCAAGCTTTTGGCGGTTCATCCGCGAACATTGCGGATATATGAAGAAGAAGGGTTGGTTAAGCCTGCTCGGCAGGGTAATAAACGCTATTATTCCAATGACGACATCGAGTGGATTCGTTGTATCCGTGATTTGATCCATGACAAGGGGATCAGTATTCCCGGGATTAAGATGTTGTTGGAGCTTACACCTTGTTGGGAAATCAGGAAGTGTGATGAAAAGACTCGCGCTGATTGTTCGGCCTATATGGATCAGACCATTCCTTGCTGGCAACGCGCCAGCACGGCCTGTGCGCACGGAGAACTGAAGCAGTGTGGAGATTGTGAGGTCTATATCAGGGCCATGAAGCATGTAAGCCAGCTTTGAGATAGTTCTTAGGGTGTTTTGGCTTAACCGTTTTGTTTAGGTAAGGCGTTGTAATTATTGCACGATGTGCGATGGTGGCAACGCCTTTTTTTTATTATTAGCAACTTGTTTAGCGGTTGAAGTCTTTTCTACTTGGGATTGTATGGAATAATTGCTGTAATTAGATGGTGAGTAGGTGTTTTCGACGGGAGATTTGTTTCTCGGGGGGAGATTTAGCGTGGACGAGAGAAATTGCGGAGGGCGAGAAACAAAGTGTTTCCCGCCCTCCTGTTTATTTAATTGACGCCTGGGGCAAGTTTTTCGAGATGTTCGCGGGCAAAAGCCATGGTTGGATCCATTGCCAGGGCGATTCTGAAAGAGCTGATCGCCTCTTCGTTCTTACCTATCTTGCTGTAGTTGACGCCAAGGTTGGCGTGGTCGATGGCCGAGGCCGGATGCAGTTCAACGGCGCGGTTGAAGTGGTCGATGGCGGTCTCGTAGTTTTCCTTCTTGTAGTGGCAGAAGCCGAGCATGTTATGGAGGTCGGGCCGTTCATCGTCCAGGGTGGTACCTTTGTGAAGAACAGTGATTGCCTCATCATACTTGCCCATATCTTTTAGGCAGTTGCCCATGTAGGAGTAGATATAGGGAATGTCTTCCTCTTCGGGATTGAGGGTCAAGGTATGTTCCAGCCGTGTGTATGCCTCATCGTATTGCTCTTGGTCGAGCAGGTTCTTGCCCAGGTAAAACTCAAGGTAGTAGGCTTCAGGCAGGATGGCCTGCATGGCGGTGAGTCGTTGCCAAGCCTCTTGGGGATCGGTGGTTCGCTCGGCAACCAGTTTGGCGGCAAAGAGGCCAACGTTCTTGATCATTGACCGTTCACGAAAATGGGCCCCAGGGACGATGGTATAGATGGTTGGTACTTGCAGGTCATCATGCATGGTATTGACCACCAGTACCTCCATGTCGATTTTTTTGAGCGCCGCCAGGCAGTTTTGGATTTCGATCAGCATATTGTCGTCGCCAAGGTCGGGCAGGGCGTCGATGGCTACGGTTTGGTCCACCTCGGTGAGGTAGACAACCTCTTCCATGCTGAGCGGTTTAGGAAGCCCACTGGCGACATAGTTTGCCTTGCTGTTGAAGTCACCAGCCAGCTGTGCCACCTCAGTAAGCGCTCTGATTAATGCTTTTTCGGGGTCGGGGGTGGTGCCGGCGGTATAAACAATTTCGCTTGTTTCCGGGAAGGTGGAAGGGTCTATGGCCAGGGCTGCAACGGTAGGGATGCCGGTGTCCAAGGTGAAGTCATTCAAGTAGACCTCGATACCGTTCTTGCGGAATTTTTCGATCAACTCTATGGAGATCGGATCCTTGACACTGTCCAGATCAATGGCCGGGGTTTTGGTATGATTATGGTTTACCACCGCGCAGACGTGCCGCTCGACAATTTCGCTGACCCCTTGGAGAATCGCTTCCTCATACGTATTGCCGGCCGAAGGGCCGTTAAATTCGTTGATGGCGTAGAACCAGCTGAAGGGAACCAGAACCTCTTCCTCGCGGGTAAGGTTGCTGGCCCAGACCCACTGTATGGGCAGGTCGGCAATGAGTTTTTCCAAGGTTTCAACGCTGGTAACCTCATCATGTACCGATTGTAGTAATTTTTCCAGAGGCAGCAATGGCTCCCCGGCTGCCTTGAGATTGGCGTAAGTGTCGGTGATGAAGTTGTCGGGGTTCTTCTTGAAGCTGAAGAAGCTGTACCGTTCTGCAAGTTCCATGCAGGCGCTGGCCCGAGATTGTTCCGGAGTGCAGCCCTTGCCCATCTGTTTTTTATTGCCTATGGTTTCAAAAGCGTCCTTGCCGCAAACGCTGAAATAAACCGGGATGTCCAGCCGACCATTATCAATACGGCGAACGTCCTTCAGGATGTCGAGATTAACTTCTTTGAGGCGGGCCTTGAACCGTTCGACGGTTTCAACCGGCGAGCAGACCTTGTCCTGGTCAAGGGTGTAATGTTTAAAGCAGTCTTGGGGGCGGATTGGCGTTTTTTTCATGATATCACCGTGATTTTTCGATGTTTTTGGGTTTAGTTGTACGTCAAAGCAGGTAATTATCTTCGACAAACTGTTACTTGTCAAGGATGAAGGATACCTGAAAAAGTAATGGTGTCAGATGCGGTAGTAATGCATTCGGATAAGTGGTGGGTTAGTTATTCTGGTATTCCTGCTTAATTCTGATGATATCGTCGATGATGGCGAAAAAGGCATCAACAACCTCCGGGTCGAAATGGCTACCTCTGCTTTCCTTTATAATGGCAAAAGATTTTTCAAGCGAGAATGGTTCTTTGTAAGGCCGTTTCGAGGTCAATGCGTCAAAAACATCGGCGATAGCGGTGATGCGGCCGAAAATAGGGATTTCCGTGCCTTTTAGTCCGTGCGGGTAACCGGAGCCGTCCCATTTCTCGTGATGGCTGAGGGCAATGCTCTCTGCTAATTGGAGCAGTTCTGAATCTGATCCTTCCAGGATTCGCGCACCCCGCTGACTGTGTTGTTTCATTATTGCCCACTCATCGGCGTCAAGCTTGCCTGGTTGCCTTAATATCGCATCCGGGGTAGCAATTTTGCCACCATCGTGCATCGGA
>JAQYVW010000149.1 GCA_030145325.1 Desulfurivibrionaceae bacterium
GAAGCCGATTTCGCAGTTGTATGGGTCAAGAGCTTGGCGGAAACAGAAGCTTTACTCAACGATACGAGAGAGGAATTTTTCTGCGCGATTCTGGATCTTAAACTTCCCGACGCCCCCAACGGCGAGATAATTGACCTGGTCATGAGCAAAAATATCCCGGCCATCGTTTTTACCGGCAACCTGAGTAAAGGCGTACGTGAGATGGTCTGGTCCAGGAATGTGGTTGATTATGTCCTCAAGGACAATCCCAATGCCACCGACTACCTGGTCACCATGGTCCAGCGCCTGAAACGCAACAGTCAGACCAAGGTCCTGGTGGCTGAGGACTCCGGGTTTTTCCGGGCGGTTATCACCAATCTCTTACAGGTTCACCGTTTTCAGGTATTTACCGCTGTCTCCGGCGAAAAGGCGTTGGACGTTTTGACCCAACACCCGGATCTCAAACTCCTGGTCACCGATTACAACATGCCTGGAATGAACGGACTGCAACTGACCCAGACCATTCGCCAGACCCGTAAACGCGAGGAACTGGCCATTATCGGCATCTCCTCCCAGGGCGATCAGATCATGGCCGCCAACTTCATCAAATACGGCGCCAACGACTTCCTGATCAAACAGACCTTTCTCACCGAAGAGTTCTACTGCCGGATCAACCAGTGCCTTGACCTGCTCTACAATATTCACGCCATCAAGGATGCTGCCATCAAGGACTACCTGACCGGCCTCTATAACCGCCGCTATTTTTTTGAATTCGGGGCCAAGCTGTTTGCCGGCGCGGTGCGCAGCAACTTCACCCTGGCCTGCGGGATGCTTGATATTGATTTTTTCAAAAAGGTCAACGACACCTATGGTCATGATGTCGGCGACCGGACCCTCAAGCATCTTGGCAATCTTCTTTCGGAACGAATGCGTGAAACTGACCTGCTGGCGAGAATGGGCGGCGAGGAATTTTGTATCCTGGCGGTGGCGGTTTCACCGGCCAAGGTGGAGAAACTCTTTGAGGAGATCAGAGAACTGATCGAGTCAACACCGGTGGATATCGGCGGCGGTAAGACAATCCACATTACCACCAGCATCGGCGTCGCCACCGGCGGCGGTTCCTACAGCCTCGACGAGATGCTTAAATTTGCCGACGACCAACTCTACGTTGCCAAGAATAACGGTCGCAATCAGGTGATGGCGCATTGCTGCGACCTGTAAAAGGGTGGGCATGAGCACATAAAAAAAATCCCACCGACAATTCGCCGGCGGGATTTTTTGTGTGCAAAAAACGATGTGCCTGAAAAAGCTTAATCCGCTGCCACCACACGCCCTTCCTTGAGATCACGCCCTTCAAGATAACGGATGATAGACTCGGCGGCTTCCTTGGCCTGAAAGATCGCCTTGGCCACGGTTTGCGGCCCGAGAACCGCATCACCACCGGCAAAAACCCCTTCCTGCGATGTCTGCATGGTAATTTCATCCACCTCGAAGGTACCCCAGCGGGCCAGGGCCAAATCAGCGCCGCTGTTGACGGTGGGATCCATATCCTGGCTGATCGCCGGGATGATGGCATCGGCTTCAATCATGAAATTGGACCCCTCCTTGGGCACCGGCCGACAACGACCGGAAGCGTCGCACTCGCCAAGTTCCATGCGAATACATTCAATCTTGGTCAGCTTGCCGTTCTCTCCATGGATCTGCACCGGCGCGGCCAGCATCTCGATCTTGACCCCCTCTTCCTCCAGGTGATGCACTTCAGCCTGGGAAGCAGGCATCTCTGCCTTGGTGCGGCGATAGAGGATAAACACCTTGTCGGACCCGGTACGCAGAGCGGTACGGGCGCAGTCAATGGCAACATTGCCGCCGCCGCAAACCACTACGTTGCGGCCCAGGCTGAGGTTCTCGCCGAGATTGACCCGGCGCAGATAATCCACCCCGTGCAGAACCCCGTCCAGCTCTTCACCATCGATGCCAAGCTTACGGCTCAAATGGGCGCCAACCGCAACAAAAATGGCGTTGAACCCTTCCGCCTTCAGATCGGCAATGGTCTTATCCTTGCCGATGGTAACATTGGGTACAATCTCCACCCCGCAGTTACGCAACGAATCAAACTCGGCATTGATAATATCACGGGGCAAACGATAGGCAGGGATACCCATACTGAGCATACCGCCAACTTCAGGCAAGCTATCAAAAATAGTACAATGATACCCCTCGTGGGCCAAAATATAGGCTGCGGTCATCCCGGCCGGACCGGAACCGACAATGGCGACCTTTTGCTCTTTGGGTAGGGCACAAGGCTTAAGAATCTCTTTCTTGTTGGCAACCATCCAGTCAACGAGGTACCGCTCAATCATGCCGATGGCCACCGGCTCACCCTTTTTACCGCGAATACACGCCCCCTCACACTGAAACTCATGCGGGCAGACCCGTGAACAGATCGCCGGCAGAGAATTGGTCTCACGGTCTCGCCAATACGCCTCCTCAATCTTACCCTCGCGAAGCAGGGAAATAAAACCGGGAATGTCGTTATTAATGGGGCACCCCTCGCGGCATTTCGGTTTCTTGCACTGCAGACAGCGATCTGCCTCCTTAAGCACCGCCTCATGCGCATACCCGGCAGTGACCTCATCAAAATTGGTAATGCGCTCGCCTGGGGACAGTTCCGTTACTTTTTGCCTGGGTATTGCCATCCGCTCTTTGGGATTCATCCTTTCCTCCTCAAAAATGCAATCCGCCGATGACGGATTTAATTCAAAAAGTTCATCAATACGGCTTGTTACAAGGAAACAAAATGTAATATGTTTTGCACTTCATTTCATCCATATAATGCATCAGCAGAAGGATTTTATCCCACCCAGGTATTGATATAGCAGCACCAGAGACCATGATCCAATCTTGACACAAGGAATCTTTTCATAAAAATGCTTAGCATCCATTTTTTCTTTATGCTAGAGTTACCTAATTAATTTGTTATCAAAGATTCCCTCTAATATCTTCTAGATAGATAGGTTAGAGTATGATGAAAGCAGAGTTCATTAATCCATTTCTCAACGCCACCAAGAATGTCATTGAAACCATGGCCCAG
>JAQYVW010000065.1 GCA_030145325.1 Desulfurivibrionaceae bacterium
GGCTCCCCTTTTAAATAATATGCAAGATGATGCTGTTACCAGAATTTTAAAGGCGATGAAATCAGATCAAGTCGCCAAAATAATTACTAAACTTGATCAGGATAAGGCGGTTCGGGTTAGTAAGCTGATCGGGCGAATGGAGTAAGCTCATGGTGTCTGTTTTGCCATCTGGTAAAGGTGATTTTCGTGACCGGTGGCATTGGCGCAAGCCTTGGCCTATTATCTGAAGAATTTATTACGATTATCGTCAACTGGCTAGTTCTTGGTATATCTTTTCTTGCGTCAGTAACTCTTGCTGATCTGTTGTTATCTTGTTTGCCCTCTTCTGCGGCTATTTTCACTGGTTCATCTCAAGGTGATTTGAGTAATCTTTAATGTAGGCATCTTCTTGCCTTAAGTGTTTTCTGTATAACCGCCGGTTCCTGTTCCCTCCCGCTCCCCTCTCTACTCCTAATTTCTCTACCTCTCTAGTAACTTTTCTGTAATTGCATTGGGTTAGCTGTGTTTTTAGCGGTTCATTTTTTTACAATACCTGTGCTTTGCGAAACTGTTGCCAGGGAGAACTGGTTCGTCTGGGTGCTGGCTGGGCATTTTTTGCATGGTTACTTTTAGGGCGGTTTTTTTTGCCTATCGGCGACTTCTGTGCTGACTGAAAGTGTTGCCGGGGGTGAGCTGGGGGCTTGTCTGATGGTGGTCTGGTGATATTTTTTTGGCTGTGTAACAGCCTGTTATGTCGTTGTTCCTGGCTTTGGGGTTTGGGCGCCGGGGGTGTTTTGTGTAATGTTTTGCTTGTGTGGCATACCGGTTGCAGTAAGAGGTGGGCAAGCGGGGCGAATTCGTTGGCTCCCATGGACACGTACTGAAACCTGATTATGAGGAGAAATATTTTGGATTCAATAATGATCCCACTGAAGACGATCTCTAAGGCGACAATTCCCGGCAGTGGTCGGCTTGGCGGGAAATCACAAGAATCCTTTGCCAGCTATATGGATCGCCAATTGAATGACGCCGGTAGCGAGAAGAATTTGTTGGGGGTCAAGGCCCCAAAGGCAGAAGGTGGTGAGCGACAAGTTGTGGAGAAAGGTAAAGACTCAGATTCTGATGATGCATTGAATGCTGCAACTCTTCTTGCCCAGTTCTTACAGGATCTTAAAGGGATGGCCAAGGATGTTGATAAGACTCCTGGCGACTGGTCCTTTTCTGTCCCCGATAACGGTATGCTCGAGAAGATCGCCGCTGATGCAGGCATGGATGAAAATGCGCTGGCCTCCCTATTACAACAAGCCTCTGGCCAGGACGGTGTTTTTGATCTTAATAAATTCCTTGCGACTTTGACCCAGCATTTTGAAGAACAAGGGGATAGCGTAGAAGTAAAAGTTCCTGAAACGGATCTACCGTTCTTTGAAACCTTGTTGTCAAAACTGGGTGTGCCGGTTGAGCAGATTGTCGATGCCGCCGATCAGGGCGCAACCGGTGATGGGCAACTGGATTTGACTGCTTTTGTGGAAAGTTTGCAGGATGTCCAGGATAACGGTCAGCCCATTGTTCTGTCTGATTGGGAAATTTCTCAGTTGCGTGAAGTTTTAAGCAAGGCAGGCGTTGATGACCAATTGCAGAATCGGCTGCTCCCAGAGCAGGGTGTCAATAGCAACAGTAATAGCAATAGTAATACCGCTAATAATAGTGGTACTCCCCTCACCTTGGCCAGCCTCAGAGATATGTTGCAGCAAGGTGTTGCCAATGTGAAAGATAGCCGTCCCAAGCTTGATCTTCCCGCTTTTCTGACCGACTTACAGCAAGTTTTTACCGAAGCGAAATTTAGCGACAAGAATGTTGGCTGGTCGCCGGCGGTACAGGAAGCTGTCAGCGCAACCTATCAAGAATTACTGAAGAGTGTAGATCTTTCCACCGTGCAGGCCAAAACCGTTTCCGCCAAAAATGTTTCGGCCACCGTGAAAACTCCCGGCCAGTCAGCCACCATGGTTGAGGATGAAAGTCTCGATCTGCACGGTTTAACCGATGTTGTAGATCCCGAGGGTGAAAATGCAGTTGCCGCCGCCAAGGCGGAAGGAAGTGTTGGCAAAGGAGAAATGGTTGGCCAGGGACAAATTCCAGGGCAATCAGCAACGGTGGTAGAGGGTAGCGCTGTCGCTCTAAGTCTCGAAGGTCATGCCGCGGCCGCCGCTGCTGCCGGTCATCATGTCGGTTCTGAGCATCAGATGGCTGTGGAGCCTGGTCGGATGGCTGATATGCATGCCCCAGGGATGAGGCAGGAAGTAGCTCAGCAGACCTTTCATAATATCTCAAACAGCGTTCTCAACGGACTAAAAAACAATGAGCATCATCTTGTCTTACGCCTTTACCCCCGTGAATTGGGTGAGGTGAAGGTGGAAATGACTGTGCGGGATCAGAATGTCACTCTTTCCTTTGGTATGGAAAACCACCGGGTCAAAGAAACCTTGGAGAGCAATATGCAGCAGTTTCAGGACAATCTCGCCAAGCAGGGGTTTAATTTGCAAGGGTGTGAGGTTTCCGTAGGTCAGCAACAGGAAGATCCCAGTGCCGCTTGGCAGTCTTTTGAGCAGAATCGCCAGCAACAGGGGCAAGGGGCAGGCGGTCGAGAAACCCTTGCTGACCTTCCTGCTGAGTCCATGTATATCAGACCAATGTCCGGGGCCGACCGTGAAGGCGGAATCAGTCTCTTTATTTGAGCGGGAGGATAGGCGATGACGACTTCAAGTATAGATAGCAATCTGCCCATGACTGAGGCAAAGAATCCTTATCAGCCCGTTGGGAAAAAAGATCTGGATCGAAGCGATTTTATGACTCTTTTCATTACTCAGATGCAGTATCAGGATCCCATGAAGCCCATGGATAGTTATCAGATGGCATCGCAGTTGGCTCAGTTCAGTAACATGGAAGCAACCATGAAGATGAGTGATAACATGGAAAAGATGCTTGATTACCAAACCTCACAAAATAATCTGCAGTTGATGACCCTCATTGATAAAGATGTTCAGCTTTCCGGTAATAAATTAGCGGTTAATGAAGGAAATGTTGCGTCTACCGAGTTCACCCTCGCAGATACTGCTGATGTCTGCACGGTTGATATCTATGATCCAAGTGGAAATATGGTTCGCACCATTGATGTGGGCTCTTCTGTTGCAGGAACTTACGAGCTAGGTTGGGATGGTAAAGACGGGCGCGGTGCAGTTGCCCCGGATGGCGCCTATTTGTACAAAGTTAATGCTTTAAATTCGACCGGACAAAAGATTGATGTTCAATATAAAACCACTGGTCATGTCACTGGTCTTGATTATAGCACTGGTAAGGCCAATTTGACCATTGATGATCAGATTAGTGCCAGTGTCGCTGAAGTATTGAAAGTAATGTAATTCTTTTTCGGAGAAGTCAACCGTTGTCGTAAAGACAATATATCAGGAGGTAAGTTATGGGTATCGCAAGTTCTCTCTATTCAAGCATCAGTGGTCTGAATACCATGGGTAACTCCATGGGTGTTCTTGGTGATAATGTTGCTAACGTTAACACCATCGCTTTCAAGTCAAGCCGCGCAACTTTTCAGGACGTGCTCTCGCAGTCGGTTTCAACGGCAGCCGGTTCGGCGCAGGTTGGTCGTGGTGTTACTTTGAGTACTGTTGATGGTCTCTTTGCCCAGGGTTCTTTTGAAAGTACCTCGACGCCCACCGACTTGGCTATTGGTGGACAGGGTTTTTTCATGTTGCGTGCCGCTGATAATTCTGCCGCCGATATGTATACCCGTGCTGGTGAGTTTCGTTTTGATCAGGAAGGCTTTTTGGTAAATCCCACCGATGCATTCGTGCAAGGTTGGTCCATAGATGCAAGATCGGGCGAGGTTCAGGGAACTATTGGTGACATCAACCTTGGTAAGAGTACCCCGCCGGTAGCCACTGCGAAACTTGAGGCCATTGTCAATCTTGATTCCAGGGAAGCAAATGAGACCAATGAGTTGCGTCTTTATGATGCCTGGGACGGCACCAATGCTTATGGGGTAAATCCCGGCGCGCCTATTGAGTCGGAAAATTACGAATACACCAGTTCGGTAAAGATTTACGATTCCAAAGGTGCCAGCCATGATATCAGCGTCTATTTTGACCGCACCACCAGGGATAATCAGTGGGAGTTTTTGGTAAGCTGTGAGCCGTCGGAAGATCTCCGTCATCTCGATACCAAGGAGCAGGACATGTTTGGGCCTGGTGAGATCTATGATTATGAGCGTCATCCTGGAGCTGGGGCGTTAATGTATGGTGTCATCGATTTTACTACTGCTGGCGCCATTGATCAAATTGCCGCCTGGAGCGTGCCTCCGGACGGAGATGTTGATATTTCCTTGCCGGATCATCGTTTGTCTCTGGAGGCAACAGATAGCTATTATTCGTTTGAGTCAAACTTTACGGGGAGTGCTACTAATCAAACTGTCCAAATTGATCTGGGTTGTACCTTTAGTGGAGAGGCTACCCAGGTGGCTCAAACTCTGGTTAGTGATGGCAAGGCATATAGTACTTCCGGCCTGTCTGCCTATATTAACAATGAGACAGAGTGGGGTGATGTTTATGATGCCTCCGGTAATGAGATGAGTTCTGGCGATACCATAAGCTACACTGGTTATGATAATGAAGGGAATGCTGTTTCCGGTCAATATGTTGTTAATGATTCGGTGAAGATGAAGGTCTTTTTGGATAGTATTGGCACTACCTTTGGCGGCACCGCCACCATTGATGATCAAGGTCGTTTGAAGTTGTACGATAACAGTAAAGGTCAATCTGGTTTGTCGGTAACAAGTTTAACTGTATATTCCGCCACCAATGCGCAGCCCTTTGGGGGGGATAATCCCGTTGTTAATACCTGGGCCGTTACTCCGGTTGGTGCAACAAACGGGACAAGTGTTATTACCGATCCCACGGATCTTTTGACAACCATTGGCGATGGAACCGATTATATCGAAGCTAATGACCAATTTGTTTTTACCGGCACCGATGTGAGTGGCAACCCTATCCCTGCTCTTGATACTTATAATGTTACGGCCGCGAGTAAGATTCAGGATCTAATGGATTTTGCTTCTTCTTTGTATGATGGTGGTACTGCTGGAAATGTCTCCGTTTCTCTAGATGGTGCCGGTAGAATCCGTGTTGTTGATAATACTGATGGCGAGCTGGTTGATGTCAACTGTACCTTCAATAAGGTTGCTGCTGGGGCATTTGATACTCCTTGGTCTAACGTTTACGGTGATCCTCTCTTTACTGCTCGCTCATATAGTGACGCGCAGGTCGATGTCTCAAGTGTTAAAACAACCGTTGTTTCAGTTGGGAGATCTTTCAATAGTAATACCGGTAAGCCGCCGGTTATTGATGAAGGTTTGTCCTGGGCTGCTGTTTATGATGAATCGAAAAATAGCCTGAGTAACTTCGATGGTTCTAAAAGTATGACTTTCAGCGGAACCCGTGGTAACGGTATTAGCCCTGATCCTTATGTGTATATTTTTGATGATCCCACCGCGACGGTGCGTGATATGTTGGATGGACTGGAAACAGCTTTTAATGCCGAAGCTTCTCTTGATGGCGCTGGTAGGTTGGTATTGCGTGATTGGGAAGCTGGCAATTCAAGTAACTTGAACATTAGTTCTATTGCTTATGGTGGTGGTGCTCCTGAGTTTTTTGGTACCTCCGTATTTGAGCGCATCATCGGTTCAAGTGAGGAAGATGGCAGTTTGGAAGGGGATGAGGTTAGTGTTAAGTTCACCCCTGGCGCATTGTCCTCCACCCAGTATGCCAACTCTTCAACCACGATCTTTCAGGATCAAAATGGTTATGCGGCAGGATTCCTGCAGTCGGTCTCCGTGGATACCGAAGGTGTTATCACTGGTCATTATTCAAATGGTCAGGTTCTGGAAAGAGCGCAGGTGGCGTTGGCCAGCTTTAATAACTTGGCCGGGCTTAAAAAACAGGGCGGCAATATTTTCCGCGAGACCACCGATTCAGGCGCTCCGGTTACTGGTGCCCCCGGCAGTAACGGTCTTGGCGCAATTGCTCCTAACTCCCTTGAGCAATCAAATGTCGACCTTGGCAACGAGTTTGTCAAACTGATCACCACTCAGCGTGGTTTTCAGGCTAACTCGAAGATCATCACCACCACCGATGAGATGTTAGCCGATCTGATCAATATCAAGCGATAGTACCCTGGTAATACTTACCTCCGAAAAAAAGTCGGGCAGCCCGTATGGGTTGCCCGATTTTTTTTGTGCTTGCGGCAATTATTGCCGACGAAATATTGGATTGGGAACAGAACTGTTGAGGTCTGGGGGGCAGGATTTCTTAGAAGGTAATTGCCATCTCCATGGTCTCGTCTGGGAAGATAGCGCGATGTCGTTTGATGTTCAGTTTAACGGTGTCGCCGTTGTTCTTTCCCAGCATGAAGATCTTGAGGTCGGCGACATTCTTGATGGGGTGGCCGTCCATGGCGATGATGATATCACCTTTGCGGATTCCCACTGTCTTAGCCTTCCCGTGCGGGGAGAGCTGTTCTACCATCACCATCCCGTCTTTATTAGCAATCATCACCCCCAGGAGCGGGGCGGGCGGGAGTTTAACCGGGTCAAGGTAGAAGGCGAAATCAAGTTGTTTTGGGTCCGCCTCGGTGGAGTTGGTGTTGGCAACCACCGCCTGTTTGACCTCCAGTCGCCGTGCCACCCGAGGCGGGATCGCTTCCGCTTTGGCAACGTGACCCACCCCGGCAATCACCACCACCCGCTGGGCGGGATGGCGGATTAAGTAATCGGCCACGGTTTCGGCCATGGTTTCATCCCATAGGGCCTGGGCCTGAATAAATCCTTTAAACTGTTCCGGGGTGGGGGCCCTATGCATGGTGAACACCGAGTGGATGCGCTCTCGGTAGCCGGGGATATCCAGATCTCGATCTGGGGGCAGAAGTTGTAGTTCATCTTTACTTAAGCTTGCGGTGCCGCTTTCTCTGAACACCTTACTGACTATTTCTTTCTGCTGGTTGAGGGCGAGGAGGGGAATCTTGTTGGCCTGCGCGAAGCGGATGATATCGCGGTAATTGCGGTAGTCGTAGCCCCAGCGTTTAAAGTACTCACTCTTGCGGAGCATTTCTGTCTCATCAATGGTGCCGGCAATGTAACCGTCCAGGGCTGGTTGAGCGCTGCGGTTGAACATCTCCATGCCAATGGCCAGTTTGGGATCGTGTTGGTAAAGGGCGCGGATGATCCGCAGTTGGAGGAGATGGTCTTCATAGGTGGTGTGGCCTTCGCCCACATAAACTACTCGGGCTTGGTGCAGTTGCGCGACTATCTCGGCAAAGGTTTGGGTCTTGGCCACCGCTATCCCTTGGGGAGGTTGGTCCAGTTCATAGATGAGGCCGTGTGCTGCTTCCGGCTGCTGTTTGTTGAGAGTACGGCCATTTTTAAAATGGAGATAGCTGTATTTGCCATAGTGGCGGAGTTTTCTCATCCCGGCCTTGATTTCGTCGGCGGTGTCGCAGTTCACCAGCACCGCTACCTCTTTGGTGTTCAGGGGATTGCGGCGGATATCAACGGTGAAGCCGGTGGCGGGATGTTTGGGGGTGGCGAATAGGGAGCGAGAGAGCGGAGACGCGCCCAGGAAGACAACCGAGGCTGCGGCCACATCCTTATCGGAGGCTTCGCTGCTGTATTTGATCTCGCATTTTTCTTGTTCAAGCCAAGTCAAGAGGGGGGCGAAACGGGTTTGGGCTGCATCGTCGGTTATCACCGCCAGTTTCTTGGCTGACCCGGCAAAACGGGACCAGACCGGGGGCATTTCTTCATTGCTTAAGATCCGCAGCAGATCGTGGTCGCCATCAATGACTAACTGGGTTGGCGGCTGGGCAAACTCCAGGCTGACCTTGGTTTCTTTGTCTTTGCTGGTGGTCGGGATGATTTGCGGCTGGTTGTTGACCATTACCTGCACTGGCACCAGGAGCTGATAGGGTCCCTTGGTTTTTTGCACCAGGGTGAAGGAAAGCTCAGAGCGACCATCTTTTTCCGAAACTTTGATATTGTTAACGGCTAACTCCGGCAGGTCGGTGCGGTTTAGCCACTGGTGGAAAAAATCCTGCAAATCCTGGTGGCTGGCGGTGGCGAAGCTTGTTTGTAGGTCGTCCCAGGAAGCTGATTGGAAGCGCAGCCGCTGATAAAAATCACCTAAGCCGGTAAAGAAGGCTTTGTCGCCAATCTCCTTACGCAGCATGTGGAAAAACATTGCTCCCTTGCCATAACCGATGGCGCGACTTTGTTGCTGGCCGTTGGCAAGGTGGCTGATCCCGCCAGTGAAATCTTTAAGGGCCAGGTCGTTCTGGTGGGGGACGTAGCTTTGGTACTTAACCAGTTGCGCTTGGCGAAATGCGTTCCCTTTGCCTGCGTCCTCAGCAAAGGCAAGGTCGGCGAGGGAGGTGGTGAGCCCTTCGGCCCAGTTGCCGTGTTCGTAATCGGTTGCCACCGCATTGCCGAACCACTGATGCAGCACCTCGTGGCCCAGGGAGGTTTCGGTGATGAAAGGCAGTCGTACCACCGCCTGGCCTAGGAGGGTAAAGGTGGGCATGGCGTAGCCGGTGGGCAGTCGATTTTCAACCACACTGAACCGTTGGTAGGGGAAGTTGCCGATCAATTTCTGGTAGCGGTTGAGATAACCTTTTGTCTTGTTGCTGTAATTTTCGGCAAGTTGTTGGTCTTCTTTGAAAAAATAAGTGACGAGTTTTTTATCATTGGCAAAAGTGGTTTCGGTAACCGCATAATCTCCGGCGATAAGGTGGATAGCGGTGGTGGGGTGCTCAAAGCGGAAGCGAAAGCGTCGCCCGTTGGCTCTTTTTTCTTCGTCAATTTGGTTTGCTTCGGAGATGGCGGTGAAAGAGGGGGGAACATCTGCCACCAGCTCAAAAAGGGAAGGGCTGTCAAGGCGTGGATGCCAGAAGCCGGTGAGGGTGATCCCTTCTTTTCCGATCAGGTTGTCGGTGGCTTGGTGCGGATCGGTGGGGACGGTTTTTGCAAAGGAAACGGTGATGGTTTGTTGCCGATCAGCCACTGGGATGGTGGTGGCACCGCCTGCGGTGGGGTTAGGGAGCAGCTTTTTACCGTCCAGGCGCAGATAAGTGATGGTGAGGTCGCCCAGCTCAAGATGTGCTTCGCTGTTGGCAGCGATGGTGATCTGCGCGGTGCCGAAAATCCGGCCTGCTTCAAGGTCAAACCCCACTGTAAGTTGTTGGCGTGGTAAAGGCTCGGCGCTAAAGGCGGCAGTGGCAGAGAAGATTGTGGCCAGCATCAGCAGAAGACCCGGCAGTAATTTTTTCTTAAGGAACGGTAATCTTCGCGTCTTGTTGCCATTGGCTGAGTGACTCCAGGGCTTTTGTGGCACGATATTCTCCTCGCATACGTTTCGGCATCTTCTTGCCAATGGGCGGAAAAAGGCCAAAATTGACGTTGGATGGCTGGAAATGTTTGGTTTCAATGTTGGTCAAGTGCTTGATCAACGCGCCCAGGGCAGTGTCGGCGGGGGGTACCGTGGGGTCGATACCTTGAACGATGCGGGCCGCGTTGATTCCGGCCAGTAATCCCATGGCGGTGGATTCCACATAACCTTCAACGCCGGTCAACTGGCCGGCCAGGAACAGATCTGGTCGTTTTTGGCATTGCAGGGTGGGGGTCAGAACTTTGGGCGCACAGATAAAGGTGTTGCGATGGATGCTACCCAACCGGTTAAATTCCGCCGCTGCCATCCCCGGAATCATCCGGAAGATCCGTTTTTGCTCCGGGTAGGTAAGCTTGGTCTGGAAACCCACCATGTTGTACTGGCTGCCTTCGACATTTTCCTTGCGTAGTTGTACCACCGCGTAGGCGTCCTCACCGGTGCGCGGGTCGGGAAGCCCCACTGGTTTCATGGGTCCGAAGCGCAAGGTTTCGTCGCCTCGGCTAACCATCACCTCAATGGGCAGACAGCCCTCGAAGTATTTTTGTTCCTCAAAAGATTTCAGCGGCACCATCTGCGCCTCTTTGAGGGCGTTGATAAAAGCGAGGTATTCATCCTTGCTCATGGGACAGTTGAGGTAGTCGCCGGGGCCGTCATCATAGCGCGAGGCCTGAAAGATGATGGAGCGATCCAATGATTCGGCCTCAAGGATCGGAGCGATGGCGTCGTAGAAGGCTAGATGCTCGTCGCCGGTGAGTTTGGCCAGGGAAGCGGCAAGGGCAGAGGAGGTGAGGGGGCCGGTGGCGAGGATGATCGGCGCTGTTCCCGGGGCTGGGATTTCGGTCATTTCCCCCCGACAGACGGTGATCTTTTCGTGTTGTTCGATGCGGGCGGTGATCCAGTCCGCAAAACGGGCCCGGTCAACGGCCAGGGCCTTGCCGGCTGGCACCCTGGTTTCTTCGGCGGCAGCCATGAGCAGGGAATCCAGGCGGCGCATCTCTTCCTTTAATAACCCCACTGCCGAGTTTTGGTCATCGGAGCGTAGTGAGTTGCTACAGACCAGTTCGGCCAGGCCGGGCATGGAGTGGGCCGGGCTGTATTGGTCCGGCTTCATTTCATGTAGGCGTACCGAGACACCCCGTTGACCAATCTGCCAGGCCGCTTCGCAGCCAGCCAGGCCGCCGCCAATGATGGTTATTTCGTTGTCGCGCAAAGGTCTCTCCGTGAAATGGGATTGTCGACGGGGCGAATTGTTAACCGCCGGGGTGTTTTTATGGTTGTAGCATAAATATAAAAAAAAAGGCATGGGGGTAAAACAGAACCGGCGACTGGTTCGTCGTAAAAGACGAGCCGTCGCCGGTTGAGAATCGTAACTGAGCCGGGATGTTACAGGCTGAGGGATTCCTTGATGGCAGCAACCACGGCGTCACTGGAGGTGCCGGTAACGGTTTTGGTCAGTCCTGCCTTGGTGTAGAAGCCGATCAGGGGCGCGGTTTTCTCGTTATAGGTCTCAAGGCGGTGGCTGATGGCCTCTTCGGTCTCATCGGCACGTTGGATTACCGCGCTGCCGCATTTGTCGCAGATCCCTTCCTTCTTGGGCGGGTTGCTCTTGACGTTGTAGATCAACTGGCAGTCGCCGTTTTCACAGGTGCGGCGGGTGCAGAGGCGGTCAAGGATCACGTCGCGGGGAACTTCGATGTCCACGGCCATATCCAGCTTGATATCCAGTTTGCTGAGCAGCTCGGTGAGTGCCTCGGCTTGAGGAATGGTGCGCGGGAAGCCGTCGAGAAGAAAACCCTTCTGGCAATCATCTTCCTGCAGGCGGTTCTCCATGATCCCCATGATCAGAGAGTCGGGAACCAGATCGCCGCGGTCCATGTAGCCCTGTGCTTCCTTGCCGAGATCGGTTCCGGCCTGCACTGCACCACGGAGGATGTCGCCGGTGGAAATCTGTACTGAGCCGTCGATGGCGGTGAGCATCTTGGCAACGGTGCCTTTACCGGCGCCGGGTGCGCCCAAAAGAATCAGTTTCATCGTAAATCTCCTTATATAGAATGTAATTGGGTATGGTGTCGTTATTCTTGGGCGGGCACTATACACAATTTCATCTCGTTTGTAAAAAGGCAAAAAAGGATTTTTTTATGGGGTATTTGGGCGGCATGGAAAGGTGGGGTGGTCATTCTTTATAAACGTCGTCGGTGAACTTATTTGTTTCAGCAGCGGCTTCGGTTTTGTGGTTCATTGAGAAGTTTAAATAATAGTAGTCTTTGGCTTTGAGGTATGCTTAATTAGTGAAAGATGTGGTTTAACTGCTTGTTAAAAGCCCTTTTTTTTGATAGGTGTATGGTTGCTTGCACCTATTGGGGAATTTCTCTGTGATCCTAAGCCAGCGAATTGCTAAAAAATATTTCCGATATTTTATTGGTGTAGTCCTGTTTCTGGGGCTGGTGATGGCTTTGCCTAATGAGTCGTTGGCACTGGATATCTATTATTTTAGTCCCGATTCACCTCAACGGAATCTGGGTGGCTTAAAGCGAAAAATGGAAACATTTTTCACGCAGGTCGATTTTGAGGCTAATTTTCAGCCTTTTGCCCACTTTGTCGATTTTGATCAAAATGTTCGTAAAAAAGTGCCTTCTTTTCTGTACCTTCCCGCCTGGTATTACAGCCTGTATGGTGAGAAGCTCGGGCTGCGGCCTTTAATGTCCCCTATGGCCAATGGAGTAACGACCTACCAGAAGGTTTTGATGGTGCGGAAGGGAACCACGATCACCATGGCAAATATCACCAATCAGTCCTTGGCCATGACCACCATGGGCCCCGCTGATGAGAGTACCTTGAATACGATTTTATTTAAGGCCCATGGCCTTGATTCGAAAGATTTGAATATTATCACGGTGCCCAAAGATGCTGATGCGCTGTTTGCTCTGGCTCTGGGGCATGTCGATATGGCCCTAGTTGGTAAGCGCAGTATAGGGCAGATCGGTGCGATTAATCCCAAGATCATGCAGTCGGTTCAGCCTTTGGCTGAATCATCTCCCATACCTGGCCCTATTCTATGTTATGCCGTAGACAGGGTTGATGGGCCAGTGGTTGAGCAACTGAAGGGACTGTTGCAAAAGAAAGCAAGTGGTATAAATGTCCTGGCAATATTACAGATAGACGGTTGGAGGGTAGTCGGTGAATAAGATGATTCCGACGATCTTAATATGGTTCATGGTGGCGTTTTCAGCGACGGTAGCCGCCGCCAAGCCCGGTCCTGTTGTTGTCCTGCTCAGCGACAAGGAAGCGGCTTATTCGCTGCCGGTGGAGACCTTCCGGGTTGCAGTCAAGGTGCCGATACGGGTTTTCAACCTGGACGGGGATGTGGATCGTGCCGCGGCCGTGATGAAAGAGGTTCTGGCTTTGGATCCTTCCCTGCTCTTTACCCTGGGGGCCAAGGCTTCCTACGTGGCCAAGGTCTGGACCCGCGATCGGCCAGACCTGCCGGTTCTTTTTGCCATGGTTCTCAATTGGCAGCGGTATCAACTTACCCAGGGACAGGAAAACATGTTCGGTATTGATTCCTCTGTGGAACCAGGGGTTCAATTCGCCCATATGTTAATGTTATCTCCAACCATCAAGCGGATCGGTGTCATTTACAACGCCGATCTTTCCTCTGAGATGGTGGCTGCGGCCCGGGCCGCAGCCAAAGTCTTCGGTGTGGAGATCGTCGAACAGACGGTGCGCCGTTCGTCAGATCTCAAACGAGCCTATCTGGAGATCGGCGATCGCATCGATGGTCTATTGATTCTCGCTGACCCCGTTGTCTACACCCTTGAAAACGTGGTTTGGCTCCAGAATCGCTGTATGCGCGATCAGTTGATCTGTGTCGGTCAGTCCGAGAATGTCGCCAAGACGGGCATTCTGATGGCCATTGACCCTGATGTGCCCAATCTCGGCGCTCAGGCTGCCTCCATGGTCAGATCTGTTCTTTCCGGCCGACAGAGTCCTGGGAATATCGGCGTGATGCCGCCCCTTGGCACCAGGTTGTATCTTAACCTGCGGACCGCGCACAAGATCGGTTTGTACCCCAGTCTGGCCGCGATCAATATGGCTTCTGAAGTTTTTGACGATCAATAATTGCTAACCGGAAGGACGCCCCCATGTGGAAAAACTTTCGGAGCTTTTTTCGGCGACCATCTATCCGAATTTATTTCATTGTCATGAATATGGTTGTTCTCTGTCTTTTATTCCCAACCGTAAGCTATATCTTTATGCACGAAGAGAAGGCCTTTCGTGATATCCAGCTGGCCCGAACCATCAAGCAGATGCAAGAAAGCCTCGAGAGCCGGGGGGCAGCCCTGGCTCACAGCATGGCTTTGAACGCCGAAGAGGCGGTGGCTGGCTATGATTTTACTTTTTTAAACATCATGGTGGAGCAGGTTGTGGCCAGTGATCCAGAGATTTTATACTGCATCATTATGGATAATCGTAATCGGGTTATGGTTCATTCCTTGCCTGATAAGGTTGGCGTTGAATTGGATGGGGTTCTTGATCGGCGGGCCATGGCGCTTCTTAAAAGTGATTTTTCCCTCACGCGCTCCAGTGATCGGGGTGGGGCGCCCATTAGGTTTATGCGGGGGCGGTCAGAGGATGGTAACGAGGAAATCCTTGAAGTTATTGTTCCATTGTATAGCGGTAATCAGCGCTGGGGAGGGCTTCGGCTCTGTTTTTCATTGGAGGAGCACAACCGGCAGATTCGTCAGACCGAGGCGGAATGGTCTGCGCGCATGTACCATTTCCAGATCTACTTTTTGACCCTGACCGCTTTCTTTTTTACCATTGGCGCAATGGTTGCCGCTATTTTTACCCGTTTTTTCGAACGCAGCGTGCATAATCTTAACGACGGCGTTTTGCGGGTAAGCCTGGGTGATCTTCATCACGTTATCAAGCAGCCGGGGCTGGTTTGTGCCGAGGTGATGGATCTTTCTAACGCCTTTAATACCATGACTGATAAGTTGCGATCTTCATACCGGCAACTTGATGAGTACAGCAAAGGGTTGGAGCAAAAGGTCGAGGAGCGGACCAAAGCCCTCAAGGAGGCGCAGGCGTATCTGCTCCAGCAAGCCCATGAGGCGGGGATGGCGGAAATGGCGGTGGGGGTTTTGCATAATATAGGTAATGCCATTACCCCGGCCAAGGTTGGCGCCACCATGGTTCTGAAAAGGCTTGAGGATAGTCCGGTGCGGCAGCATGTCAGTGAGGCGGTGCGGCAACTGGATGGGGTGGTTTCCCAGGCGGTGGTGGCGCCCGAGGAACGGGAACGGTTGTTGGGTATCCTCCATCTGTTGCCAGCCGGGATTGAAGACGAATATGGGCGGCTGGCCAAAGAGGTGGCGAGAATCCGTGATAAGCAGGTGCATATCGAGAGCATCATCAAGCTCCAGATGCGTTATGCCCGCCTGGTTGGGGCCTCCTCGGCGGTTGATGTCAACCGCTTGCTGGAAGATGCCCTGCGGATACTGGATCAGTCGTTAAGCAAGCGCGAGGTGCGGGTTGAAAAGGAGTTGGGTCAGGTGCCGCTGGTGCATATCGAGGAGACCAAACTTCTCCAGGTGTTGGTCAATTTGATCAAAAATGGCTATCAGGCCATGGATACGATCCCTGTGGAGCAGCGGCGTTTGCTGCTTGTTACCACCTTTGAGGCCGGAGAGCCCGGGCAGGTGCTTTTCAGCATTCAAGACGCTGGAGTTGGCTTTTCACCTGAGGAGAAAAGCCTGCTCTTCTCCTTCGGTTATTCTACCAAGGAAAAAGGGTCTGGGTTTGGGCTTCACTCCTGTGCCAATTACCTGATTGCCAATAACGCTGCCATCTCCGCTTCCAGTGCGGGCCGTGGGATGGGGGCAGAGTTTGTCATCCGTTTGCCGGTAAGCGAAGAGCGGGAAGATGGCGTATCTACCGGAGCATAGAAAGTTCTTATGCATCTGCAAGATCAATAAAAATGATAAGCTTTAGTCGCTGCCCATGGCGGTGTAATGTTTGAAACTGTTTTCGGGGAATTATGGACGATTTTAATAGACGGATTCTGGTCATCGACGATGATAAAGAAATCTGGCGGGCCTATCAGGATGTGTTGCTACCCACGGACACGGATGACGCACCGGGCAACCGGATGGCGCGTTTATTGAATCCGGCTGCGGCAGAGGATGCAGCGGTAGAGGCTCGCTTTGAGATGTTTTTTGCTCCCCAGGGGCAGGAAGGATTCGCCATGGTCGAGGCGGGGCTGGCCGACACCACCCCTTATGCGGTGGCCTTTATCGACATCCGGATGCCGCCCGGCTGGGACGGGATGAAAACGGCGGCCAAGATTCGTAGTCTTGATCCCAACATCGAGATTGTCATCGTCACCGCTTTTTCCGACCATACTCCAGATGAGATCGTCAAGGTGGTTGGCGCTTCGGATAAATTGCTCTTCCTGCGCAAACCCTTTGATGCCGACGAGTTGAAACAGATTGCTATTTCTCTGGTGGAGAAATGGAATATTGCCAGACGGGAGGAGGCGCAGCGCCGTGATCTACAGACCATCCTTCGTACCACCCCGGCGGCGATTTTTACCGTTGACCAGGACCGGGTAGTTCGTTCATGGAACCCGGCGGCCGAGCAGATTACCGGCTACTCGGAAGCCGAGGTCGTTGGTGCGTCTTGTTTCTTCAGTGCCGTCAGCGCCGATGGTACCTGCCGGCATTGCCTCTTGAATGACTGTCAAAGCCCTGAGTTTGAACGAACCAGAGAGATTCGTTTTTCAAACAAGAACGGGGAGATGCGGACCATCCTGATTAGGCTCTCCAGGGTTCTTGATGATAACGGCAAATTCGTCAAGGCGGTGGAGAGTTTTTGGGATATCACCGCTCACAAGGAGGCGGAGATCGCGCTCTATGATTCCGAGGAGCGATTCAGGGCTTTGGTGGAAACCACCAGTGACTTGGTTTGGGAGGTGGATGTTGCGGGATTGTTTACCTACTGCTCACCGGTCTGTAAAGAGATTTACGGTTACCGAGCGGAGGAATTGTTGGGGATGCCGATTTTCGGCGATCTTTCTGATCCTGAGGATCGTGATTTTTTTGCCCGTTTGTTCAAGGCGTGTATCCAAAGTTGTGAAGGGTTTCAGTCGGTGGTGCGCCGTTGCCGTCGTACCGACGGCCAACTGGTTTATATCGACTCAAGCGCCGTGCCGGTGCTTGACGGCATGGGTAGACTGGTCGGTTTTCGCGGCATTGATCGCGATATTACCGGCCGGAAAAAGCGTGAGGAGGAGAAAGCGCGTCTTGAGGAGCAGTATCGGCAGAGCCAGAAGATGGAGTCGCTGGGGACCTTGGCAGGCGGCATCGCTCATGATCTCAACAATGTCTTGACCCCGATCATGTGCAATGCCGAATTGACTAAGTTGCTGCTCGATTCTGAACATCCGGCGATCAAGAAGGTTGATGATATAGTTAAATGCGTTGAGCGAGCCTCTGATCTGATCCGCAAGATCCTCACCTTCAGCCGCAAGCAGGTGTTGCGGCCCACAGCCCAGGATCTCAACACCTTGATCGATGATT
>JAQYVW010000150.1 GCA_030145325.1 Desulfurivibrionaceae bacterium
GAAATCGGACTCCTTGCCGTCCCCCCGCTTGACGTTATTGACCAAGATGTAATCCCGGATGAAGAAACCCTCAGGCAACCGGGGATAAGTGGTTCAGCAATCATCCAGGGGCAGACAACCCTGCTTGTCGATATTGAGATTTTTTTGGAAACAATCTCACCTTGAACCGCACTGAACTGGCAGCAAGGCAACTTTTTTTGGATGCTCATGCAGCAAAGCTGAGCATCAACGCCCCGACTTTATAATGTGTAAAATATTTTCATCTAACCAACCTAAGGAGATTACCGCATGAAATTTTCAGATTTATCACTCAAGATAAAGATCACCGCAGGCACCTGCCTGCCCCTCCTCCTGTTTGTGGCGCTGGCAGTCACGGCGACCACCAGCGTGAATTCACTCTTACGCTCCAGTGATTGGGTAAACCACACCCACACCGTTATCCAGGAGGCCATGAATATAGAGGCCGCTGCCGTGGACATGGAAACAGGCCTGCGCGGCTATCTGCTGGCCGGAAAGGAAGAATTTCTTGATCCGTACAAGGGCGGCGACAAAACATTTCATGAGCACCTCACAGAACTACAGAAAACCGTCAGTGATAACCCGGCCCAAGTCAAACTCTTAAATGAAGTCGAGACCACTATAGGCGAGTGGCAGACCCTGATCGTTGAACCGGCCATTACCCTGCGTCGGGAAATCGGTAACGCCAAATCGATGAACACCATGTCCGGCGTTATCCGCAAGGCCGAAGGCAAGGTCTTTTTCGATGCATTCCGTGGCCAAATCGCCACCTTTATTGGTCGAGAGAAAACCTTACTCGACAAACGCAGTCAAGCCATGACAACAGGCACCATCAGCCGAGATGACGTCAAATGGGTAACCCACACCTACCAGGTGCTTGAACAGGCCAACGAGATGTTGGGGGCCGCTGTGGACATGGAAACCGGCATGCGCGGCTTCCTGCTGGCTGGCGAGGACGCGTTCCTGGCGCCCTACAAGGGTGGTACTGAAAAGTTTTACACCCTAAATAAAGAGTTGCAAAACACCGTATCCGACAACCCACCCCAGGTCAAACTCTTGACTGAGATTCAAACCACCATCAAAGACTGGCAAGACAAGGTCGTGGTGAAGCAAATCAACCTGCGGCGGGAAATCGGCAATTCACAAACAATGGACGACATGGCCCGTCTTGTCGGCCAGGCCAAGGGCAAGGTCTATTTCGATAAGTTTCGTGAGCAGATCAAAACCTTCAAGGGGCGTGAAGAAAAACTCATGCTGAGCCGTCAGCAGGATGCTCAGGATACGGCAAGCTGGACGCGTAATATCCTCATCTTCGGGACCCTCATTACCTTGGCGATTGCCGTCTGCATCTCCTACATTCTTGGCGTAGCCATCTCTAAACCCATTCAGGCACTTGCCGACAACCTGAAAGACATTGCCCAGGGCGATGGAGACCTCACCAAAAGACTTGATATCAAGAGTGCTGATGAAACCGGGCAAACCGCGAAATGGTTTAATCTCTTTGTCACGAACATCCAGAAAATCATCATCGATGTGACCAACAGCGCCGTTGCCATCTCTAAAACTTCCGATGGTTTTCTTGATAGCTCCCAGCAGATGTTAGACGTTGCCCAAAAATCAGCTGAAAAGGCCAACGGGGTGGCCTCGGCCACTGAGGAAATGACCACCAACATGAATTCAGTCGCCGCTGCCATGGAACAGTCAACGGCCAATACCGCAACGGTTGCCGCCGCTGCTGAAGAAATGAATACCACTATTGGCGATGTGGGCCGTAACGTCACCGATGCCAGAACCTTGGCCAACAACTCCGTTGAACTCACACGCAAGACCGCCAGCCGGGTAAATTCCTTAGGCCAGGCCGCTGAAGAAATCAGTGTCGTCACCGAGACCATCAAGGCCATTTCGGACAAAACAAACCTGCTGGCCCTCAATGCCACCATTGAGGCGGCCCGCGCTGGCGAGGCCGGAAAGGGATTCGCCGTTGTCGCCAGTGAGATAAAGGATCTGGCCCAGCAAACCGCCAAGGCCACTGAAGATATCAGCCAGAAGCTGAATGGCATACAGCAGGCCACCGGTTCCACAGTCACCGAGATCAATGAGGTAGTCGAGTCGATCAGCCAGGTTGACACGGTTGTGAACTCGATTTCTGCCGCCATCGAGCAACAGGGCAGCACCACCGCTGAAATCAGCGAAAATATCGGCCAACTTTCCATGAGTGTGAGTGAAGTAAATGAAAACATTTCCCAAAACAACCTGGCCGTCGGCCAAGTGGCTCAGGATATCGTCGATGTCCAGGGATCGGCCGACGAAATCAGTAACTCCAGTGCCCAAATCAAGCAGGGCGCAATGGAGATGAATGAGCGGGCCGCGGAACTTAAAAAAATGGTGGCCGGCTTTAAGGTATAAAAAACCCAACGGTATAACCATAACAACAGAGGGGAATTGCCACCAACGGACTCCCCTCTGTTGTCCTCCCAATCACGGCTGAATAGTATGGAGACCAATCATGCCTGAATATCAGACATCAACAACCAGCGACCACGTAATGCAAATTTCTTGTTTTATGCTTGACAACACCCTGTGCGGCGTTGAAATCTCCTCCGTGCAGGAGATAAACCAGAAGGTTCAGCTCACCAATGTTCCTCTTTCTGACAACTCTATTCTCGGTATCATGAATTTGCGCGGCCAGATCGTCACCGTGGTCGACCAAGCCATAAAAATGGGTTTGCAACGTTCGAAGATAGACAAGGATAGACGGATAATCATTGTAAGTAGCAAGGGAGAACATGTCGGTCTGATGGTGGATCAGATAAAGGATGTCATCAAAATAAAGACCAGTGCTATTGAAACACCCCCATCCAACATCCAGGGCGTGCAGGGGAAATTCTTCAAAGGGGTTGTTAAAACGGATCAAAACGACTTACTCGCCTTAATTGACATCGAGAGAGTCCTGGAGGATCGCGTTCAAAACGAACTCAGGTAGTCCAGGCAAGTTTTTGCTGAACTATTGGGTCTACCCCAAAGATTGACAAATTCGTTACTATTC
>JAQYVW010000006.1 GCA_030145325.1 Desulfurivibrionaceae bacterium
CGTTTTTTTTGCTAGTGGATTCATTGGGGTTCTTTCTGACCTGTCTGGTGGTAGCCATCTTGATGGTTAATATCATCAAGATGGCAAAGGTTTTTGACTCATTCTGTCAGCACCTTCCGGCAGGCGGTGGCGAAATCTTCGGGGAAGTGGCCGTTAATGAAGCGAAGTTGCGCTTCGCTGAACGCGCCCATGGAGTAGGGAAGTTTTGGCATCAGGGCGTAAAGGAGTCGTTGGTCGGGGTCTTCGCTGTCGACTCTTTTGGCGAACTCGATGCTGGTCACCATCCTGGCCCCCAGTCTCGCCAGTACCTGCTGGCCGATGAGGAGGGCGCGGTCGAGGCTGGCCCTGGTTCTGGTTTCGGCTTCAAGGATATTGCCCACCTGGTTCTTGGTCATGATTTGTAGTTCCCATTGCGAGGTCTGGGCCTTGGGGACAAAGAGCATTACCTGTTCGTCTTCATGGATAATCAAGCTTTTTTCTCGGTCGGTTCGGCCATCCATTCGTTCATTGTTGTTGATTGCGGCCAGATAGGTGGCAAAAAAATGTTTGCCGGTTTCTTGGTGGTATCGTTTGCCGAAGTCGGCAACGAGATCGCCGCATCCGAATGATGGAACCATCCCAGCTATTTCGCTGCCGCTGTGCCAGCCTTCCACTTCCCCTGGTAGCATGGCGAATTGCTGGTGGATTTGCTGGTGTGAGGCGTGCAAGCGATAGCCGCTGGCGGCAAAATCATAGCCGTAGTTCCAGCCCCAAAGGGTCGCGGTGAAGGGAAGTTTTTTTACCTTTGGTTGGGTAAGTACTTTGGTGACCTGTTGGCGCAGATTTTCAAGTTCCACTACGCTTGAAAGGTGTTTTCGGGGTGGCAGTTCCAGCCCCAGTAATTCCGCAAAGCGGGCATAGGTTCGTTGGTAGTACAGATGGCGCATGCCGGTGATGTCGGTTGGGGAAAGATCCAGGCTGCGGTAGCGCACCGCGTCGTGGGCCATGTTGGCAGCGTAGTGGCCCCAAGGGATATAGCTGTTGGCACGGAGATATTCGAAGACGTGGCTGTTGCCTTTGCGGTATTCACCGATGACCGCGCTGTTGCCTTGAGCGCCGGGGTTTAGCACCATCACCTGCTTGTAGCTGTCCGGCAGGTGGATGTTATTGGCTACGGTTTCAAAGAGATCGTGGTGGTGGATCACCGGTGGTGTTCTCTCTCCCTGTTGCCCATAGCGAATGCCGGTGGGTTGGTTGTGCTGGTTATGAATAAATTCGCAACTCATTTCCGCGAGCTTGATGAGGTCTGCCGGGTCCGTGGAGGTGGCGGCCAGGGAAAGAAGAACCGGCTCTGGGAGTTTGCTAAAGACGGCCTCGGCAGCCACCTCGCCCATGGCTTCGGAGAGGGTTTGGCTCATGGACACCGGTTTGGGCGTTGGCAGTCGGATTCTTTGCGGCTCTTCGGCGCTGGCCTGGGCCCATGAATGGCAGATAAAAGTAGCGCCCCTGAAGGGCAGCGGGTTGGCGATCTCGTAGATGGGGTCGGCATCGGTTATGGTAAGATCCCCGGATGGAAAATTTTGTTGATTGGTAAGTGGGTGGTTGTCGGTAACTTTCCCCAGTTGCAAGGGGAAGTCATTTTCTCTGAAGTTCGCAATGGAATAGGTCGGGCGGTGGAGACCGAAAACAAAGCGGCCAGAGGGGTGGACGGAGCTTTTTAGCGACATGACTGTTTTTCCTTGGTGGCAAGGGACGAGAAAGAATTTCTGGTTAAGGAAAAGCTATAAGAAAGTTCGGCCTGAATATCAAAGGAATTATCCCTGGGTTGCTGCTGACTATAAAAAAAATGGTCGTGACGAATGGATGATCGTCACGACCGTGGGCTGACAGTAGGGATGTAAGGGGGATGCGACCCGAAGTGTTAGTAAATTAATGAATTATTCGGTTTTGTAGCGTGGGCGATTGGCTGGCCGCCATGTTCTGGTGCTGTCCTCGCTCACAGTCAAAATATGATCGCCGTAGCGTCGTTGGTTGAGGGTGGAGATGGCGTGTTTCGCGGCTAGATCGTCCATGTCGATGAAGCCGAAGCCGCGCTGCCTGCCGGTCTTGCGGTCAACAATCAAGATAACTTCGTGGACTGGGCCTTGGTTTGCAAACAGGCGGCGCAGGTCGTTGGCGCTTGAGTTTTGGGGAAGGTTGCCGACATAGAGCCTTTTCATGGAGTCTCCTTCGCGCATGCTCTGTCTGGCTAGCCTATGTGGTGGGGCCAGTTAAAGCATCTCAGATGTGATTTAGCTTTCTTTATCCAAAATTGTATCACAGCGATTGAGCGCCAGACAAGGCGGTTTTGCATTCATCCTTGTTTCTGTTCTCTGCTTTTTTTGTAACTAATTGATATTGCACTGGGATGAGCAATGTATTTTTTTTACGCAATTTTTAAATCAGCGCAGCTGGAAAAAGTTTCGAGACGGTTCTATTGTGAAAAAAGGGGGGGGAGGGGGGGGACACCCTATATCGAGGGTATAAGCGTTGTCTCAGCGTGTTGTCAAAAGATTGCCTTCAGTGCGCTGCAGAGCGGTTTTGCGGTGTCAGCTTGGTTGTAAAGGTACTTGGTGACAGACACTAGGTAGGTTTTGAGGCACTGGCGGTGGGGCTGTCCCATTGCAGGAGCTCGATCAACTCATCGCGGCTTAGCCGTTTGATAACGGCATCGTCGTCTTCCCGGACCAAGTGTTGGGCCAGGTTTCTTTTCTGCTCAATGATTTGATGGATCTTTTCTTCAAGGGTGCCGGTGGTAATCAGTTTAAAGGTCTGTACCACGTGTCGTTGGCCCATGCGGTGGACGCGGGAGGTGGCCTGATCCTCGCGGGCAGCGTTCCACCAGCGGTCATAATGGATAACTGCCTGGGCGGCAGTGAGATCAACGCCTACGCCACCGGCTAACAGGCTGGCGCAGAAGACCTTGCAGTTGGGGTCGCTGTTGAAGCGGCTGATCATCTGTTCTCGTTTTTTTAGAGGCATGCTGCCGCGCAGGTAGCAGTAATCAATTTCTCTGCGGTCGAGATGATCCTCAATGATGTCCAGCATCCTCGTATAATGGCTGAAAACCACCACCTTCATATTTGAGGCCAAACATTCGTCCAGCAGTTCCACAAACAGTTCCCATTTGCCGCTCCGGTAATTTTTGGTGTTGTCGGCGTTGGCCAACAGGGCCGGGTGGTCGCAGATCTGTTTCAGATAGCTGATCACCGCCAGAACCTCCATGTAGGCCGGTTTCTTGCCGGTGGAGTCGTCAAACCCGGAGATAAGGGCGCGGCCACGTTGTTCGACGATTTCACGGTACAGGGCAACTTGATCCTCGGAAAGTTCGCAGGTGCGGATGTCTTCAATGACATCGGGCAGTTCTTTCAGCACTTGCGGTTTGGCGCGCCGGAGCAGGAATGGCTGGATCAGACGGGCCAGGCGGTCGCGTTGCTTATTGTCGTTTCTTTCCTCGATGGGTTGAGTGTATTGCTTGTTGAAGTTGGCGTCAGTGCCGAGCAAGCCGGGCAAGCAAAGATCGAAGATGGATTTCAGGTCGTTGGTGGAGTTTTCCAGTGGGGTGCCGGTGAGGCCCAAGGTCACTCGGCCATGGAGACGGCGCGCTGCTTTGTACATCTCGGTTTTTTTGTTCTTGAGATGCTGTACTTCGTCGAGGACGATGATGTCGAAATCAAGTTTGGCAAAGAACTTGGCATCGCGGCGAACCACGCCATAGGTGGTAATAATCAGGTTATGGTCGTTGGCCTCGGTAAGATCGCGTCTGGCTCCATGGTAAACATGGTAATCCAGTTCTGGATAAAAATTGCGGGTCTTGTCCACCCAGTGGGAGACCACGGTGGCGGGGCAGATTACCAGGAAGCGGCCACCGTTCTTTCGTTCCATTTGCACGGCCTGGAGAAGGGCAAGGGCCTGGTGGGTTTTGCCCAGCCCCATGTCGTCAGCGAGGATGCCGCCCATCCGGTATTGATAGAGGTTAAACAGCCAGGCCAGGCCATTGCGTTGGTAGTCGCGCAGGTGCTTCGGGATCACCGGCAGTTGCCGGGGGTTTTGCCATGCTTCGGTGTCCAGCAGGGATGAGAAGGCTTCGGCTTGGTTTTGGGACGGATCGGTGTTTTTTACATCGCCGATCAGGGAGGAGAGCATCAATAACTCTGGTCGGGAGAGGCGTACCCCTTGCGGTGCTCCGTCTTCGTCGTTCCAGATCCGGTCTTCATTCAGTTCATGTAGCCAGGAGAGGGGGCCGTCGTCCAGTTGCATCCAGTTGTTGGCGGTGGTGGCGAATTTTTTACCCTTGCGGCGGGCGAGGAGCAGTTCGGCAAGGGAGATACCGTCGTTGCCGAAGCCGTAAGTTCCGGCCAGGTAACACCAGTCGTCGTCCATGCGGCTATGGGAGATGTTGAGGCTCTCCGGCATGGTTTTGATGGCTAGGTGTTTCAGGTTCGATTCGATCTCGTTTTCATCGGCGTTCAATGCCTGCTTGTGCATCTCCAAAAAAGCCGGCACGTTATCGGTGTTGATGGTGGTGATGTCAAGGGGGGCGTCGCTCAAGGTGTTGTCGGAGCTCTGTTCCTGAACCGCGATAAACCCCAGTTCCGCGAGGTGGTAATAGCTGCCGTAGCGACAAGGCTCCAGTTCCTTGCGGGAGATAATGGTGCCATCGTCGCAGCGCAGGCATGATTCAATGTGCAGGTCGGTATTGTCGTCAAGGGTGGCTTTGGTAAGGGCCGGTAACTCCTTTGGCGGCTGGGCGAGGCCTAGGCGGCAGAGGCTGTCCAGGACGTCTGGAGTTCTGGCGCGGGGCAGAGCCAGTGAAAAAATATTGTTGTCGTCTGTGTCGTGGGCGGTGAGCGAAAATAGGGTGTTGTCCGCTGGCCCTTCAAGGCGAAAGTGTGGTAACGGGTCGGTCAGGGTAAAAGAGGTGGCCAGCCAGCTCCAGAAGCTTGCGGCTCGTTCAGCACTGGGAAGGGGGGTGGTGATGAGGGTTTCTTCGTCAGCTTCTTCCGGGGCGGCCAGTTTGGTAAGATTTATATGTAGTTTGCGTAAATGGGTGGTGGCGGCGGTTGCTTTTGGTTGCTTTTTTTTAGGCAGCAGTGAGCCGAAAAGGGCTGCGCATTCTTTCATCCTGTGGTCGCTTAATCGCCAGGACACGCTGCGGAAATCACTATCGGTGGATAGTTGCCAGTGGTCGTTGTCGCGCTGGATGGTGAGGTCGGTGGGCGGGTTGACTCCGTACATGTCGAAGAGGATGTCGGTGGCCATTTGCCAGGGTGAGTCCGGGAGCTGAAAAGGGATGGGTTGCAACTGTTGGCTGTGGTCAGGGGGCAGCATGGCCAAGGCCAGGGCTGCAGCATGGTGGCAGAGTGACCGGTGGCCTCGGGAACGGCCACATAGTAGGCAGTTGACCCGCTCGATGGTGAAGGAGGTTGCGGAGCGGCTTGATTCGGCAAAGCGGATCAGGATCTGGTTGAATCTGCCCTTTTCCATAAACAAGCCGCCCACCGCCTGTTGTTGGATTATGATATTTCTGATGCCACCTTGCTCAAGGAATTCTTGGCCCGCACGCAGGGTTGCCATGGTAAACCAGGGAGCCAGAAGAAGGCGGGCGGCAAGGTCTTGGTCTGTTTCAGCAAGGCTCGGGGTCGGTGCACCGCTGGCTGGTTGGTTGACCAGAAAAAGAAAATCAAAGAGGTGGATGATAAAGGGGCCCAGTTGGCCGGAGCCGATGGCGGCGGTGGGTAACTGGTCGAGGGGAAGGGCCAGTATGTCGCCGATGGTGACGGCTTTGAGTTTTTCTGCGGCCTGATGAAAGGGCAGGGGCAGTAGCAGGTCTCGGATGGAGGCGGCGAGAAGTTCTTTCGGAGCCATGAATGGCTCGCCGTTGACACCGGCAATGGCGTCGGTGACGGTTTTTTGCTCTGCCTCGGGTTGAAAATGAAGAATGGTTGCCCGGTCAATAACCGGGTGGCCCAGCATGGTGCAGGTTATGGCAAGGATTTGATCCTCAAGTTCTACCTGGTCGGCGCGGCGGGCGGTGAGGCGACCGGCCAGAGCGGCGCGGAACATTTCGCTGACGGTGGTAAAGCGCATTGCCGCCAGTTTGTCCAGGGTGTCGGCGGCAAGGGGCAGCAGGTCGAGAGGGCCATTGAGGATTTGTTGTCTAAGTTGCATGGGTAGCAGTCGATTTCTCCACTTTTTCTCTTGATTAAGGAACCGACCAGTCTACTGCGACTCCTTCGTCACCGCAATAGTTTTCAGGTAATTGTTATGGGCTGTGCCTTGAGCGTAGAGTTTTAAATTGCAGGTTTTAAGGGGCGGAAATTTCTGGTATTTGATATCTTTATATTTCCTGCCTGCCAGAGAGAGAAGTTTTTTTCAGGCAGTTTTTTTTATGAAAACTTAAAATTGATCCCCTCCTATGCCCCTAATCCTCCATAGCGGTAATCGTTTGGAATTGCTGGCCGATGCTTTGGCAACGCTCACCTCGACGGAACCGTTGCCCCCTTTCGCGCCGGAAACGGTTATCGTCCAGAGCCGGGGGATGGCTCGCTGGTTGGCCCTTGAGTTGGCCCAACGGCAGGGGGTATGCGCCAACCTCACATGTCCTTTCCCTGCCACCTTTGTCTGGCAACTATTCGGAGCCCTTGCTAAGCCCGTGGCCAGTTCTTCTCCCTTTGAGGGCGATGGCTTGCTTTGGGCGGTGATGGATCGCTTACCGGCACTGGTGGAGCAGCCAGTCTTTGCGCCGCTGAAAAATTATCTCGCCGTGGACGCGCAACCTCTGCGGCGGTATCAACTGGCGGCCCGGATCGCCGACACCTTTGACCAGTATCTGATCTACCGGCCCGACTGGCTTAAACGTTGGGAGGCGGGTGAGGATGAGCACTGGCAGGCCGCGCTCTGGCGGTCGTTGCATGAGCGTTATGGTGATGAGCATCGCGCCAATCTCCTCTTTGACCTGTTGGCCTCGGTTGACGATTCTTTCATGAAGAGGGCCGGGTTGCCCACCCGTCTCTCCCTTTTTGGGATTCCGGCCTTGCCTCTGGCTCATTTCGATGTTTTTGCTCGTCTTGCTGAAAAGATCGACATCCATATTTTTCTCCTCAACCCTTGTCGGACGCTGTGGGATGATCTGGTCAGTAGCCGGGAAAAAGCGAAGATCACCCTCCGTAACGTGGCGAAGATACCGGATGTGGAGGGCCTTTACTACGAGGTTGGTAACGAGTTGCTCACCTCGCTGGGCAAGCTGGGGCAGGATTTCCAGCGGTTGATTCACAGTTATGACTGCCATGAGGAAACCTGTTTTGCCGCCCCTGGTCATGGTACGCTGCTGGCCGCAGTGCAGAGCGATATACTTGCGGGTCTTGACCGGGGCGGCGAAGATCGTTTGGCGGTGGCGGCGGATGACCGCTCCATTGTTGTTCACGCCGCCCACAGCCCCATGCGCGAGGTTGAGATCCTTCACGATCAGTTATTGGCCCTCTTTGACCGGGACGATACCCTTAAACCCCGCGATGTGCTGGTGATGGCCGCTGATATCGCTGCTTATGCCCCCTATGTGGAAGCGGTTTTTTCCATCCCCGAAGATGAAAATTTAAGGATTCCGTTCAGCATTGCCGACCGCAGTGAGGGGGAAACCAGCCCGGTAATTCGCCCCTTTCTTGAGTTGTTGGGGATGGTGGGTTCAAGGCTGGCGGTGGGGCAGGTGATGGCCTTGCTGGAAAGTGGGCCGGTGCGACAGCGCTTTGCCATCGGCGAAGACGAGTTGCCCTCCATCCGCGCTTGGTTGCGCGATACCAACATCCATTGGGGGATCGATTCTGCCCATCGTGACGGTCTGGGGCTGGGTGATGATCAGCAGGGGACCTGGCTGGCCGGTCTTGATCGCTTATTGCTTGGTTACGCTCTGCCCGGCGGCAACCGTAATTTCTTTGCCGATATCCTTCCCTATGACGAGATTGAAGGCGGGATGGCCGGGTTGCTGGGTCGTTTTAGCGCTTTTTTGCAGGAAGTGTTCCGGGTGATGGCGGATTTTGCGGTTCCTCGGCCCCTGGCGGCCTGGCGTGATGAGTTGCTGGCGCTGGCGGCGCGGTTTCTCGCCGAGGATGATGCCTTTGAGTCTGACCTGCAACTCTTGCGCGATGGGTTTCATAACCTTGCTCAAGGCGGGGTTGCCGCTGCCTATGCTGAACCGGTGGCGGTGGAGGCGGTGAGAGCTCATCTCGCTTCCGGTTTCACCGGGCGCAGCCGGGAAGGGCGGTTCTTGAGCGGGCAGGTGACCTTCTGTCAGATGGTGCCCATGCGTAGTATCCCCTTCAAAGTTATTTGTCTGCTGGGTATGGATGATGGTGTTTTCCCGCGTATCGATCGCAATACCGGTTTTGATTTGATGGACGATGATTTCAGGATCGGCGACCGCTCCCGCCGCGATGATGACCGCTACCTCTTTTTGGAAGCGTTGCTCTCAGCTCGGGACTGTTTTTATCTTAGCTATGTTGGTCAATCTATCCGCGACAACAGCAAGCGGCCCCCCTCGGTGGTGGTGAGCAGGCTCATGGAGGTGGTTGAGCGCGGCTTTTCTTTTGCGGATGGATCGGCGGAGGAGAACCTGGTCACCCATCATCCCTTGCAGCCCTTTAGCCCTGAATATTTTGCTGCCCATGGCTCCTTGGTTTCTTACTCGCAACTCAATCACCGCCTTGCCGATACCGCCATCGGGCGTGAGCCCTGGCCAGGTATCTTTGCCGGTTATGCGCCGGAAGTTGAGGTTGAGCAGGTCACCCTTGCCATTGATGAGTTTGTCTGGTTCTTTGCCAATCCGGCGCGGTTTCTCCTCCAGCGGCGTTTTGGCTTATTGCTGGCTGATCACGAGGATGAGTTGGTTGATCGGGAGTTGTTCAGCCTTAACAGCCTTGAGCGCTACCGCTTGCGGGATGATCTGGTGGCGGCGTTGCTGGTTGACGAGAATCCTGCCGAACTGGGCCGGGTGCATCGGGCCTTGGGCGATATCCCGGCTGGAACCTACGGTGATCTTGATTTCGCAGCCATGGCCGAGGAGGCCCAAGAGTTTGCCGGTCGTTTACAAAAGTTGCGTGGTGATGATGCCGAACCCGTAGAGCTGGCGGTGGATCTTGATCTTGGCCGGGTGCGGTTACAGGGAACCCTCGTTGTTTATCCCTCCGGCCAGTATCTCCATCGCCCCACCAAAGCTGCCAACATGAGTCTTCGTGACACCATGCACCACTGGATTTTGCACCTCTTGCTGAATGTGGCGGGAGATGCGCCGTCGCCGCAGACCTGGTTTGTCTGTAATGACAAGGAGGTTGGCTACGGGGCGGTGGCGGATGCTCTCGCGCATTTGCAGCAGCTTGTCCACTGGTATCTTCGCGGCCAGGCCGCACCCTTGCCGCTGTTGCCCAAAGCATCCATGGCTTTTGCGAAGAAGTTGTGGGCCGGAAAGAAGGCTAAGGAGTTACCCGAGGCGTTGCGGGAGGCGTTCAAGATTTGGCGTGAGGGTGGTTTCCTTGGCGAACCGGAAATGGCTGACCCCTGGTTGCGGGTAGCCTTTGGGGAAACAGATCCCATGGCTGGGCCTGATTTTATGGCGGTGGCGGAATTGTTGCAAGCTCCCCTTGCACTGCGTGACCAGAATCTCGTCCCTGCTAACGGGGAGGATGGCCCATGAGTAAAATGATCCCCCTTGATCCGCAGACCACGCCGCTGGCGGGCGCCCACCTTATTGAGGCCAGCGCCGGCACCGGCAAGACCTATACCATCACCTCGCTCTATCTGCGGCTGCTCCTGGAGGGTGAATTGTTGCCGGAGGAGATCCTGGTGGTCACCTTCACCGAGGCCGCCACCAAGGAGTTGGCTGAGCGGATCCGGGTTCGTTTGCGGGATTGCCTAAGCGTTTTTGAGGGTGCAGAAAGTGCCGATCCCTTTCTTCTTCATCTCGCCGAGAAGTTTCGGGGCCATGCTGTGGCCCACGCCGCCCTGGTCAACGGTATCCGTTCCATGGATCTGGCCGCCATTTATACCATTCACGGTTTTTGTCGGCGGGTGCTGGAAGAGTGCGCCTTTGAGTCCGGAACCCTTTTTGAAACCGAATTTCTCCACAACGACACCGACCTCCTCCAGCAGGTGATCGACGATTACTGGCGCACCCGTTCTCCGCAGTGGTCAGAACTTTTTATTACTTATCTGCACCAGATTGGTTGCCATAGCGACAGCCTCTTTGTCGAGCTGCGGGAGCCGATCGGGCGGGCGGCAAACCATGGCCTGGAGTCTCTGTTGTTGCCGGTGGCTGCCGAAAGCACGGTCATGGACGGGGCGGGGCTGGTGACCTTGATGGATCTCTGGCAGGAGCAGCGGGAGGAGATTGTTATTCTCCTCAGCGATAAAGCCCTCAGCCAGGCCAAGGATAATTACAAGCCGGTTAATGTTGCGGTGTGGAGCGCGTCTTTGGATCGCTACCGAGTGGATAAGTCGGCACCCTTGCCGTTGTTGGCCCTGCAAAAGTTTTCCGCCGCCGCCCTTTTGCAGGCCACCAAGAAGAATAAAAAAACCCCGCAGCACATGTTTTTTGATCTGGCCCAGCGGTTACTGGTCAGCCTTGATCAGGCCCATCAGGCTTTACGGTGCGAGGTGATCGAATACGCGGGGCAGGAATTGCCGGTGCGGAAGCGCGAACAGGGGGTGCTGACCTTCGATGATCTGCTCCTTAATGTCCGGCAGGGGTTAGCTGGTCCTGCCGGTGCGGAGATGGCGACGCGATTGCGCAAACGATTCCCGGTCGCCCTTATTGATGAATTTCAGGATACCGATCCGGTGCAGTTCGCTATCTTTCACCGGATCTACCATCAAACGCAAAAGAGCGCGATGTTTCTCATCGGTGACCCCAAGCAGGCGATTTATAGCTTCCGGGGTGCGGATATCTTCACCTACCTTGCTGCCGCCGCTGCCACCGATAACCGCTACACCTTGGAAACCAACTACCGTTCGGAGCCGGAGCTGATCGCGGCTCTCAATCATCTCTTCACCATGGGCGGTGAATCTAGAGCGCCCTTCGTTTTTGCGGAGATTGACTATCTGCCGGTGCGAGCTGCGGCCAAGGAGCATACCTTCTTACGTAGCGATGATGACCTTGCCCCGCTCACCATCTGGCAGTTTGCTGAGGCCGGTAACCGTGATGAGGCCAAGGAGCGGATCGCCAAGGGTTTGGCAACGGAGATCGGGCGCTTATTGCTGGCGGGTCGGGCCGGGACGGCCATGGTGGGTGAGCAGCCCCTGGTGGCCGCTGATCTGGCGGTTTTGGTGCGTAGTCATCGTGATGGCGAGATTGTTCGCGCTGCCTTGCAGGCAAGCAATATCCGTTCAGTGATCTATAGTCAGGATTCGGTCTTTGCGGCCAAGGACGCCTGGGAGTTGCAATTGGTCTTAAGCGCGGCCCATGATCCCTGGAATCAGCGGCGGCTGAAGACTGCTCTGGCTTCGTCTTTACTTGGTTGGGATGCTACCGGCCTTGTCCGTTTGGAGGAGGACGAGCATCTCTGGGAAGAGATCATTGATCGTTTCACCACCTATCAACGGTTGTGGCGGGAGCAGGGCTTTGCCACCATGCTCCGGGAGCTGTTGCAGCGCGAGAAGGTTAAAGAACGGCTGGCCGGGGAGCGCGACAGCGAGCGGCGGCTCACCAATCTGCGCCATCTTATGGAGTTGTTGCAGGGCGCGGTGCATGATGAGGGGTTAGGGCCAGCCGAACTCTTCGCCTGGCTCAGCAAGCGGCGGCGACAGGCCGGGCGGATGGGTGATGATGAGCAGTTGCGCCTTGATAGTGACCGTCATCTGGTCAAGATCGTCACCGTACATAAGTCCAAGGGGTTGGAGTACCCGGTGGTTTTTTGTCCCTTCCTTTGGGAGGGGAGCCCGGTGGTGCGGGGCAACAGCAAGTCGCCGGTGAGTTTCCATGATCGGGAAGGCAAACTGGTCATGGACCTTGGCAGCGAGTTGTTGGAGTCGCATAAACAGCAACAGCAGACCGAGGCCCTGGCCGAGGATCTGCGCTTGCTCTACGTGGCTCTAACCCGAGCCCAGCACCGTTGTTATTGTTGCTGGGGGCGGGTGAAGACCAGTCGGGAGGATATCTCCGCCACCTCGCCCTTGGGGTATCTCCTGCATCCGCTGGCGGTGGAACCAGATTCCGGCCTGATCCCGGCCTTGCAGGCGTATTTCAAGGATCTTGATGAAGATGAGGTCTTGGCGCCCTTGACAGAACTGGTAGCCAGGGCGGGAGGGGCGGTGGCGGTGCGTCCCTTGCCGGTATCGGCAGAGGTGGTTGTGGTTGCCGAGGAAGAGCGTGCGCCCCTGGTCGCCCCAGCTACTTTTGGCCGCAGGCTGGCCGCTGACTGGGGTATCCGCAGCTTTTCGGCTCTGACTCGGGGGGCTGATTCGCACGGGGCGGTTATTGATGATGAGTTTTCGCCCGCATCGGTAAGCCAGGTGGGTGACGAGGAGGCGGGGCGCTCCATCTTCTCCTTCCCACGCGGGGCCAGGGCTGGAACCTGTCTTCATGCCATTTTTGAAGAGCTTGATTTCACAGATGTGCGTTCGCTGGCAGCAGAGCAATTGGTGCAGGAATCCCTGCGACGGTACGGCTTTGAAGAATCATGGGGTGAGGTGGTTGTTGATGCCCTGGCCGATATTGTCGCCACCCCCCTTGATCCCGAAGAACCGGAGTTGCATCTTGCCCGGATTGCCGTGGATCAGCGGTTAAACGAGATGGAGTTTCACTATCCCCTGGCCAAGGTAACCCCAGCTGGATTGCAGCGGGTTTTTGCTGCTCATCGCAGCGATCTGGTTATTGATGATTTGCCCGAGCGGGTGGGCAGCCTGCTTTTCAGCCCCGGTAAGGGCTTTATGAAAGGGTTTGTCGATCTGATCTTTGTTTGGCAAGGTCGCTATTATATCGCTGATTACAAGTCTAATCATCTTGGTGATGAGCTTACTTGTTACGGTCAACCGCAACTGACCAGGGCGGTGACTGATGCCCATTATGCCTTGCAATACCATATCTATACTGTGGCCCTGCACCGGCATCTCAAGATCCGGCTGGGCGCAGGGTATGATTACGACACCCAGATGGGCGGCTCCTATTACCTTTTCTTGCGGGGGATGAATCCTGCCGTTGGGCCGGGCCATGGCGTTTTCCGCGAGCGGCCAAGTCGAGCGTTGATCGAAGCGCTGGATGCGTATCTTGCCACCGGTGAAGAGGGAGGGGGGCGCTGATGAGTATGGGGGTGGAAATGTTACTGGCCGCGCAACAGCAAGGGGTCTTCTCTGACCTGGAGTTAGCCTTTGTTCGTTTTGTCGCACGGGTAGAGTCCAACGCCAGCGAGGGGTTGCTGGTGGCAGCGGCCCTGGCGGTGCGAGCCACCCGGCAGGGCAATGTCTGTGTTGCGCTTGATGAGGTGGCTGGAAACGAGTTGTTTGTCGACGATGACAGCGGCTACACCCTGCCTGAATTTTCCACCTGGTCAGGTGAATTACAGAAAAGCACGGTGGTGGGTGAGCCGGGAGAATTTTGCCCCCTGATCCTTGATGGGACGCGGCTCTACCTGCACCGTTATTGGCAATATGAGCAGGATTTTGCCAAGGGGTTGCAGGGGCTGGGGCAAGGCTTGTTGCCGGTGGATAATGAACGGCTGCAACCGGCGCTGGCGCAACTGTTTCCAGGTCAGGAGGAAGGTGTTCTCGACTGCCAACGGCTGGCGGCCACGGTGGCGGCGTATCGAAACCTCTGCATCATCTCCGGTGGCCCTGGCACTGGCAAGACCTATACGGTGGTGAAGCTTCTCGCCCTCTTGCAGGAACTGGCTGCGCCGGAAAGTCTGCGCATCGGTTTGGTCGCCCCCACCGGCAAGGCGGCGGGGCGGTTGCAGGAGTCCATCCGGGCCGCCAAGGGGCAGCTTGATCTCTCGGCGGAGATCCTGGCCCGAATCCCTGAAGAGACCGCCACCATTCATCGTTTGTTGGGAGCACGAATGGGTTCGCCCTATTTTCGTCATCACCGGCAAAATCCGCTTCCCCTTGATCTGCTGGTGGTGGACGAGGCCTCCATGATCGATCTGGCTCTGATCGCCAAGCTGGTTGATGCCCTGCCCAAAAATGCCCGGCTGGTGCTGTTGGGTGATAAGGATCAGTTGGCCTCGGTGGAGGCCGGTTCGGTGCTGGGTGATATCTGTAGTGGTAAGGATAATAACGGTTTCAGTGAAGAATTCGCGGCCCGGTTGGCCAGGGGAGGATTCGTCGGGTTGCCAACGGGTATTGGCGGCTCATTGGCGGATTCCATCGTTCTTCTCGAAAAGAGCTACCGCTTTGATACCGCTGGTTCCATCGGCAAGTTGGCGCAGGCAGTGAACGCTGGTGACAGCGAGGCTACGACTGCAATCCTTCGAGACCGAGAACATGGCGACCTTGCCCTGCACGGCTGGCAGGAGGAAGGGAGTCTTGCCCAGCTTAAGGAAACAGCCCGAGCAGGGTTTGCCGCCTATCTCGCGGCCACCAATCCGCAGGAAGCCTTGACCGCCTTCAACCGTTTTCGCATCCTCTGCGCCCATCGGCGTGGCCGGTTCGGAGTTGAGGGGATGAACGAATGGGTGGAAGGAGTGCTGGCCGAGGCAGGGTTGATCAGCCGTGATTCGTACTGGTATCGAGGCCGCCCGGTGATGATCACCCGTAATCATCCGGTGCTGCATCTTTATAACGGCGACATCGGCATCACCATGTCTGACGAGTCCGGGCGTTTGCGGGTGTTCTTCGCCGGGGCGGATGGCGGGGTGCGTTCCTTTGCTCCGGCGAGAATCCCCGAGCATGAAACCGCCTTTGCGGTCACTGTCCACAAGAGCCAGGGCTCCGAGTTTGAGTCGGTGGCCCTGCTGTTGCCGGAAAAACCCTCGCCGGTTCTGAGCCGCGAGCTTGTCTACACCGCCATCACCCGGGCCAAAAAGAGATTTTCACTCTGGGGTGACGAGCCGATCCTGCGTGCCGCCATCGCTAAAAGGGTGAGTCGGGCCAGTGGGTTGCGGGAGTTATTGTGGGGTGAGGGGGCATTGGGTTGACAAAGATGGGTAGTTGTGGGAAGAAAAAATTAAATGATGTTCAGGTGTTTGTGTTGTGTTGGGAATAAAAATACTATTTGTGTAACCCACCTTGCGCAGTGTGTATTTAACACCTTTTCTTGTTGGGTGTGTTTTTTACCCCACAGGTGGGTAACTGCCTAGGTGAAATTTCTTTCTGCTGATTTTCTCTGTATTCCCCTAATATTACGTCTTTTGCGCCGTCTGCGGGCGTTGGCTGGTTTTCTGGTGGGTGTTGGCGTATTATTTGCATTAAATGGCTTCGAGTTTGATATTATTGAAAAAAGAACAACAGTGGCTTTGTTCAATTTCACTCAAAGGACAGCTGAAAATTATGGAACTATTCCAATATACCATTCGCAAGAAAGTCAGCCTTGCTGGCATTGGTCTTCATTCTGGGGAGCCGGTTAATTTGACCATTAAGCCCGCTGCCGTTGATACCGGGATTCGTTTTGTTCGTTTGGATCTGGGGCAAGAGCCATCGGTGCCCGCTTTCATGAACAGAGTTGTTGATACCAGTCTTGCCACCACCATTGCTGAAGATGATGCCGCTGTTTCAACCACCGAGCATCTGCTTGGCGCGCTGGCCGGTCTTGGCGTTGATAATGCCGTGGTTGAGCTTGATGGCGCTGAGGTGCCGATTATGGATGGCAGCGCCGGGCCGTTTGTGCATCTCCTTAAAAAAGTGCATCGTCGCCGCCAGAAGGCTCCCAAGCGGGTTCTTAAGATTATCAAAGAGATCGTTTGTCGTGACGGGGACAAGATGATTCGGGTTCTTCCCTATGATGGTCTGAAGGTCACTTGTGAAATTGATTTCGCCCATGATTTGATTGGTAAGCAGGTTTACGCCATCGATGTTAATCCCAAGCGTTTTGCTAAGGAAATTGCTACCGCCCGCACCTTTGGCTTTATGGATGAAGTGAAAAAGTTGAAGGAACATGGTTATGCCCTTGGCGGCTCCCTGGATAATGCAGTGGTGGTTGATCAGCTTGGGGTGCTCAATAAAGACGGGTTACGTTTTGCCGATGAGTTTGTTCGTCACAAGGTTCTTGATCTGATTGGCGACTTGGCTTTGCTTGGTTGTCCGTTGATGGGGCATGTGATTGCCAGCAAGGCCGGGCATGCTCAACATCTGCGGATGATGCAGGCCATCGCCAATAACCCCGACTGCTGGCAGTTTGTTCGTTTGGAACAGGCGGATGATGATACTGTTTTGGAGCGGGTTATCACCACTACCAAGGCTGCCGGCAACAAGATCATGCCTTTTCTGGTTCCGCCTGCCCCACCGTTTGCTGCTGGAGCTTGCCTGGCCTGAAAATATCTTCCAGTTCTTCAATAAATTAGTATCTCCAAAGCCATGGGCCTTCACTGCCCATGGCTTTTTTTTGTGCAAATAGGTAGCGAAGTGATGGGCAGAGCAATATAATGGGCCGCTTGGCAAGGTCATGTTTTGGGAGGGAAGGTTAGAAGCGTTTCAGTTCAGCAGCGGAATGTTTGCTGTTGTCGTTGCTATATAAGGAGAAAGTGATGAGTGTGGCAGGGAAGATAGGTTTTGTTGGCGGTGGCTTGATGGCCGAAGCCTTGATCAAGGGAATCTTGCAGGCCGAGCTGTTGCCTGCCGACCAGGTTATGGCTGCTGATCCGGCGGCGGCACGTTGTGAGCTCTTGCGTGATCGTTATGGGATTACGGTTTACCCTGATGCCAGCTCAATGCTCGGCCAATGCGATATAGTTGTTCTTGCGGTCAAGCCGCAGGTGATGGGAGTGGTGCTTGATTCCATTGTCGATGTTGTTAATGATGGTCACCTGGTTGTCTCCATCGCTGCCGGGGTTACCATCTCTTTTATTGAGAGTAATCTTGCTGGTACCGGTTGCCGGGTAATCAGGGTGATGCCCAATACCCCGGCCATTGTGCAAGAGGCTGCGTCCGCCTTGAGCGCAGGGGCGCGGGCGACTGCTGCCGATATGACCATGGCGCAGAGTATCTTTGATGCCATTGGTCAGAGCGTGGTGGTTGATGAAACGTACCTTGATGCGGTCACCGGCTTAAGCGGCAGCGGCCCGGCTTATGTCTTTTCCTTTATTGAGGCGTTGGTTGATGCTGGGGTCAAGGTGGGTTTGGCTCGTCCCATTGCCGAAAAGCTTGCTTTGCAGACCATTTTAGGTTCCGTGAAGCTGGCCATGGACTCCGGCGACCATCCCGCCCAGTTGCGGGCCATGGTCACCTCGCCTGGTGGCACCACCATTGCCGGTCTGCATGTTTTGGAGCGGGCCGGAATGCAGGGAATCATCATGGATGCGGTGGAGGCTGCAACCCTGCGTTCCCAGCAATTGGGCGCGTCAGGTAGCAAAGAGGATAAAAAGTAAGCAGCATGAATATTCGCAAAGTCGGCATCGTCCTCAAGAAGGAATCTTCAGAGCCGCAAAGAATCGGTGCGGAACTGGTTGATTGGTTTTCCCGGCGCTCGGTGGCAACGGTGGTTGATGAGATCACCGCTGATATGGATATGGTGGTGATCCTCGGCGGAGATGGCACCTTGCTGCATGTTGCTGATCAGGCCAGCCAGTTCGGGATTCCGGTGGTGGGGGTTAACATGGGAGACCTTGGTTTTTTGACCGAGGTGGCGGTTGACGAGCGCTATGAGGTTTTAGAGTCCATTCTTGCCGGGGCGGTCAATATTGAGGAGCGGATGATGCTTAAATCTCGTCTGCGTCGTGGCGACGAGACCAGTGCCTGGCATTATGTATTGAATGACGTGGTGATCAGCAAGGGGAGTATTGATCGGCTGGTTCGTCTCAGCACCTGGGCTGATCATGAATATATCACCACCTATAAGGCTGATGGATTGATATTTTCAGCGGCCACCGGTTCCACCGCCTATAACCTTTCTGCTGGCGGTCCTCTGGTTCATCCGGCTTTGCGGGCGATTTTGGTGACGCCCATTTGTCCATTTATGTTGGAGAGTAGGCCGGTGCTGCTGCCATCGTCCATGCATCTTTGCACCAGGCTTGCCGGTGATGCTGGCGAAGTTAAGGTGATTGTCGATGGTCGTTTTGCTTGGGAGATGAAGAAGGATGATCAGCTTGAAGTGCAAGCTGCGGAAAAACCGTTGCGGTTGATCGGTTCGCCCTGTAAAGGGTATTTTGAGATTTTACGAAACAAACTCAACTGGGGTGGCCGCGCCGATGGTACGGATGCTGGTGGTTGTTGCGGTGATTCTTCTTCCCAGTAGAACGTTTTGATCTCTGCCTGTTTTGTGTTTTGCTCGGTGCTCACACAAAAAAGCGTTCATCGTGCTATCACGATGAACGCTTTTTTGTTGGCTGGTCAGTGGTGTTTCTTTACTCATCTTCGCTAATAGATTCTGCCAGGGACTCACGTTCCTTTTTCATTGCGTCCCGTCCAGCCTCAATGGCCGCGTTCAGAGCTTGTTTCTTGTCATCAAGGAAGTGTTTTCCTTCGTCAACCATGTCTGTGCCTCGGTTAATCATCTCCCGCCCCCGTTCAATCATTTCACGGCCCTTGTCAGCTATGGCGGTGCCACGATCTTTCAGGTCGTCCGGGAGGTAGTCGGCCCTTTCGCGGAGATCATCGCCGAACTCGATGAGTCTTTCGCGGGTCTCCCGCCCGGAACGAGGAGCAAGGAGCAGGGCGGCGGTGGCGCCAAGGATCGCACCGGTGAGAAAGGTGAAAGCTGAGCTGGTATTGCAGGAATTGTCTCTATGCATGGAAAACCTCCTAACGTGACCTTTGTGGTCGAGTAAAAAAATACATGAACGCCTTAAGTCCGGCGCTTAAAGCGCCGACTTCGGTGATAATCGGCGCTGTAGATTCTCTGAGTAGTTTGCTGGTATGGAGGATGATATCCCCTGATTTTTCCAGTGAGTTAAGAAAGTCATCGGTCTGATCCATTTTGTCGTTTACGGACGCTGATAGATCCTTAATTTCATTGGCGGCGGCAGTAAGGGCCGAAGAGAGGGGGGGGATTTCCTTGTGCAGCGAACTAAGCATAAGGTCAGCCTGCTTGAGGGTCTGGCGGAGTTGGACCAGAACCGGAATCAGAATGACGGCGATTCCGCCCAAGCTGATCGCCGCGATAATAATGAATATATCAATGGATGATATCACGAGTTGAACTCCTTTCTGGGGTGATTTGTAAACTCTTTCTAACCATAGCAAATATCATCATCAGCAGCAAGAACGCCTGTGCTGATTGTCGCCTGCGGGGGTTATTTTTTTTGAATTTTGTATTTTTTCATTTTGTATTGCAAAAGGCTCTTGGTGATTCCTAGGCTTTCGGCCGCTCTTGTTTGCACATTCGCAGCTTTTTTAAGGGCGGCGCAAATGGCTTTCTTTTCAATGGTTTCAAGTAGGTCGGGAAGGCGAGTGTCCGTTGCGACCAGGCGGTCAAAATTAATTTCAGCCCCAGTTTGCAGGTGCTGCTTGGTTGGGGCGTGGTCAGGCTGGACATCCGCTATCTCGATGCGACCGTTTGCACATAGGATGGCGGCGCGTTCGATGGTGTTTTCCAGTTCGCGAATATTGCCTTCCCATGGGAGGTTGCCCAGAAAACGTTGGGCTTCCGAGGTGATGCTAAGATCCGGGCGATCCAGTCTTTCGGCGAATTTGCTGACAAAGTGGGCGGTGAGCAGGGGCAGGTCGTCCAGTCGTTCCCGTAGTGGCGGCAGGTGGATGTTCAGCACATTAAGTCGGTAGTAAAGGTCTTCCCGGAAGTTGCCTTTTTCCACTTCTGCTTTGAGGTCTTTGTTGGTGGCGGCCAGGATTCTTAAGTCAACGGTGATTGTTTTGCTGCCTCCCACTCGTTCAAAGGTTTTTTCCTGAATGGCACGGAGTAGTTTGGCTTGCAGTGGCGGCGGCATCTCGCCCATTTCGTCAAGGAAGATGGTGCCGGTGTCGGCCAGCTCGAAACGGCCCTTGCGGAGAGCTACGGCACCGGTGAAAGCGCCTTTTTCGTGGCCGAATAATTCACTTTCCAGCAGCGCTTCGGGAAGGGCCGCGCAATTGATAGAGATAAACGGCGCGTCTCGGCGTGGGCTGTTGAAGTGGACGGCGCGGGCGACAAGTTCCTTGCCAGTGCCGGACTCGCCGGTGATCAAGACTGAGGTGGTGGTGGGGCCAACCTTTTCGATCAGTCGGTAAATTTCCAGCAAGCGTTTGTTGCGGCCAATCATATTGGCAAAGCCGTAGCGGGATTGCACTTCATCGCGCAGGCGAACATTCTCCCGGAGCAGGGAGTAGTGTTCCACCGCTTTATTGATATTGAGGAGCAGTTCGTCGTTGTTGAATGGTTTGGTCAGGTAGTTGAAGGCTCCGGCCTTCATGGCGGCCACTGCCGGTTCCACCTCGCCGAAAGCGGTGATCATGATAATCGGTAGATCTGCGTTGTATGCCTTGATTTCCTTAAGGAGGGTCATTCCGTCCATGCCCGGCATCCGCATGTCGGTGATGACCAGTTCAAGGTCGGTGCTTTTGACGATCTTTAGCCCGTCCTCGCCGCAATTGGCGGTAAAGACCTCAAAGTCTTCATCGCGTAACAGTTCGGAGAGGACAATAAGATAGTTCGGTTCGTCGTCGACAACCAGGATCGTATGCATGGATTTATTCTTATGGGGCTGACGGTAGAAATTATGGTTAGTTTGGAACCCACCTTACTCCCATGCCATGATTGCTCTGCATAGGCAAAAAGGTGACAGGTTTGGTCCGATTAGCGAGTAGTTGCCAGGTTTTAGTGGGCAAGTTGGCCGATGATGGCATTGATCCGGTCCAGTTTGGCGGCAGTGGCATCCACCGCTGCCACTAGCTCCGACAAATCCTCAATGGGTTTGAAAAAGATGTCGGAGGCTCCGTAGCGAAAGGCGTCCAAGGTGTTGCTAATGGTGATGTCGCCGGTGATCATCAGAACTTGAATCATCCCGTTGTAGTTCTTTATTTTGCGAAGCAGGGTGAGCCCATCCATTTTTGGCATGACGATGTCGCTGATGACGATATGGAACTGCTCATCCTCAATCATCTTATAGGCTTTGAGTGGGTCGGCAACCGTGGTTGTTTCGTATGCGGTGTTGGCAAAAACTTCGCCCAGTTTGTAGAGGATACTTTTCGAATCGTCAACAATGAGAAGTTTGTAGTGGCGTGTTTGCATTGGTAATGTCCATTGTCGTGATGGTTAACTTTGCCCTGTAATCCTACCCTATTTTTATCTCCTCATGGAGAAAAAACTTCAACAAGGTGGGGCGATCTTCTGCTAATTTCGTTGCTGGTCAAGGGAAAAAAGTATCAGCTTTTATCCTTGATGGCGGCAAGAAGTTCATATGGGATTGGTGGCTCTTTGGGGGGGCCGCCCAGCTTGATATGTGGTTTGCCGTCCCCGTGGAAATCACTGCCGCCGCTGAACATGAGCTCTAAATCTTGCCCAAGGTGCAGGAGAGTTTTAAATGTTTTAGGGGTATGGGCTGGATAGTGAAGTTCAAGGCCAGCCAGTCCCATTCCTTTCAGGTCGGCGAGGAGTTGTGGCGCAGCTTGTAGTTTGCGATCATTTGCTGCCGGGTGGGCTAGAAAAGCCAGGCCGCCGGCATCCTTGATCATGGTGATGGCTGCCGCCGCTTCCATGCGATAGCATTGCACATAGGCGGCAGTGCCGCGGCGGAGCAAACGGGCAAAGGCCTGATCCATGGTTTTGACGATTTTTTTGGCAATCAGCAAGCGAGCAATATGTGGTCTGCCCACCTGTCCTGGGGTCGGTGGGATTTCGTTGATGTCGATGGCGAAGCCAAGTTCCCGTAGTTTTGCGAAAATGCTAAGGTTGCGTTGGTGGCGAGCATCTTGTAGCACCCGCAATCGTTGTTGTAGTAAGTTGTCTTCTGGGTTGAAGTTGTAGCCCAGGATGTGTAAGGCGTGGTCGTTGTGTCCGGCGCTTACTTCAACCCCAGGGATAACCTCTAAACCCAGGGTGTGACCGTGGCTCATGGCCTCATCTATGCCGGCGGTGGTGTCGTGGTCGGTTAAGGCGATGGCGCTTAATCCTTCCCGGTGGGCCAGTTCAACGAGTTTTGCGGGAGAGTTGGTGCCGTCAGAGTACGTTGAGTGAATATGCAGGTCAATACCGTTCATGGCGGTCAATGTAGCTTGTTCCGGGCCGGAGGGCAAGGGGAGTGACGGCGGTGACGGGCCATGGCGGTTATTTATTTTCGGGTTTTGTTTTTTCGGTATAATTCTATATGATAGAAGAGCTAGTGGTAATGCGGTTAGGAGAGGTGTCCGTGTCTTGATGATTTTGGCGCGGTTTTTTAGTGGATCATAATGGCTGGAGGTAACGAATGGCACAAATAGATGCCTTTTTTAAATTGATGAATGAGCAGGGCGCTTCCGATTTGCATATGGTCTCCGGTCAGCAACCAATATTGCGAATCCGGGGTGAGATGGAGCGGGTGAAGTATAAAACTCTGGAAAGTGATGACCTGAAGGCGATGCTCTACGAGATTGTCGCCGAGGATAAGGTCAAACTGTTCGAGGAGACCGGGGATGTTGATTTTGGTTACGAGATCCCTGGCCTGGCCCGATATCGTGGCAACCTTTTTATGCAGAAATATGGCATTGCCGCTGTCTTTCGTGAGATTCCCAGTGATATTCTTTCCTGTGAGCAGTTGGGTCTGCCCAAGGTGATCAGAAAGCTTGCCAGTCTGCCTAAAGGGATGGTGCTGGTCACCGGTCCCACCGGTAGTGGTAAGTCAACCACCCTGGCGGCCATTGTCGATGAGGTTAATAAGACTCGTAAGGATCATATCCTCACCATTGAGGATCCCATCGAGTTTGTTCATAAGAGTCAGAGTTGTATCGTCAACCATCGTGAGGTGGGAACCCATACCGAGAGCTTTGCTTCTGCCCTGCGTGGTGCCTTGCGTGAGGATCCCGATATCATTCTGGTGGGCGAAATGCGAGACCTTGAGACCATTGCCCTGGCCATGGAAGCAGCCATGACTGGTCATCTTGTTTTCGGCACCTTGCATACCTTGAATGCCATGAAAACCGTGGATCGGATTATCGAAATTTTTCCGGCTAATCAGCAGGCCCAGGTTCGCTCTACCCTGGCCGATTCTCTGAAGGCGGTTGTTTCTCAGAATCTCTTTAAGCGGGTTGATGTTAAGGGGCGTTGCGCGGCCCTGGAGATCCTTATCGCTACCCCGGCGGTGCGAAACCTGATTCGGGAAGGTAAAACCTACCAGATTGCCTCTTCCATGCAGACCGGTAAGAAGTACGGGATGCAGACCTTGGATGATGCGATCTTGGAGGTGTTGGAAAAGGGGTGGATTTCGCCGGATGATGCCTATATTAACTGTATTGAGAAGGCGAAATTCGTTTCCTATCTTAAGACTCCTCCCACCGATTTTACCGACATTTGATTATTGCTTAGATGGTTTGCTGGTGTTTGTGGTCAGTTTAATGCCGTCAGTTATAAAGGTAACGGTGCCGTTCTTGGCGGTATCCAATACTGTGGCGCCGGTGCGTTGCCATTTCTGTACCGCGCTCTCCTCGGCCATGCCGCCGGGACGTAAGGTTCCGGCGGAGACCACGATATAATCAGGGGTGACAGCCTTCATCAGGCTGTCACTCAATGAACCGCTGCTGCCATGATGGGGCGCCAGTAGTATATCCGAATCAATCCCGTCCGCCCCTTGCACCATCTTCCTCTCTGTTTCTGCATCAATGTCCCCTGGGAAAAGAAATGATCGTTGCTGGTAAGTAAGGCGCAGGACCAAGCTGTGGCGGTTAGTTTCGGCTCCAGACTCGTTTGTGTTTGGCGGCCCAAGATGGGATGCGGGTAGTGGCGAAGATTTGAGGTTGTAAAGTCTGGTTTGCTGGTCGGTGTAGAGGGTTTGCTGTGGGGATGGGGTTTTGACCGCAACCCCGAGATCTCGTGCTTCGTGTAACAGCCTTTGGTAGTCCGGGGCCGATGATGGCAAACCATTGATCCACAAGGTGGTTGGTTTGAAGTTGCGGAGAATAAAAGGTAAGCCGTTATAGTGATCGGCATGGGGATGGCTGATCACCACTGCTTCCAGTCGGCTCAGGTAGCGACTCCATAGGAATGGGGCGATGATTCGTTCTCCGACATCGAACTGTTTGCCGCTGTAACTGCCGCCGTCGATGAGGATAGCGCGGTGGTGAGGAAGTTCCAGCACGGTGGCGCTGCCCTGTCCCACATCAAGGATATCCACGCGCAAGGTGGTATTTTTGGCTGCGAGAGCTGAATTCCAGACAAAGGTGCCCATCAGGGTGAGGAGGGTGGTTACGGTGAGCGGTTTTGCCAGGCTGAAGCGGTGCCGTTGGCTGAAGGCGAGCAAGGTGAGATAGTAGAGAGATATCTGGGTTGGTGTTAGGGCTGGGAGTCGAAAGGAGGCAAAGGGCAGGGCGGCAAGGGAGTTGCTCAGGAAGAGGGCGCTGTGCAACCCTAAGCTGCCCAGGTGGAAAAGTTTGCTTGCCAGCCACGGGGAAAGGGGGAGGAGCAGGCAGGCAAAGAGACCGGTGGTGAGAGCCCAGACGCAGAGAAAGGGCTCAATGAGCAGAGTGGAGATTGGGCTCAAGGTGGAAAAGCGATTGAAGTGCAGGAGAAGTAGGGGGGTAACGCCAACGGTGGCAGCTGTTGAAACCGCGAGGCTGGCCAGAAGCCAGTTGCGAAGTTTGTGAATGGTGGATTGTTTATGGTTGGGCTGGGGAGTGAGGATGTTTCTGAGCTGCGGATAAAGAATGGTGATGGCAAGAACAGCGGTGAAGGATAGTTGAAATGAGGCGGTATGGATAAGAATTGGTTTCCAGGTCAAGAGTAGGAGCGCGGCAATGGCGATATTGATGGGGATGGACCACTGGCGGTCAAAGAGGATGGCCATCAGAAAGACGGTGGTCATTACCAGAGCTCGAACCGCCGGGGTTTGAAAGCCAGCCAGGAGTGCATAGGAAAAAAGTGGCAGGATGGCGAGGAGGGCGGCGATTTTCCAGATCGGCAGGTAGAGTGGCAGGCGAGGGGGAATCTTGAGCAGCCAGGCGGCGAGGAAGGTGCTCAGGAAAGCGATAATTCCCATGTGGGTGCCGGAGATGGCCAGGAGATGGATGCAGCCACTGGCGGTGAAGTTTTCGATGATTACCGGGTTTACCGCCGAGCGGTCACCAAGGAGGAGCGCCCGGTAGAGAGAGCTGGTGGGTTCCTCCAGGGTTTGTTCCAGAAAGGAGCTGACCCGGTATCGTAGTCGATTCGGGAGGTAGCGGAGCTGTGAGAAGGGGGTGGCGGGTTGTGGTTGATATAATTTATGCACCAGGGCGGGCGAGCTTATCCAGCCGGTGATCCAGATATCCTTTTCGGCCAGGTATTTACGGTAGTCAAATCCTCCCGGGGTTAGAACGTCACGCGGGCGTTTGAGGATCGATCTGGCCACAAGGCGGTCACCCGGTTCGATATTATTTTGCAATGGATCGGCCATGGTCAGCAGAATGGTGCCATGGGTTGGGATAATGGTGCCGTTGGGGAAGATCAGTTGTTCGGCGGCGATCTTGAATCGGCAGCGGTCAGCGGCAAGGGAAGGCATTTCAGTAAGAAGTCCGGCCACGCTAACCTCGCTACGGGTTTTAATTTGATTATACATATGAGTGGGCGAGGTCGGCGGTTGTGAAGATGGGGTGGCGCGGATGATGCCGAGGATGAAGAACAGGGGGATGAGAAGGGTAAAGGCCAAGAGTTGTTTTTGATTCCGGAAACTAGACAAGATAGCGATGGCGGTGATGATGATGGTGAGCCATAAAAACGGTGGTGGTAATGCGGTGGCAAGGCTGGCAGAGAAGAAGGTGCCAGTGGCGAAAGCGATCACCGCCGGGACAAGGTTTGCCAGTATTGATGGGGGCGGATTTTCTCTGGCTGCAACAGGTTGGCAGGCCATGGCGTTTAAAAAAGCCCCGCCATGGTGGGCGGGGCGATGGATAGTATTGGCGACAAGATGTTTAGTCGAGGAAGTGTTTCAATTTTTCCCGGCGGCTGGAATGGCGGAGACGGTTAAGGGCCTTCTTTTCGATTTGGCGAATCCGTTCGCGGGAAACATTGAATCGTTTGCCTATCTCTTCCAGGGTGTATTCGGCGTCTTCGCCGATCCCGAAGCGTAAGCGGATGATTTTTTCCTCGCGAGGGCTTAACGTCTCAAGGATGCCCTTGACCCGGTCGCTCAGTTCGTTATTTTTTACCGCTTCGTAAGGAGAAATAGATTCCTGATTTTCAAGGAAATCTCCCAAGGTGCTGTCGTCATCGCCAACCGGGGTCTCAAGGGAGATTGGTTCACGAGAAGCCTCCAGGATGGCAAGGATCTTGTCCATGGGCAGGCCGGTTTTATCGGAGATCTCAATGGGCGTCGGTTCGCGCCCAAGTTCCTTGAGCAACGAATAAAAGGCCTTGAAAAACTGGCTGCGCAGTTCCAGGAAGTGAACTGGTAGGCGAATGGTTCGGGTCTTGTCCAAAATGGCACGGGTGATGGCCTGACGGATCCACCAGCTGGCATAGGTGCTAAATTTGTTGCCCTTGGTGTAGTCAAACCGAAAAACCGCCCGCATCAGGCCTAGGTTGCCTTCCTGGATCAGGTCGGCCAAGGTCAGTCCTTGGTGCATGTAACGTTTGGCAATACTGACCACCAAGCGCAGGTTCGCCTTGATCATGGAGTCTTTGGCGGCTTCAATGGAAATGGTGTAGATGCTAATCTTATGATGCATCTCAACGAGCTTGGCCTGGTCGGGATGTTTCTGGCTGGCGTCACGAACCTGCCGACGCATATAGTTGAGGTGTTGTTTTTTAGGCTTGAGGGTGGGGTCGCGCCGCTCCCATAAGGCAATTCTTTCCACCAGGTCGGCAAGCTCTTGCACGTCGGTAGGGTTTGTGCGAATGGCGAGGATGATTGCTTCAAACCCCTGGCGGATGGTTTTGCTGTATTTTTCTTCCTCTTCAGGGGTGAGAAGGTCGAAGCGACCCATCTCACGCAGGTAGGTGGTGGTGGTTTCCTCAACATCCGGGCTTTCGTTGGCTACTTTCTTGCCGTTGTTAGCTTTTTTGGATGTTCCCTCGTCCTTGTTTTGCGAATCATCGTCATCGGAGCTGCTTTTTGTTTTGGTAACAACCTCAATGTCGTTTTCCGACAGAAAATCAAAAATTGCTTCGATGGTCTCTGGATTCTTGACTTCTTCGGGGATCAGATCGTTAAGGGTAGCAAAGCTAATGCTGCCGGAATCTGCACTTATCTCGAGGATTCTGGCGTTTATTTTTTTGGGCACGTATGTATTCCTCTTTTCTGAAAAGGAGTAAGGATAAGTGTTATTTTATAGAATTTGAATCGTGGAACATATAAAATCTTATCGCTTGATGCAAGAGAAAAAGAGTAAAGTTTTTGGTTTTTGTGCTAATCTTTCATGAAATTAGATTGTTATCTTACTCATTGGAGTTTGGCCTATTTTTGAATGGGTTCCGTACCCTTTTACATCTTAAGGGAGACCGGTAGCCGAAAGCAAGGTGTTTGGTTAATTGTCTGTGGTCATGGCGAGGCCGGTCAGGCTTGTCTTAAAACTGTTTTTAGGGGAAAATTGTGGACGAATTACGCAGTAGTGGGGTGCTGATGCATATCAGCTCCCTTCCTAGTGGTTATGGTATCGGTGATCTTGGTGCTGGTGCCCGTACTTTTGTAGATTTCTTGGCTGCGGCTGGGCAATGTCACTGGCAGTTTCTCCCCATTGGTCCTTGTAGCCGGGTTTTTGATAGTTCTCCCTACATGAGTCTTTCCGCCTTTGCCGGCAATCCGTTGCTGGTTGATCCCGAGCAGCTTGTCAAGGAAGGGCTGTTGTCTGTGGATGACTTGCGAGATCGGCCCGAAATGTCAGAGTATTCGGTTGATTTTGACAAGGTGATTCCATATAAAACCGCGCTCTTGCGGCAGGCATATGTGAATTTTAAGCAGCAGGATCAGGGTGGTTTCAGCGGCTTTTGCCAAGATGAAGCATCCTGGCTTGATGATTACGCCTTATTTATGGCGATTAGGAATGAGCAGCAGCAGGAGGCATGGTGTTGTTGGCCTAGCAACCTCGCTGCCCGTGAGGAACAGGCTTTGGCTAGCAGTCGGCAGCGGTTGGCCGATGAGATAGGTTATCATCAATTCGTTCAATACTGTTTTTCCCGGCAGTGGTTAGCGTTGCGCGAATATGCCACCCCACGAGGGATTTCCTTGGTAGGTGATATCCCGATCTACGTTAGCCTCGATAGTGCCGATGTCTGGGCGCATCCCCATTGTTTCAGGCTTGATAGTTCCTTTCAGCCGACCCATGTGGCTGGGGTGCCGCCTGATTATTTCAGTGCTACCGGTCAGCGCTGGGGTAATCCCCTCTATGCGTGGGAGGGTGGTAACGGCCAAGTGAACCATAGGTTATATGATTGGTGGCGGCAGCGGTTTCGGCATATCTTTGCCACCGTGGATATCGTGCGAATTGATCATTTCCGAGGCTTTGAGGCGTTTTGGGAAATTCCTGCCGATGAGGAGACAGCGATCAATGGTCGGTGGGTCAAGGGACCGGGTAAGCCGTTTTTCGATGCCATGATGACGTCGATTGGTGAGTTGTCCATAATTGCTGAGGATCTCGGAGTTATCACTCCCGAGGTAGAAAAGCTTCGCGACGAACTAGGATTTCCCGGCATGAAGGTGTTGCAATTCGCTTTTGATTCTGATGCCGATAATTTGTATCTGCCGCATAATTATCGGGACAGCAACTGTGTTGTCTATACCGGTACCCATGACAATGATACCACTTTGGGCTGGTTTTTTAGTCCGGAGGTGGCGGCAGAAGCCAAGGTGCGAGCCTGTCGGTACGCCCATGGCAGCGGTGGCGAGGTGCCTTGGGATTTCTTGCGCATGGCTTTGGGCTCGGTGGCGCAAACGGCAATTATCCCCATGCAGGATGTACTTGGTTTCGGCACTGATTGCCGGATGAACACGCCCAGTACCTGTGAGGGCAACTGGCGTTGGCGTTGTGCCGAACGTTTTCTGACCGATGCTCTTGCCGCGCGACTGCGGGATGAAACCTGCTTTTATGGCCGGTGTCGTTAATCATTTAATGAAGAAAGAGGGTGTTCCATGAAGATACTGGCGCTGCTGGGTAGCCCGAGGAAGGGGGGGAATACGGAAGTTCTGCTGAACAGCGTCCTGCAAGGGGTAAAGGCGGCAGGCGGTGAGGTGGAGTTGGTTAATCTCTGTGAACTCAATATTCTGCCCTGTATTAACTGTGGTGGCTGTGATGAAACCGGTAGCTGTGTTCTCGAAGATGAGATGACCCCGTTGTACAATAAGCTTATTGCCGCTGATCGGGTAATTTTGGCGGCGCCGATCTATTTTTATGGCGTGCCAGCCCAAGCCAAGGCTTTTATTGATCGCGTGCAGGCCCTCTGGAATTACAAGCGACTGTTGCAACTAGAAGGAGACTGGCAAGATGATCCCCAGCGCAAGGGGTTCCTGGTCTCGGTGGCTGCTACCCACGGGAAAAGGGTGTTCGAGGGCGCGATTCTAACCATGAAGTATGCCTGTGATGGGATCGGCATTGCCTATGGTGGTGAGTTTGTGGTGCGTGGGATTGAAGGTCTCGGCGAGATGGTGAAAGCTGACGAAGAAATGGAGAAGGCAGTGGCGGCGGGGAAGGGTTTCATGGCCTGATGGGTAAATATAGACTTGACAACCCAGCCCGCATCATATAAATAAGCCCTACAATTTCGTGGCCCCATCGTCTAGTGGCCTAGGACTCCGGCCTCTCACGCCGGCAACGGGGGTTCGAGTCCCCCTGGGGTCACCACGAAATACATTCAAGGGAATCAGTCATTTATGGCTGGTTCCCTTTTTTTGTTTGGTGCTGGTTTTACCCTTCGGTGGTTCTGAGTCTTGGGCAGAACATGCAAGGCTGGTCGCAATGACTCGATCCGGCGAATATACCTTTCGGTTGTGGAAAGGTTTTTGTGTCGCAGAATCGTTTGAATGTCGATCATTGCTACCCCACCCTTGGCAAGGATGCTGGCCGTTAAGTGCCGGACACCGTGGACGCCGAAGTATTTAACCCCGGCCCGTTTGCACAAGCTTTGCATCCAGTGGAGACGGTACAGATACGGCTGCTTGGTTTCCGGGTTAACGAAAACCCATTGACTGTCTTGTTCTTCCTGCTTGAGAAAGAGCAGGGCGTCATAAAGGTCATCGGTCATCGGCAACCACGCCTCTTCCCATGAGCCATCCTTGGTCTTCCTCGTGTGCAGCCGTGCCCTTGTGCCAGCGAAATCCACGTCTTCCCACTTGAGCCGGAACAGTTCTGACCGCCGCGCCGCCAGGTGCAAGTAAGTCAGCAGCATCACCCGGTCTTGATCGTTCAGGCAAGCGTCATAGGCCGCCCAGAAATCCTTTTCCGGGGGGACATACCGCCGATGGCGCGTTTCCGGGAACTTTTCGACCAGGCAAGGGTTGGGTTTGTTCTGGGGAAGCCGTTAATATACTTAACGCCCCAAGTCCAACCCGCTGCAAGGTTCTTGCGATCCTTATTGGCACCGTTTCCCGACCTTTCGTCGTTCTGGCGTTGCAAATGCGCCAAAATGTCACCGGGGGTCAGACTGTCAATGTCCTTGCCCTGGTTAAAGGTCTTGAAAAAACGCTTGAAGACCGTGACCTTTTCGTCATAGGTCTTTGCCGCAAATCTTGACTTTGCGTAGTCGAGATAGCGAATGGCCCATTCACCCAAAGAGACCGTGACTGTCAACGAGACAACCTTCTTCCTCTGTTCTGCCTCCCATGCTACAGCTTCTTTCTTGGTGGCAAAGCTCTTTCTCGTAGCTCTGCCGTTGAGCATTACTTGTCCCGTCCATTTTTTGGACGAGTTGTCTTTGCGCTTGTATGGCACGTTCAACCTCCTTTTCAAAGAAGAGGATTTTGCGTGGCCCCAAGCGCACACCGCCTAACTCAGCATAGTACTTGCGCACGAAACGCACGTCAACATGGAGTAATGCGGCCATATCTTTTGGCGTAAAGGCTTGACCAAGTGTTTTACTGATAGGTTCCATATCGGGGCCGTGGGATTTGTATATTTATTGCTTTTACGGTTTTGGGTACTTAATTGGCGTCGGTTTGTGGCTAGGCTTCTCGGTCATTGGTTTGGAAGCCGTGTGCTTTACAGGGCTAGAGGCAGTAACTTTCACAAGTTTCACGCCACCTCTGCTTTGATTCCGTGTGCCGTAAAATTGCTGAGTCCGGTCAACTGAATGCCCTAGTGCTTGTGCGATTTCTTCCGGGGTGAGATATTCCTTCAAGTCAGCTCCGAATTGGTGCCGGTAGCTGTAAGGAGAAACAATATATTTGCGACGTGGCCAGGTGTGTTTAGAGTGGCGGCGCACAGCTTCTGAGAGGTTCTTTCCGCTGGAAATTTTGACTTCGATTTTGTTTTCAACGCAATGGGATAGTTCAGAGAGCAGGAATTTGGCTTCCGGCGTAGTTGGTTCAATGATTAGAACCCTTTCTTGTTGACCATGCGTACCTTTATATGTCTTGGAGCCTAGTATTTCTAAGATCAGGTTGCCTTCATTATCTTTGTATACATGAACGCCTTTCTCCAGTTCAGATGGGCGGCATCCAGAGCAGGACAAAACAGCAATTGCTAAGCGATACGTTGATTTTTTTGGTAAGGCTTCCCAAATTTGTTTTTGCCAGTCGGCAGGCAAACTTCCTAGTCCTTTCCTTTTTCCGTTGGATTTTGGCGATTTACCTTCTTTTGTCCATCTGCATTTCTCTCCATTTTTGAGTCGTACTTTTGCTGGATCATATGGGTAGCGTTCGAGGATGTTAAGGTGGTATTGGAGTGTTGACATATCTTGAATCCAATCTGTCTCTTTTGCTTTTTGTAATTTATTGATGTGGCGTAAGTATTCGATGATGGCGACACGGGTAGACTGAATCAGGGCGGCTCGATAAAAATAATAAGTTCTTTTTGTGTTCGCAATTTCCTCCGGCCATAGATTCCTTTCACTCATTCTTTTCACAGCTTGGCTATACTTTTCCTGAGTTGACTCGCTGGGAAATTTGCAGCCTTTTATTTGATTCCTCGCTTTTACTATCATGTCAAATGCTGCTAGTAATTTCTTGTCTACCATGATGCACCTCCTGTCTGGAGTGTGAGGCATTTTTTTTGGGATGTACAGCATTTTTTATCGTGTAATATCAGCTATTTCTATGCAATGTATCGTTTATAGAAATTTTGGGATAGGTTTGGCTTAGGGCGTTGATATTAGGATTAGGCTACGCCTATGGAGGGTGTTTTTGATTGTTAGGGTGTGGGTGCTATAATTTGGCTGAAAAAAAATTTGCCACGGTAATTTTTTTTGACTGAAAACAGTTTGGATTTGAGAAAAAAATAAAAAAAGGCCAGCTTCCCCTCAAAATATAGAGGTCAGCTGGCCTTGGGAAATCAATAGCGCATCAACGTTTATTCGCGAACGGTACCCGAGATAAAATCGAAATAACCTTGTAACTTTTCTCTGCAATCATAGGTAACTTTGGTGTGGCATACTGTTTCTCGGCTATCCTCTAGAATGTTGCTGATATCGGCAGGGTCATAGTTAAGGAGACCGCTTTTTCGGCCGGTAAACTCACCCATAATGTTCATTGTATAGTTTATGAAACACCGGATGAAATCCTCAGAGTCATCCTCTTCGTCATCTGTGACCCCATCCTGTTCCATTTCTACCTTATAGCTCTGTACGTTGGTGACTAAATTGCATAATTTTGGTGCGCAAACGGTGAGTTGTCTCACTCGTTTGATATTGCTCAAGGGATGTTGTAGAAGCGGAATGAGTCGATAAAATTCGTTCGCAAGTTTATCCAGCAAGTCGTCCGGGATGTTGCAGGGGAGAAAGTCTAGATCTGTGTTGTCGCAGCCGTCGTCCGTCTTTTGCATGATGTGGTCTGTTTCCATTGTATTTCCTCCTTGTTGTTCGTTTTTTGATCGTTACCGTCGTAATTGCTAACTTGGCTTGACTTTATGTTCGTTTTTTGAATAATATTGAACTTCTGCTGCTATGTTAATTCAATAAACGAACCGGTGTCAATGGGAAATATTCAAAAAATGAACGATTTTATTCGTGAGATAAGGAATGGAATTGCCCTGAAGGGGATGTCTCAGGCTCAATTTGCTGATGCTATAGGCTTTTCGAAGGGGTTGGTGAGTGATGTTCTTAACGAAAAAGTTAAGCCATCTAAAAGGTTTGTTCGTTTGTCGAATTCGTTTTTTGAATCACTAGGGGAGGGTGGGGCTCCAAGTCAAGGAGCTAGCAGTGCTTCTGAGGTACCCGTTTTGTCGTGGAGTCAGTCATTGAAATTGGCTGAAGGTTATGAATTTTCGGATTTGGGTGATGTTTCAGAATTGATTCGGGTGCCTTCTGAGTGCAGCAGGGGTGCCTTCGCTCTTCGAGTCGAAGATGATACAATGTTTCCTGAATTTTCTGACGGGGAGATTATCGTTGTCGAACCTTACGTAACGACCTGTACTGGTTGTTTCGTTGTAGCGAGGGTTGGTTGGGATAGTGCAACTACTTTTAAGCAGTTGATTTTAGATGGCGGGAGAACCTTTCTTAAACCGTATAATGAACGATATCCCATATTGGATGTGTCAGATACTTCATGTCAAATTATTGGGGTGGTTATTGCGAAGATGAAGCGTTATAATTTGAAATGAAGTCCTGGTATTGTCGTCAAAAATTTTAGGGAGGTATGTTGACTCACAGCATTCAACATTGGAGGATGTCAACTATCAAACTCGAACTTTTTTACTTGTGTCTAATTCGATAATTCCACAATGATACGCCCTTAGCGTCACGATCTGTTTGTAAACAAATAATTTAATAAAGTGTCCATGGAATTACCACCCAAATTTTTTTCACCCATTCTGCGGATGGAACCATAGCACCCCCCCCCCCCCCCAGGCAAACAATATACAACCTCTGGTTTATGTGAAGAATTGGCAGTAATACAATCAGGTTGTCAGGTATAATAAAAAGAGGTAATCAGATGGCAAGATGGTATCGTTATTACCGATAAAGTTCTGCTTTTCTCCCTACTTCTAATCGGTAACTTGCATCGAGCCACGATAGGAACTTAAGAACAAGGCAACATGAACTACAGCTTTATTAAAAATATTTTTGACTAGTATAAAATATTTAAATTTTGATTGTCGTGAAATGATATGAAAAAAGTTGATAATAAAAGGATTACTAGACACATTGGTCTTTCCTACGCCTACACCTATATAAGGCAATGTATAGTATCTGGTAGTTGGTTTCTAAATTTGAACAACCTCCTCTTGGAAGAACTTCCAGAAATTATTAGTGAATGCAAAACGGTTAAGTGTTTGTTCTTGGGCTCATATTATTATGATGGAAGTATCTATGACATAAAATATGACGAAAAAAATGATGAGTACAGTAATAATTTTACAGAAATTCCAAAGCAAATAGGGAAATTAACGGGACTGGAAGTACTTTACATTGATAATAATAAAATTGAAAACTTGTCTGGCATCGAGGAGCTCAAAAACTTAAAAAGATTAAACGCGTCTAGTAATCGAATTTCCAACGTTAAGGAGTTGCAAAGTTTATCTTTTCTTTCAAGTTTAAATTTAAACAATAATAAAATTTCTCATGTTCGAGATGTTATCTCAATATCATCATTAAAGCATTTATCCCTTAATAATAATTCGATTGCTAGTGTCCAGGGAATATCAAGCATAACGAATTTGGCTAAGCTGGAGCTGGCTTACAATAATATTGAAAACTTTATTGATTTTGCTGACGAAAATGGGGAATTCCCAAAAGCCTTGATTTCCATTACTGGAAATAAATTAAATATATCGCATGATTACATAACATTTTCACATTCAGTCCTGTCGGCTCAGATAACTAAATGTTTACAAAATTACTTAATACTTAAAAAGAGGATAGGTGAGAATAAGAAAACTAAAAAACCTTATTTGAATTTAAACAATATGTCCTTAACTGGGTTGCCTATTGAGTTGGGTGAGCTAAAGCATCTAAAGCAACTTTTTATAGGTTCATGCTACTTTAATGAAGAAACTTGTAGCATTGAAAATGCTTATTCAAAAAACAGAAATAGAATGGCGTCAATTCCAAGAATAATAGGTGAATTGGCAAACCTAGAAGTTTTGTATGTAGATAATAATCAAATTACATCAGTTGATTTGGTTGGGTATGGAAGTAACATAGTAGAGCTTAATTTAAATTTCAATAAAATTAATAAAATAAAATTGGTTGGAAATTTTAAAAAACTAAAAAGGCTTTATTTTTGCAACAACAAGATTGATTCGTTGGGCTGGCTGGAATCTGTTAGTGATGTTGAGGTTGTTGATATATCTGAAAACTTAATTGAAGACGTCGAGATAGTAGGTAAATTGAAAAAACTAAAGTCTATTAAGATCTCGTGTAACAAGTTGAAAAATGTAACTATTGATGGTGTTGATAGTTGCAAAAGTATTGAATTGATGGACTGCAATATACAGAATCTTTCTGTGTGTTCATCTGCAATGCTTAAGGTAATAAGGTTGGAATTTTCTGAAGTTAGAAATCTTATGCTTGTGGATTTAGAAGAAATAACTGACTTGAATCTAGTTAATATTGGCCTGCGTCGAATACATCTTGAAAATCTGCCTGGATTGAAAACTTTAAATATTTCCGAAAACTATATCTCTTCTGTTGAAAATTTGATCGACTTGCCTCGGCTCGCTTCTTTGAATGCTAGAGACAACCGGCTGTCAAGCATAAGTAATTTTTTTAAGTTCATTGGAGAGAGCAACAACTTAAAAAAATTATATCTAGCCGGAAATAGAATAAGGGACATTGAGCCATCCCTGATAGCTGAATGGAATTGCATAAACACTTTAAGTTCATATGTCGCAGCCCTCTCGAAGGGTGAAGAGAGTAATACGGCTGCAAAGCTTATTGTAATTGGCAACACTACGGCAGGCAAAACATCCCTCTGTAACTTCCTTGTGGATGGCACCTATCGGCCAGGTCAGGCATCTACGCACGGAATTAATAATTTAGAGCTTGTGATAGATGATGTAGTCGATGGTGAGGATTTAAATGTTTCTATATGGGATTTCGGTGGGCAGGAGTATTACCATGCAACGCATCACCTATTCATGAGTAACAATGCGGTATATGTTCTTGTATGGGAAAAGGATACAAACACAAATGGATTTATTGATGGCGAAATTTCTCTTTCTGGTTCAAACGAAAAAACGGTGATAAGTATTGAGCACTTTCACTATGAGTACTGGCTTGATAGGGCAAGAACTTATGCGCCAGGAAGCCCGATAATTTTATCCCAGAACAAAATTGACATTCAGAATGTAGAGCCAATCCCTGAGTCAACTTGTCTCGAGTATCAACTAAACACTTCTCATATTTTACCAATAAGCATCCAAGGTGTTTCGTGCGGTAATGAAAACTATGTGATCAAGTACGAGGATTTCAAGTATAACCTTTTATCTCTTTTGAAAAAATCAGCAACTAAATTTCGAATAGGTAAGTATTGGCTGCTTGTCAAAAAATCAATTATTGAGATGCGGAAAAACTTATCATTTATCACATATGATGAGTTTTGCAAAAAATGCTTAAAAATTGACAGTACAATGGATCAGCTGGAAATTGAAACTCTTGCAAAGTATCTTCATGAAACTGGTGTTATATTACACTATGTAAATACGGAAAGTCTAAGAAGTGTTGTGTTCACGGATCCTGTGTGGGTATGTAAAATTATTTATGAAATTTTAAACAGAGACGTGCTCGATAATGAAGGTGAATTTACAATTAAAGATGTTCGAAAGTCAGTGACTGGACATAGTTTGTCCAGTCAACTTGTTGGTTTAATGCTTAACTTTGAGCTTGTTTTCAAGGCCCCATATGATAGTCATACTTACATTGCACCTCAGTATTTATCTGAATCATATGAGATTTATTCACCTATGTACAGAAATGCCATTTCTAATCATATATCAGAATTAACAACAATAGCTTTTGTTTTAAAATTCAAGAAATTCCTGGCAAAAAGCATAGTTGTTAAGTTTATGTCTCAGTATGGCAAATATGTTGAGGCGCCTACTTTTTGGAAACATGGTATAATCTTCAGGGTTGAAAATGTTAATGTATATGTAAAGTTCCTTTTTTTGGAGAGAAAGGTACTTGTATTTTCTAATAATGTTGGCAGCAGAAGCCGGGTTGTTGGGAAGGTGTATGAGTATTTCAAAGAGTTGTCTGTGAATAACAGAAACCTGTATGTTTCTGTTAATAATTTAGATTTTGTAAATACTGTACAGCTGCAAAAAGATGTCGAGTCAGGGTATAAAGAAATGCGTTCTGAGGATAATCAGATCTGTTCTGTTGAAGATTTTAAGCATCTTTTTGATAGAAATTTAAGTAGTGATGTCGAGGTATTTGTTTCATATGCCAAGACAGATAAGGATTTTTTTGATGTTTTTTACAATAAGTTTACTGAAATAGCAGAGTATTCAGAGGGATTTGAGTTTAATATTTGGTGTGATAGGGGAATTGATGCAGGTTCGAACTGGCACCAGCAAATTCAAGAAAATTTGCATAAATGCCGTGTGGCAATATTTCTTGTAAGTAATTCTTTTATGGCTTCTGATTATATAAAAAATGAAGAGTTTAATCGATTTATTGCAAGAATGAGAAATGATAGATGTTTTTTTATTCCGATTTCTTTTGTCCCTTGCAGGTATACCCAATGGCCTGAGCTAACACAAAAACAATTTTATAAACCAGATGGAGGCAAGTACGGGAAGTCGGAAGTAGAAAATTTTACTTTTTCACATCTTGTTGAATTTGATAATAATAGGAAGCCAAAGCCTAATCCATTTATCGATCAATACATCATAGACTTAATTGATAATATCGAAACATTGTTAAGCAAAGTTCATTAGAGAAAAGAAGAACCAACCATAGTATGTTCTGTCATTCCAATGATGTTAATTGAAAACGTATTTTACGTTTTGGAGTGCCCAGCCCTGATAGTAAAGTGTTAGCCATCCGCGCTACTCTCAATTATTTTTTGAGCAAAAAAAAAGGGGTCAAGTCCGTTTTTGGTTTTTGTTTGGTTCGAAAAGGTCAACATATTCCCAAACATCCTGGACAAAATGCTAGGGAGATTTGTTGACCTTTTTTTAATTACGCAAACATTAATTTGTCAAGCCTGATAATCACAAGATTATCGGCCCCGCAGTCAGTGTTTTATTCCAATATCTTGTCGTCTTTGCCGGTTTGGAGTTCTAGTGCGCGGCTCATGAGATCGAATGCACGATCCGTTTCTCCAAGTTTCTTGAGAATTTCAGACATATTCCGCATTGCCATGATTGTATTGGGGTGTGTCTCGCCCAGTTGGTCTGAAAGATTGGCAAGGGTTTTCTCCATTAAATTTCTTGCACCATCGAGATCCCCGAGTTTGCTGAGTACACTTGCAAGGTTGTTCATAGATGTAAGTGTGTCTGGGTGCTTCTCGCCGAGTACCCGGCTCCTGGCTTCCAGGGTTTTTTTCTGGAGCGCCCTAGCGCCATTGAGGTCGCCCTGTGCCTTGAGGGTACTGGCCAGGTTGTTCATGGATGTAAGTGTGTCTGGGTGCTCCTCGCCGAGTACCCGGTTCATGATTTCTAGGGTTTTTTCCTGGAGCTCCCTGGCACCATTGAGGTTTCCCTGTGTCTTAAGGGTACTGGCCAGGTTGTTCATGGATGAGAGTATGTCCGGGTGCTCCTCACCGAGAACCCTGATACTGACTTCTAAGGTTTTTTCGTTGAGCGCCCTGGCACCATTGAGTTCGCCCTGTGCCATGAGGGTACTGGCCAGGTTGTTCATGGATGCGAGTGTGTTCGGGTGCTCCTCACCGAGTACCCGGTTCCTGACTTCTAAGGTTTTTTCGTTAAGCGTCCTGGCACCATTGAGTTCGCCCTGTGCCATGAGAATATTGGCCAGGTTGCTCATGGATGAAAGTGTGTCCGGGTGCTCCTCACCGAGTACCCGGTTCCTGATTTCTAGGGTTTTTTTCTGGAGTGCCCTGGCACCATTGAGTTCGCCCTGTGCCATGAGGGTACTGGCCAGGTTGCTCATGGATGTGAGTGTGCCCGGGTGCTCCTCACCGAGTACTCGGATACAGATTCCCAGGTTTTTTTCCTGGAGCTCCCTGGCACCATTGAGGTCTCCCTGTGTCTTAAGGGTATTGGCTAGGTTGCTCATGGATGCAAGTGTGTCCGGGTGCTCCTCACCGAGTACTCGGATACAGATTTTCAGGGTTTTTTCCTGGAGCGCCCTGGCCCCATTGGGTTCGCCCTGTGCCATGAGGGTACTGGCCAGGTTGTTCATGGATGAGAGTATGTCCGGGTGCTCCTCACCGAGTACCCGGTTCCTGACTTCTAAGGTTTTTTCGTTGAGCGCCCTGGCACCATTGAGGTCGCCCAGTTCCTTAAGGGTACTGGCCAGGTTGCCCATGGATGAGAGTGTGCTCGGGTGCTCCTCACCGAGTACCCTGATCCTGATTTCTAGGGTTTTTTTCTGGAGCTCCCTGGCACCATTTAGTTCGCCCTGTGCCATGAGGGTACTGGCCAGGTTGTTCATAGATGTGAGTGTGGACGGGTGCTCCTTGCCGAAGCAAGATGCAAAATGGCATCGGCTTTCCTCAAGCAAGCGTTTGGCGAGTGAGTAGTCGCCAAACGCATTGCATAGATTCCCCGCTTTGCCAAGGACTGTGGCGATCTGTGCCGAGTCGGTATCCTTGTTGGTAGATTCCATTAATGATTGGGCAAGGGCGGATGCGGACTGTCGTGCCTTTGGGTAAGCCGCTTCGACTACGGTTAGGATCGCCTGTGATACGAGGTTGAACATAATTTGCGGAGTCTTATGTTCAATTAATGCATTGGCGGTTCGGAGAGCTGCTTGAATGTCCCCGTTTTGTGTCGTGGTGGTGACCTTCTCACAGCGTTGCTTGATCTCTGCCTCCAGCCTTACCTCTGCCAGAGATTCCCACGGCGCTTGTAGTTCGTCCAGTCGCTCCTTGAGGGCTTCGTAGCGACTACTGAGGGAGATGGCTGATCCTCCTTCTTCCAACATTACTGCAATTGGTTCGCCGTAAGCATAATCCGGTATGTGGTGCAGCATCACCTGATCAAAGTACTCTTTGAGGGTGGTTCTTGAGCGGATATGTATCTCATCGAACAGCCTTTCAAATAATGGCTGATACCCCTCTACTCTTTCCGTCAGGGACAAGGAAGGTTCGCTTGGCAAGCCGTGACGCCAGGCCGAGAGCAGTTGAGGTCGCGCCAAGTCGATGCGGGAGGGTAGTGGGAAGACGGTGAGGGGGCGACCGTCTGGGGATGCCTTACGGTAGTTGACGGCCTTGTGCACAAGTTCCTTTACTCCGCTTAGGCTCTGCTGGTTGGGGGTGAAGACCACCACCAGCTTATCGGGTAGTACCATTGTGCAGATGCCGCTTGTGTCGCTCATGCCGGTTCGTGAATCCACCAGGATATAATCGAACCGCTGACGCAGGAAATCCGCAAAGCCTGTAAATAGGCCCGGAGCTTTGCGAAACAAATTTTCCCATTGGAATTGAACCACGCGACGGGCATAGTCACTGTCGAATCGTCCCGCTTTCATGATTGCCAGGCCTTGAACAGAGGTTGGCAAAAGAAAGCGCTCAAGGTCCATGGCCTTCAGCGTCTCGCATACTTGACGACGGTTGGCGACAAAGTCATGCGGATCGTATTGGGAACGGGTAGCGTTTAAATCCGTTAAGAGATCCAGGCAGCCGGGTGTAACATCGAATCGATTTTCAGCTTCCTTGGTGAGATAGGGCCTAAGGTAGCGATGCAGGCCAGGGGCTTCGAAATCCCAATCTATGGCAAGAACGCGTGGTGTTTGGTTGTTGTCTCTTTCTGAGTCGTTATAGCCCAACAAGCAGGCGATGTTGGCCAGCGCCATGGTCCTGCCCGTACCGCCCTTGTAAGAGTAGAAGGTGATGATCTGGCCGAGTTTATTTGTATTCATTCGCATCAGCTTAATGACCAGGCATGGGGGTAACACACATTGGAGCGACGCTTTCCAGCCACGGCCTTATGGATTCCAGAACAGGAAAATGAAAGTTGCTACAGTCGTCATTTAACATTCCAGCATTTTGTAGGACACGGTAGCGATCAAAAATTTGCTTCGCCAACTCATTAAGTCGGCCTTGGCAATCCTTTTCTTCGAAGTCGGCTTCCACAGTAATGTGGTCAAAATTTTCGCAAGTTCGATTGGATCTGATTTCCTCCGGCAAGCAGTCGAGACCGCGAAAGACCACCGGGAAGATTAACCCCTTGTTTCGTAGGTCATCTATCGTCTGTCCCAGGTGATGTTCCTCCAATTTGAGCATCGCTTGGTATTCTAATGCACAGTATGGGTTGCATGGATCGAAATGGAGAGGAGAGTAAAACATCACCATGCAAGCACTGCGGCAAAGTTCGAATGCCAACTTTTCGTTGAAATGGTCGCCGACGTTGAGTCCTTTTTCGTCAAAAAAGACCGGCATGTTCGGCAACCACCACCCCAGTTGTTTCTTGAGTTGTCGCACAAAGGCCAACACGAATTGGTGAGCATCCGGGTCGCCGGTATGGCGGTAGCTGATAAAGCACGCATTAACATGTTCCATATTTTACCTTTGAGCTGTTATTGCAAGATTTACAACATGTTGGCGGCAGACCCGCGACGATTGTGAGTCAGGGGGAAACATAGCATATGCATCCACGGTTTGGAAGATATACTCCGTGTGGTAATTCGTTGGATGAGTTTATTGCCGTCGCGTCACTCTTTTAATCTTTTGATGCCGAAGGTGCAGTTTTCACCGCTTCCGCAATGGGGCCGAGCAACACCCCCTCGTTTACCTGTTCTGTAATTAGGGCGCGATGGTGCACGGCAAAAAGATCCCACTGTCGATTAAAAACTGGTGAACCGGAGCTGCCGCCCTCGGTTGGGCTGCGGTAATGAACATAGGGCGGATCATAACCGGTAAGGTCGTTGTTGTATATTGATGCCGCCAATTCGCCACCCTTGGGGTGGCCGATGATATAGATTCTCTGTGGCTTTCCGCCGACCTGCGCCAACGCAGGATTATAAGGCGATGGTTGTAGGGGTGTTGCTCCCTCTGGCGGGTGCTCCATGCGGAGTATGGTTACGTCGAGTTGCGTTCGGGGAGAGGTGAATAGTAGTTCTCCCAAGGCGGCTTTGGGGCGGCCGGGGAGGCGAGTGAACTCTGCCTCTGCCGTATTCGGGTCAAGTGGGGCCTGATCCGACGGGTTAACGCTGAGCACATGGGAATTGGTTACAAACACCGGGGCATCACCCCAGTCAGCTCGCAGGCTTGAACCTTGAACAAGAAATCCGGTTCCGTAAGAGGCGCCGGAGGCTGAGTCAGACATGCGTGCTATCGCTAGGCAACGTTTCTGCAGTGTATCAAACCACTGAAGATGGATGAGTCCCTCGGCACCATACACGGCCTGAAAACCACTAGGGTCTAGTATCTGAGAGCCGGTCGGTTCAAGAGTGGCTCCTTCGCACTGCAACAGCGCATATTCCAAAACCGGCAGCAGCTTTCCTCCCTCCGGGGTGTCGTCAAGGCACCACACTTCTTTCATTTGGCGCAGGGTGCTGGCGATTTCGAAGGCATCGGTGTCTGGATGTTTGACATACTTACCCGTCCATTCCAACGCAGTATCCCAGTCCCCGATGGCCATGGATGCCTCCATGGCTGTTCCGTAATCCCAGACTCCGGTGGCGCCTTTCATTTCTATGTCGTTGAGGATGGTGCGAGCGATTTCTTGAACATTCAAGTTTATCCCGGTCGCCATACCGTCTTGGTCAGCCCTGGCTAGCAATGCGGCGACGTTGATTCCGTGCCAGCGGTAATCACCGCGTTGTTCCTGCCAGTCTGGCAGGTAAGCGACTAGTGCCTGTTTGAGATTGTCTGAGCCACCTTCGTTGACGTAGAGTTGTTTGTACGCACGTCCGATCAGGCCGCGGGTTTCTGGTCCTTCATGCGGGTCATCGGCCACCTCGTTCACTAAATCTTTGAGATCTTGCAATGCTTCGTGGATGAAGTTTTGATCTAATAATGACTGGGCTCTTTGTCGGCGGATCACTGGTGCCTGGAGGCCGGAATGGATGAAAGAGTCTGCCGTCTGTTTCATCTCGGCAAATCGACGTTTACGTCGGAGTAAGCTGAGAATCATTCTGGCTTGGTCATCCCCGAAAGCTCTTGGGTCAATTTGTTGGGTGAGGTGTTGCACATCGGTGTAACGGTATTCATTCAAGGCGGCTTTTAGAGTTGGTATGAATTCCTCTGGCTTCATTATGCCTCCTCTCGTTTGCACAGTTGCCGGAGATGCCGACGTAACAGGGGGCCCTGTAGATATTTGGTGGCTGAGTGTCGCCAGGTGCCCCAATTTCCCTCCTCGATATCAATGACTGTTTTTTGTCCGTTTTTGCGGAAATCGTTGGCGAGTCTCGGGTCTAGGCCTGCGACTATATCCAAACGGTCATAGACGTTGACCCAGTTCCCCTGAAGTTTTGCTGGGTAACCGTTGCTCCGTGACCAGTTCAGTCGATCCTGAATTTCGTCCAATCCAAGCGGGCTGCCAAGGGTAAGTAGTCCCGTCATTGGTGGGCAGGCCGGGACATCGGTTAATACGTCATAGGCGATAAATGATCCTTGGCTATGTCCTACAAGGACGCATTGGCTATCTGGAGGTATGCTGGCGAGCACCCGGTTGCGGATGATGTCCCGGATGCCATTGATGTTGAAGAGATAATCATGGGTTTCGCGTAGAAAATGTTCCAGCATTCGCTGTTTAATAGGCCAGGGTATAGGTATCCGTTCATAGCTTGGCGTGGTGTCATCGACTGGTGCTTCTGGGTATGCTGTCTCATTGTCTGGAAAACGTTTTCGCATGGCCGCAAGCCAAGCGTTTGCACTGAGTGATAATTCTGTGGCTACCGCTTGTTCGAGTTCATTGGCGCGACTCTCATACTCTGCTGCCAGCAGCGGGGTGTCGTAGAAGAGATCCGCCCAGTAGACAAAAGAGGTGGTGACACCGACTGCCTCGGGATCAAACCCATTGTCACTATCCACCGGTTTGGCCAAGGCATCCAGCCAGATACGGCGCAGGTCATCGGGGGCTGGTTTGTTCGCCAGTCCATGAATGAAGGTGATGTGAACTTTATCGGTCATGTTGTCACGCCTCATTTGTTAAGTTGTTCTGTCTTGTTTGTTAGAGAGCTATCAACCTCTGCTGTCCAGTCTAGTGATCTGTCACGCCGCTTTCGTAATCGTCGCGCGCTTTCCTGGTGAATGTCCAAGATCTTTTTAGGTTGCCTGATCGTTTGTCGAGGCGTTTGGGGGGCCTATCTTTTGGTGGTTTTGTACTCGGATTTTATCCGGTGACTATAAAAGCGTTCGTAGTTCGGCGAGCAGGGCGGTCAGTTCCCGTTGTGTGGTCGGGGCTGCGGCCTGGCGTACGCTTCTTTCTAGATCGGCGATGGTGGTGTCTAGTTTCCAGGCTGCCGGGCCTTCCCGGCTTACCTCTTTGGCCCAATGTTTAGCAGCCGTCGCATCGCCGGCATCAAAGGCCATGCCCAGGAGGGTGGGTTTAAGCCATTCATCTTGTTGATTGTGCTCCTTGGCCCGTTCGCAGGCTAAGAGGGCGATTCGGGCCGTAAGTGCTGCCTTGTCGGCATCCCCTTCCTCGTTGCGCTCGCGGTAGAGGCGGGGCAGGTTGCAGGTAGGGTAGTAATCGTTCAGGTCAAGACTCATCCCGCGTTCGTAGTGGTCAATGGCTTGATCCAGGTAGCCTCGGTGGTGTTGCGGGTTGCCCTCCTTCAGGGCCTGGGTGGCAAGTTTTTTGTAGCGGCCACCGATCAGCCCCTGCCGTTCCGAGCTGTCGCCGCTGCGCTGGATCAATTCCGTAAGGGCGGCAATGGCGGCCAGGTTGTCGCCGGTTTTGGCTCGGGCGAGACAGCGTTGTTCCTTGATCAACTCAAGTTCCTGGATATCACCGGGCAAGGCATCGATATAGTCGATGGCTTCCTGCCAACCCGCGCAGTCGCGGAGCAGCATCACCATTTCCAGGGCTACCGACCGGGTCATGGGGACGGTGGCGGGAAGTTCCTCTTGCAGGGCCAAGGCCAGGCGTCGGCCTTGATCGCGATCCGGGGAGAGCCGTGCCTCGCGGACTCGGGTCTGGAAGGCGGAAAGGCGGGTGAGTTGTTCCTTGATGGCGTTGGCGCGGTTCGGATCGACCTTGGCGGGATCCGGGAAGCCGGGGATAACTTGGTAGATGGGCGAGTCGCCTCGGGCAAGTTCGTGGAGCCCGGCCCGCAATGCCGCAGTGATTGCGACTGCCGAGGCGTCGGTGACAATGCCCTCGGCAAGGGGATAGGTGAGTCGCCGCATCTGATCCACATCAAAGAGGGGGCGAGACCAGTCAGCGCCGATGAGCACACAGCCGTTGCGCTTGCAGGCGTGGCGGATGCCGACCTCGTAGTAAACGTTGCCGTTGGGGATGGTCATGTCGGCAATGACCAGATCCGAGAAGTAGAGGCGTTCGAGCATCTCATGGATGATCAACGCTCCCACATCCTGATCGGCACGAACCGGTTCATAGCCCAGTTCACTGATGAGTGGTGCCAGAGCCTTGTTCCACAGGGCATCAAAGTCAATTTTCTCCGGTGCCTTGGCGACCGGTGGTAGTACCTCCTTGATGCCGAAGGGCATGACCATGAAGCAGACGGGTTTCATTGCTGGTTTATTCCTCGTTGAAAAGTGGATGGGGTAGGCATGGGGGCGGAAGGGTCATGGTTGGCTCTAAGGGGCAGGTCGAGTCATTTTTAGTGAGGATAGTAAGGATAGTATGTAGTCACGAATCCGGCTCTGGTCAGCCCCAAGGTCGGCAGGATCGCAATCATACAGCCAGATGAGATGATGAGTAAGTACTTCGCCAACGGTCGGGTCTTCCTGTTTTAATAAGATATTAAACAGGTTCCAGGCAGAGCTTGTCGAATCCGGGTGTTCCTTGCCGAGTATCCTGTTGCTGACTTCCAGCGTTTTTTCTAGGAGCGTCCTTGCCCCGGCGAGATCGCCCTGTTCTTGGAGAGTTACAGCCAAATTGTCCATGGATTGGAGGGTGTCCGGGTGTTCCTCACCGCGTACCCTGATGCTGATTTCCAGTGCTTTTTCCTCAAGCGTCCTTGCCCCGGTGAGATCGCCCTGTGTTTTGAGTGTTAAACCCAGGTTGTTCATGGCGGTGATGGTGTCCGGGTGTTCCTCGCCGAGTACCCTGATTCTGACTTCCAGCGCTTTTTCCTCAAACGTCCTTGCCTCAGCGAGATCGCCTTGTGCCCGGAGGGTTGCAGCCAGGTTGTTCATGGCGGTGAGGGTGTCCGGGTGGTCCTCGTCGCGTACCCTGATGCTGACTTCCAGCGCTTTTTCCTGGAGCATCCTTGCTCCGGTGAGATCGCCAAGTGCTTTGAGGGTTCCAGCCAGATTGTTCATGGCGGCCAGGGTGTCCGGGTGTTCCTCGCCGCGTACCCTGATGCTGACTTCCAGCGCTTTTTCCTCAAGCGTCCTTGCTCCGGTGAGATCGCCCTGTGCAGAGAGGGTTATAGCCAGGTTGTTCATGGATTTGAGGGTGTCCGGGTGGTCCTCGCCGAGTACCCTGATGCTGGCTTCCAGCGATATTTTCAGGAGCGTCCTTGCCCCGGCGAGATCGCCCTGTGCTTTGAGTGTTAAACCCAGGTTGTTCATGGTGGTGAGGGTTTGCGGGTGTTCTTCGCCAAGGACCCTGATGCTGACTTCCAGCGCTTTTTCCTCAAACGTCCTTGCCCCAGCATGATCGCCCTGTGCTCTGAGGGTTGCAGCTAGGTTGTTCATAGCGGAGAGGGTGTCCGGGTGTTCCTCGCCGCGTACCCTGGTGTTGACTTCCAGCGCTTTTTCCTCAAACGTCCTTGCCCCAGCGAGATCGCCCTGTGCGCTGAGGGTATTCGCCAGTTCGCTCATGGATTTGAGGGTGCCCGGGTGTTCCTCGCCGAGAACCCTGGTGCAGAATTCCACCGTTTTTTCGTTGAGAGCCCTAGCTGTGGAGTAGCTGCCACGAATATAATCATAGTGACCAATGCTTAAGGCAAGAAGAACCGACCAGCTCCGGTCGTCAGCAGTGTCCTTGTAAAGATGGCGCCCATGTTCCACCTCCCTGGCCAGATCGGCATGGTTGCGGATGTCGGAAACGGAAACTACATCTAATGTTCCACTGAGCACTTCGATGGCAGCTCTCCTCAGACACTTGACCCGTTCCGGGGCTTGATCGTGGAAGCGTACGGTTCTGGTGATGAGGAGATGGACGGTCTGGCTTTGTTCGCCGGGGTGGTTTTCGGCCAAGGAGAGTTTGGCGGCCTGGTCAGCGGCAAGCAGGGCACGGGTGTTTGCTTGTTCCTCTGGCTGGTCATCCGCCTTGGCAAAGACCCAACTTACCAGGCGGCGAGGTATGGGGGCGGTGGCCAGGCAGGCAGCGAGCCGCAGGTAATCGCGACCCGGTTCGTCCAGAAGGTCTATGCTCTGCAAAAAGGTAGCGGCGATATTCTTTTTATGGCCGTTGGGTAACTGACTGCCCAGTTGGGCCGCAAGTTCCAAGACGTCGTTATCCTTGGTATCCAGTTTAGCCAGAAACTCCGAGTATCCCATCTGTTGGGCGGCACCACCGGCAACGTCAACAGCCAGGGCGTGGCGGCCCAACCGGCTGATGGCGATCTCACGGGCCAGCTGTTCTTCTTCATCGTTCACAGGGGCTTGGCCCTCGGTTCGGTGGGAGAGGAAAAGTTGCAGGGCCTCATCCGGCTCCAGCACATCCAGATCCAGGCGGTCTTGCTCGGTACCGTATTTGCGGCTGCGGGTGGTAATAATGGTCTTGCCAAAGGTGTCGGGTGCATGCCAGGCCCGCACCATTTCCATGGTTAACTCCGAGGCGAGATCATCCACTACCCAGAGGAAGGGTAGTCCTTTTCCCCGTAATTTTCGTCTAATTTGCCCCTCCAGTTCGGGCAGGGGCAACCCCTGCCCGCTGATCTCCAACCGTTGAGCGATGTCGCGGAAGGCGCTCTCTCGGATCATCTCCTGTTCTGCGGCTGTCCTTTTGGTATCATTGGAATCCTGACCACGGCCACGCAGCCAGAAGATGCCGCCGGGATATGCCGCCCCGAAGCGGAGGGCGTATTCCTCTGTCAGGAGTGATTTGCCCTGGCCACCCATTCCCGACACCTGGGCCTGGTCAGGATTCCCTGCGCGGCCTGAGATAATGGCATTTTCCCCTTCATGCAACCGGCTGTGTAGATCCCATAGTTCGGGAAGCCGACCCACGAAACGGCTGCTGCCGCTGATCTGGGCTCCATGTTGTGGTGTAGCGGTGACTGGCAAAATAGCGCCAAGGCAGTCTGTCACTTTAGCGAGGTGGGTGGCGATGCGGTGGGCTAGCTCGGTCGAGTCCAAGTCGCCGGAGAGAAAACGTTTGTCGCGTAGAGAAAGTGGCTGGATGTGGTCAACTTTATCTTCCGGGTTTATCACCAGAATTCGGGTAGCCGATCCTCTTGCCTGATCTGCGGCAATGTAAGCTGCGGTCAACTCCATCTGACAGGGTCGGGATTGGGGATAATCTTTCGAGTACCAAGCGAGGAATGCCTTCGAACCGGCAAGCCCCTCACTGATTTCTTCGGTTATGGGGGCAAAGTCGTCAATCGCGTCCTCATCGAACCAGACCGATAGCCCCAGATCGCGCAGGGCCTGAATCAGGGGTTTGACCCGGTCGCCATCCAGATGATGGTAACTCACGAATAAATCGTAGGACATGATCGTTCTCCTCACTGAAAATCGTTAGCGATTCTTGCTGGCCTCCTCGATGGCCTTTGGCAATGTTTCATGGCCCCACTTAAAGCTCTTACAACCATTTTCAGTCAGCGCCCGTGGCAATATCTTGGGAGGAGAATCACCCTTGTAGACCCCGATCACCCCTTTGCCCCGCTTCAGACTCTCTTCGATCTCCCAGTTGACCCACTGACTTTTCGCGCTATGCTCGCTAAGGTAAACGGCTGTTACCGAGGCCCTGTCGATCTTCTCCCGAATCTGGCGCTTGATGTAATCGGCGTTAGTGCTGTCGAATGCGTCTTTAACCGAGTGATCGTCAAAATTCAGCGGCGTCTTATCGTTCTTTGCCTGGCCGCGTAAGAGGTTCACCTCGTTGAGATCTTCGTAAGCAAAGCTGATGAAAACATGTCGGCTTGTGTCGGTGGCAGCGCTGGTAAGCTTTTTCTTGGCACTTTCTTCCAGACGCGTAAGGTCGGCATGTGAAATTCCTCCTCCCGAGTGTCCGCCCATATCACCCCTCCTCGTCATTGACGAATTCAAGACATGAAATGCACCGGCCGCAGGGTTGCGCGGTGCCGGCATGACAGGAGTACGTCCCTTCGATTCCTTTTTTCCGAGCCAGCCTCAACACATCGGCCTTGCTGAATTCCGATAGCGGTGTAAGCACTTTGATCGGTTTGGCGAGAGCAGTCTGGATGGTGGATTCCGCCTGCCTGATGAAGTCGTTGCGCTGGTCGGGAAAGAGGCTGAATCGCTCGGCAAGGAGGCCGATTGCCACCCCGTCCGCCTCCACCTGATGGGCGTATGCGCTGCCCATTAGAAGGAACAAGAGGTTGCGGCCAGGGGTGAACGCGTGAGTCTTGACGTCCAAATCTGGCGTGGTAAGGCCGGAGCGAATCACCTGGCCGAATCCGGAGAGATCCATCCTGGTGGGGTTGGGCAGGTCAAGACGATCATGAACACGCTGACAACTCTCCCATTCCTGTGTGGCGGCGCGTTGTCCGTAGTCAATGAACAAGGGGAATACCTCGGCACCTTCTTCTCGGGCCATTACGCCAACCAAGGTAGAATCAAGGCCTCCTGAGACCAGGTTCACCAGGCTCATATCAACGCTTCTCTTTTGGCCACGCGCATTGTTACCCACATGGCCAGATCTAGGCTGCCCACTGCATGGCCGAATTCTGTTGCCAATCGTTGGAATTCATCTTCGATACGCTCATAGCCAGACAGCCGCGACAAGGTGCCGGGCCGGGGGGCAATACCGCGTGCCATACGCAGGTAGTCGAGGACATGGGTGTCGAGTACCGCAAGCTCTGAACAGAAGCCGATCCGTCTCAAAAAGAGACTCGCCTGTTTCGGGCCGAAGCCCCAGACCATCTTGATTAATATTTTGCGTGCATCACGAGCCGAAGGGGCAGAGGAAAGGATTCGATGTAGCGATGTTCCTTGTTCGCGCATCGTGGCTACGGTTTTGGCAAGTAAAGAGGCAAGGCGGTTCTTGAAACGCGGTCTCATGGTTCGTTTTTTGCCGTTCACCTTCACTGTCAGGGGGGTAGAAAACGAGGCTACTAACTTTGTTTCATAAACCGATTGCCAGTTGTCGCCATACTGATCATGCCGTAACAATCCTTGTTGTCGAAGTCGTTCCGCCGTTGCCACCGAAACCTCGTAAATCATTTGGCTGCCGAAAATACAAGTTGCCGCTTCTTGTAGTAATTCTTCTTCAGTTAGTCGGTGCCACGCAGTGTCCGGGCTGCTGGTTGCTTCGGCCTCGGAACAGAGTTCTTTTATTGTTTGGTTAATCAGCGCGAGCGTCATACGGATGACTCCTTCCAGCCCAATGCTTCGGTGCAGTGGGCGAAGATGCGTGGTTGGAAATTGGCACGGCAAAATTTAACGCCATTGCCGTGATGAATGTCGCTTCGCAGCCGGGCAAGCCAGTCGGTATAGAAGTCAAGGTTGTGGGCGAGGGTGCTGGTCTGGAAGCCGACCCCCATCTCGTCCCATTTGGATTGGGCTTTGAAAAAATCCACTTGGGTAGAATGGAACAGAAAACCTGTCTCGTAGTCAACGACTGTTTGGCACCACTCCAACCCATCGTAGCTGTCGGCACCGGCAAGGGAGTAGATTGCGATGGAAAGTGGATTGCCGGTCCCCAAGAGGTGGAGACCGACGTATCGCCCCAGGTTGTTCAATGACTGGCGGATAGCCTTGACAGTCTGCGCCCGTGCAAAGATCCCATCCCCCAATCGACGTTCGGGTACTGCGAGCATGGCAACACCGGAAATTTCCGCAACCTCACGACAAAGGGACGGTAAGTCGTCGGGTGCCCCGTGGATGATTGGAATGAGCGTTGTTGAGGTGGCAACCGCCTGGTCTTTTCCCCACCGCTCAATTACGAGTTTCACATGTGCATCGTGGTTGTCTGGGGGTGATTGTTCGTCGAAACAGAAGGCGAGCGAGCTGGGAAATTGTTGTAAGGTCCGGTGGAAATGGTCTTGTTGCCAAGCGGCTTGAGTATTGTGCCAGTAGCTCTCGTAGTTGCCTGAATCCATCAGCACTATATTGCCGGCATCGGTAGCCTTGTGAAGTAGGGCAAGGATCATTTCCTGATCGGCTTCTTCAGCGTGCGCAAGATCATAAGCGGAAACAAGGAATTGCTTGTTCTGGGCAGTGAGAGCAGCCAGCAGTTTTATGTACTCCACTGGTGGGAGGTTGGTTTTGATTGAGGATACAGAAGGAAAAAAAATTGGCAGGTCGAGGTCGACATTGCCAAGTGAAAGTCGTTTCGGACGGGGTGCGGACATTATGTTTTCCTTTCAATGGTCATGTTGAATGGTGAGTAGTGATATCGTCATGAGGATAAATTTTTGTGGTTTATTGTGGGACACAACAGTCAACATATTTCCAAAACATATTGACTGTATTCGCTAAACCCCAGCTTTGCTATCGCCTCGGGATTCATCCTCTATTTTCTCTCGAATTATCTTTGCTTTCTCATTTGTCCCACCAAATAGATGTTGCGTCTTGGTTGGAATTTACTGAATGCTATCTTCCGCCTTAGGGGCGGCCGCGTTGATCATGGTAATCAAACTACACCTTGTTAGGAAGGTGTGCCAAATAAAAACGAATTAAAACATCGGAAAACGGTTTCTTGAGAATAAAATGATCTGGATTGTCGTGGTTATAGTTTGGACTACAAAGGGAGTTGTTTTTTTATTGATCACTGATTGATTCAGGTATCTTTTAAAGAAAATGTATTTGATGGGGTAGCTTGTGGTTCTGGTTAAAACTAACGTTTTTCATCAGTTAAAAAAAGCTTAACTAATGAACACCAGAATATTGTTCCACTTTTTTGAGACCGTGGAACAATGTGTAGGGTCGTCAGGATCGGGTGTGTAGCCATGGTGGGATAGTGTGTTAGGATAGGTTAGGGCGTCAGGTTGGATTGTCTCGGATTCATACCATGGCAAGTTTAGTGTGATAGCGTCGGTAAGAATTCGACAACTTGAAGTTCACTGGTGGTACTTTCGGTGGTTTTTCTGGTGGTTTCTGGTGGTCGTTAACGTTTATTAATGTTTTTTAAGTGGCTGAAATAATAGGCAATGTGCGCTTCCGGGTGTCCTCTCACGCCGGCAACGGGGGTTCGAGTCCCCCTGGGGTCACCACGAAATACATTCAAGGGAATCAGTCATTTATGGCTGATTCCCTTTTTTTTGTTTGCTGCTCCGTCTCCACGTGAGCCGGAACAGTTCAGCCCGGTGAGCCGCCAAGTACAAGTCCGTCAGCAGCACCATCCGGTCTCTATCGTTCAGGCAGGCGTCAAAGACGGCCCAGAAATCCTTTTCCGGGTGGGATCGTCTTGGCAGTGTAAAAAAAACTTGTTGGGAGCCCATTTCTCTGATGGTGTTCAATACTTTTTAACCTGGATCTTTAAAGGCCGGGGATGCCGATTGGGCCAGGTAAGTCCGGGATGCCGCATCCGGCAATAGCGATGGCGGTGATGGTGATAATAAGAAGGTTGAGAATCTTCATGTTCATAATAATTGTCCTTAGTGTTTGGTTTTGTTTAGTCGACTGAGGCGATATTTATATCTAGCAGATTTTAAGAAAGAGTTGTCTGAAAAAATAGCATGGCTAAGTTCATTGAAGAATTGCTTACTCTGTTTTTTTAACTAATCATAAGTTTTCTTGTTGATAGTTCTTGTTGTTTGTTTTCTGTGTAGCTATTTTGCTATTTGGTGAACTGGCGGGGTCGCGGTGGCGAGGAAAACGGCGACCTGATAGGTGATTTTTTTGCTCCATCGTTATAGGAGAATGAGGATATTTCAATGACCATTGAGTTTGCAGAGATGCCGGATGCGGAAGGATATTTCGGAGAATATGGTGGTCAGGTTATTCCGCCGGAATTAAAGGCAGTGATGGATGATATCAATGTTGCTTACGATGAGGTACGGAAAACCCAAGCCTTCCAGGATGAGTTAGCGGAGTTGTATACCCACTATGTCGGTAGGCCAAGCCCGATTTTTTATGCTAGAAGGCTTTCTGAAAAAATCGGCGGGGCGCGGATTTTCCTGAAGCGCGAGGATCTTAATCATACCGGCGCCCACAAGATTAACCACTGCCTGGGTGAGGCGTTGTTGGCCAAACATATGGGCAAGAAAAAGGTGCTGGCGGAAACCGGTGCTGGTCAGCATGGCGTTGCCTTGGCCACCGCCTGTGCCCTGGTTGGCATCCCTTGTGAAATCCACATGGGTGAGGTGGATATAAAGAAGGAGCATCCCAACGTCACCAAGATGAAGATCCTCGGTTGTGATTTGATCCCGGTTTCGCGTGGCACCAAGACGCTGAAGGATGCGGTGGATAGCGCTTTTGATGAGTATCTGCGTGATCCGGTAAATTTTCTCTATGCCATCGGCTCGGTGGTGGGGCCCCACCCCTTCCCAAGGATGGTTCGGGATTTTCAAAGTATAGTCGGCAAGGAGGCGCGGGCTCAGTTTTGGGAGCGTGAGCAGCAGTTGCCGACAGTGGTCACGGCCTGTGTGGGCGGTGGTTCCAATGCTATCGGCATTTTTACCGAGTTCTTGCCGGACGAAGAGGTACGGCTTATCGGGGTTGAGCCTGCCGGTCTGGGTCTTGATACCCCTGATCATGCCGCCACCCTTACCTTGGGGGTGAAGGGCGCGATTCATGGTTTTAAATGTTATAATTTGCAGGATGAGAAGGGCAATCCGCTGGCGGTCTATTCCATTGCCTCCGGCCTTGATTATCCTGGTGTTGGCCCGCAGCATTCTTACCTGAAAGATCATGGTCGGGTAACCTATGAGACCGTGGATGATAAGGAATGTCTGGATGCTTTTATTACTCTTTCGCGTACCGAAGGAATAATTCCGGCCCTGGAAAGCGCTCACGCCGTGGCCTATGCCATGCGCCTCGGCAAGGGGATGTCGGCGGCGGAGACGATACTGATTAATCTTTCCGGCCGTGGTGACAAGGATGCAGATTTTGTCGCTGAAAAACTGGGATTGTAACCGTAGGTTTAGCGGGAGTTGAACGGAAACGGGGAAAGGGGCGGATGTCTCGTTCCCCGTTTTTTTGTTATTGCCAGCCCCAAAGTTCTATGCTAGATTGCGGCGTTGACCATTGATGTGGGGCATGTGTCAATTTGAAACCCGACTCCTTTTCGCCCCCATTCCGCACTTTCTTCCAGCTGTTCTGAGTTGGGGAGAATATCAAGTTTTCATCATGGTTAATGTTATTTGTTTGCAGTGAAAGACAACGGTACATCTGTGCCTGAAAAACTTTGCCAGAGAGGTGTCCCTTGGAACAACAAAAGAAGATACTGGTAGCGAACCGAGGCGAAATTGCCCTGCGGATCATCCGTGCTATTCAGGAACTTGGTCATGTTGCGGTCGCGATTTACGAGACCCCGGATTCAGAGGCGTTGCATATTCGTACTGCCGATGAGGCGATCCACATCGGTGATGGGCCGCGTTGTGATTACCTTAATATCGAAAAGGTTGTTGCCGCCGCCAAAAAGTCCAAGGCGGATGCTGTTCATCCCGGTTATGGCTTTCTGGCTGAGAATCCAGATTTCGCCAAAGCCTGTGAAGAGGCAGGGATTGCCTTTATTGGTCCCAAGTCTGAGGTGATTCAGTCCTTGGGTGACAAGGTTACTGCCCGCAGGATTATGAAGGATGCCGGGATTCCCATGGTCCCCGGCACTCAGAACCTTCCTGCCGGAGATGCCGGCATGGAAGAAGCCTTGGCATTTGCTTCCAAATACGGCTATCCAATCATGCTGAAGGCCACCGCCGGTGGTGGCGGACGCGGCATTCGTCGGGTGGAGAATGAAAAGCAGTTGCGTGCCGAACTGCCAGCCGCCCGTTCCGAGGCCATGGCCGCTTTCAATAGTGACAACGTCTACATTGAAAAGGTGGTTATCAATCCCAAGCATGTCGAGGTGCAGATCATTGCCGACAATCATGGCAATGTCGTTCATCTCGGGACCCGTGATTGCTCCATCCAGCGTCGGAACCAGAAACTGGTTGAGATCGCCCCTTCCTTGATTAAGGATCAGGATCTTCTCGACAGTATCTGCGATACAGCGGTTAAGGCCGCCACCGCTGCCAACTACACCAATGCCGGCACCGTCGAGTTCCTGGTTGATAAGGACATGAATTACTTCTTCATGGAGATCAACACCCGCTTGCAGGTGGAGCACACCGTTACCGAGATGGTCACCGGTATCGACATTGTCCGTACCCAAATTAAACTCGCTTTCGGCAAGCCACTGGCTTTTGGGCAGGATGATGTGCAGCTTCGGGGCCACGCCATTGAGATGCGGATCAACGCTGAGGATCCCCAGAACAACTTCATGCCCGAGGGCGGCAAGACCGTTTCCGTTTATCGCTCGCCGGGTGGTTACGGAGTGCGCCTTGACGGTTTTGTTTACCAGGGCTTTACCATCCCCGAGGTGTATGATTCACTGTTGGTAAAATTGACGGTACATGGTTTTAGCTGGAATGAAACCGTTGATCGGTTGCGGCGTTGCTTGTCCAATTACGTTATTGTCGGTCCAAAGACCACCGTCCCCTTCTACCTTAATTTGGTCAGCGACCCGGATTTTAAGCGGGGTGACTTTGATACCTCCTTCCTTGAAACCCATACCCATCTTCTTGATTACACGGAAGGGTCCAACGAAGGCAATAAGCTGGCCCGGTTGATCGCCGAGATCCACCATAAAAAGGAAAATCCCTACGCTATTTAAGGGGTCGGCTACACGAGGCAAATTGGCGCGGTTTCCAGGTGGGGGATCGGGCTTGATGAATACGAAACACCATTTGCCGGCCTTTTCGTAGGTCGGTAAACGATGATAAAGGAGTTACCATGGAACGTATCGTTCACGGCATGGAAGTTTCCAAGGCCATCAAGATTCTTCGGGGGCGGGAAGAGAACGGCTATTATGTCACCAACACCGCTCGCGATCTTTCTCAGTCTGATTTCAAGAACCGGATTCTCTTGCATACCGATTTGCTGGCTGCGCCTTCGCGTGAGAAGGCAAACTACTTCTCTCTGGAGATTACCGGCGGGGCATCCATCCATGTTGATATTCTCAGAAAGCAGGTGGATCCCTTCCTGAAGCTCGAATTGTTGCGGGAGAAGATGCCCAACACCATGTTTCAGACCCTCTGCCGGGGGATCAACCTCTTTGGTTATCGCCCCTATCCGCAGAATGTCATCCGTTACGTGGTTAGCGAGTTTGCCAAGTATGTCGATGTTTGGCGTGTGTTTGACTTCATGAACCATGTTCCCAACATGCAGGCTGTTTTTGAAGAGGTGCAGAAGGCGGGTAAGATTCTTGAGCCTTGTATCTGTTTCTCCACCGGTCCTGAGCATACTAACGAATATTATGTCAAGAAGGTTGGCGAGTTGCAGGATGTCACCGGTGATGAGATCATCCTTTGCATCAAGAACCACGGTGGTCTTGGCACTCCGAAACGCATCGGAGAGTTGGTTGACGCCATCATGCAGAAGTACCCGGAGATGGTTATCCATTATCACGGTCACAATACCGATGGTAACGATGTTGGTCGTATTGAGGCGGCGGTGCTGAACGGCGCCGCAATCGTTGATGCCGCTGATCACGAGTTTACCGGTTATTACGGCCCGGCGCCGATCCTCTCGGTGGTTCATACCCTGAAGGATCATGGTAAAGTCGCCATCGGTCTTGATGAAGAGGCGGTGATGGAAACTTCCGAGGTGTTGCGCGACGAGCGGCCCCATTACGAGTTTTTTGAGTCACAGTTCAAGGGTTTCGATCCCACTGTGCAGGTGCACAAGCTTCCCGGCGGCGCCACTGGTTCCAGTTTCGAGCAGGCGGTAAAGGGCGGCTTCCTTGATAAGATGCCGGAGATCTTGAAAGATGAGTTGCCAAAGGTGCAGAAAGAGCTTGGTAACTACTGGTCGGTAACTCCCGGTTCGCAGATTCTTTGGACCACCGCCGTCAGTAATGTCCAGGGCGGTGATCGTTATGGTAACTGTTCTGGTGATTTGAAGAACTTGCTCCTGGGTAAATACGGGCCTTTCCCGTTCTATTCTCCGCCTGATTGGATCTATGAGAAGGCTTTCGGTTCCGACTGGAAGGCGATCCTTGAGAAAGATGGCGGCATGGATGAGATCGAGGATATGGATATTGAGCAGGAGCGTAAGGCACTGGCCGAGAAGATAGGCGTTGAGCCCACCGACCAGCAGTTGGTGACCTACCTGCAACATCCTGTGGATGCGGTTAACTTCTTTAAGTTTGAGGAGAAATTTGGCCGCACCTATGTTTTACCGCCAGCCATCTTTTTCCGCACCGGCGGCTTTAAGCTTGGTGAGACCTTGAACTTTAGGGATCACGAGGGCAAGGAGCATGTCATCGAGATCGGTCCGCAGCAGAAGAACGAGGATGCCGAGTGGAACGTCTACCTGAACGTTGACCATCATCAACGAGTCTACGTATTTGAAGACGAGGCTGCCTCTGCGGCAGGTACGGCCAAGGTGCCGGAGCTTTCCAAGCAGGAGATCGAAGCGTTGGCCAAGGACGGCGATATTCGCGCTCCTTTTGGCGCCAATGTCTACGAGATCAGCGTTAAGGTTGGTGATGAGGTTGCGGTTGGTGATCCGTTGGTGGTTCTTGAAGCGATGAAGATGCAGACCCCGGTGGAAAGTCCGGTGGCTGGCAAGGTTGAGGAGATCAGCGCTTCGGTTGGTGATGCAGCTAAGCCTGGCGTTAAATTACTCAGGATCGCCAAGGCTGAATAATTTATAAAGCTTGCCCAGGTTAACCCGCCTGTTTTGCAATGATTGGGAAAGGATCGAAGTCCATTAGGGATTTCGATCCTTTTTTTTGTTCAGGTGGCGGTAAGGTCGGCCATGACCTGAACGGTGATCAATATGTCGTACCAGTCAGGGTCTTTTCTTAATGTTGCCAAGGAAGCGCGGATCTCGGTAATGACCTTAACCTCAGAGGCAAGTTTCTGGAGAGGATATTGGCAGAGGTGGGTAGTGGATTCTTAGTTGTCAGTAAAGGTGCCTTGCTGTTAGGCTAGTGGAGGCACAGGTCGCAACACGCCTTAGTTTTGGTGGCCCGATGATCTGTTTGCCCCCCTCACAAAAGCATGGAATAAAATTCTGAGGGTAATGAATCTTTAAACTCTGAAAATGAGCAGCATTTTTTTTGGTCCTGGGGTATTACTTGATCCTGTTAACTAATTTTAGTATTTAAATGAGAATCGCTTCTGTTTTGTTTGCTATGTTATCTTCTGATTCCATGTGGTTACTGATTGTTTTGTTGTCTGTGAAGTGATAAAGTCCCGGCGGCTTTATTGGGTGTATTGTTTTGTCAGGTTTAAGGTGGGGGAATATTTATATTATTAGAGGTTTGACTTGGTTGTGACTCCTACGATAGGGTAAATAAAGATAACTAAGGAGCATGTCGGAGGCATGTTTTCTTTGCGCATTTCCCTCCCCGCCCCACCCTCATAAAGGGCTCTGGTTTCGGTAGAGAAAAGCATGAATAAAAAAAGTTTAAGGAGGAGAGTATGAACAAAAAGTGGATGAGCTGTTTGTCCGGAATTGCAGTGGCTGTAGGTATGGTTTTTCTATTACAGGCTGTGCCCGTTTCTGCCGGTACGGTTACCGTGGGCATGAATTATCCGAAAACCGGCCCGTATTCCGTGCAGGGGCTTGACCAGTGGCGCGCTGCCAATCTCGCCGTTGAAGAGATTAACGCCGCAGGCGGCATCATGGGAGACCAGGTCAAAATCGCCTGGCGTGATTCCATGTCTAAGCCTGCCCTTGCCACCACCAATGTCGCTGAGTTGATAGACAAGGAAGGGGCCAAGATGGTCTTTGGCGGTTCCTCAAGTGGCGTTGCCATTGCCGCCGGTAAGGTTTGTAATGCCAAGAATATTCCTTTCTTCGGTACTTTGACCTATTCCACAGCCACCACCGGTAAGGCCGGATTGAAGACCACCTTCCGGGAGTGCAGCGATTCCCTGATGGCTGCGAACGCCATCGGTGATTATCTTAAAAAACATTATTCCGGTAAAAAATATTTCTATATCACCGCCGACTATACTTGGGGTTGGACCACTGAAGAGGCGGTACGTAATCTGACCGGGACCACCAATACCGCTACGCATAAGATGACTAAAACGCCTTTCCCCGGAGCCTCAGAGAAGGACTTCAAAAAGGCCTTGAATTTTGCCAAGCTCGTCAAGCCTGATGTCCTTGTTCTTGTCTTGTTTGGCAAGGATATGTCCACTGCGGTGCGGATCGCCACTTCCATGGGCATGAAGGGTAGTATGCAGATCATTGTTCCCAACCTGACCTTGGGCATGGCCGATGGCGCTGGTCCCAAGGTAATGGAAGGAGTGGTTGGTACCTTGCCTTGGTCGTGGCAGGTTCCTTACAAATATAACTATCCCCGGGGCAAACAATTTGTCGAGGCTTTCGCTGCCAAGTATGGCCGTTATCCTTCCACCTCAGGGGCCAGCGCTTACACCATTCTCTATGAATACAAGGCGGCCGTTGAAAGGGCAAAATCCTTTGCTACTGCCGCAGTGGTCAAAACCCTGGAAGGACATAAATATACCTTCCTGAAGGATCAGCAAACTTGGCGTGCTTTTGATCATCAGTCGGTGCAGACCATGTATGCTGTTCGTTGTAAACCCCATGCCCAGGTGTTGAAGGACAAGCTTAAACTTGATTACTTCGAGATTATCAACACCATGCCTGGAGATAAAGCCGCGATTTCCCTTGCGGACTGGCAGGCGGCTCGGAAGGCGGCTGGGGTGCCTGAGCATCTGTGAGATTTTCACTTGAACCGCTTGCTGGTTGACGGTTCGTTTGCTACGAATAGGATTACGGCTTCTGGTCGGAGGTCGTAATCCTTGTATTTCTGGAGATACTGATGAGTTTGTTCCGTTGGAGTTCATTAAAAATTGGTAAAAAGATTCTCATCGGTTCGATGCTTTCCATCTTGCCGATGATTGTCATTGTGCTTGTCTCAGCCAACGGTCTTAAGAATGGTTCCGTGACTAATAGCGGTACCGTGATGCGCCTTGTTGCCGAAAACAGCGCTGACACCTTTAACCGTTCATTGGTGGAGCTTTCCAGTATATTTAAGAATTGGACCAAGGAAGACGTTTATGGCATGTCCATAGAGTTTCAGGCCTTGGCTGAGTTGAAAACTGATCTGGTGGTCAAGCTGCAAGGAGCGCCTGGCTTCTGTACGATGTTTTTGACCGATAGTAATGGAAAGATATTGATCAACGCCGATGATAATCTTGATATTAAAGGCAAGGTCTTTTCTTTTACCTCTTCTGCTGGCGAAGATGGCCGTAGCGTACAGTTGGTAAAAAACCCGTTTATGCCTGGCGTGGATGGTGGCTCGGATGGTGGTTCGGAGTCTTATCTTTTTAGTTTTGCAACCAAGGATTCCGACGGTAAGCCTAACGGTTTTTTGCACGCTTTTGTCGATTGTGCAAGGCTACATCTGTTAATCGAGGGAATGAATGACGAGTTGATTAGCGACGGGTTTCCTGACGCTGCATCAATGATTGTCGATTTGAATCAAAAAACGGTATTCGTCGGTTCAGACCTCGCGACAATTGGAAAACCATTGCAGAATCAAGATTTGCTGCAATGGCTTAAGTCCGGCAAGGCTGGCGGGCTTGGTAAACTTGCCAACGAATACATAACTTTTTCTTACCTCCTTGATCCTGCCTTGTTGAGTGCAGGTAATCATGAACCCGCAGCCTCCACGGTGGTTATTGCTTCGGTGGTTCCCCGAGATAATGTAATGGACAAGGTGCGCTCAGTTATAACCGTTGCCCTGGTGATTGGTCTTATTGGCGCGGTGGTGGTGGTGGTGGTTTCCTTGCTCATTGGCAGAACGATTACTGCGCCCCTTAAGAACATGGTTGAAACCGTTAATGTAATTGCCGAAGGTGATCTCACTAGAAGGCTTAATTTGAATCGGCGCGATGAGATTGGTGAGGTTGCTGAGGCAGTTGATACCATGAGCCGAAAAATGAGTGAAGCTGTTGGTCGTTCCACCTCTATTTCTCGAATTTTGGAGAGTTCTGCTGGCGATCAGGCCGCCTCTCTAGAAGAGACCGCAGCCTCTCTTGAAGAGATGTCAGCGATGACTAGGCAAAATGCTGAAAATGCCAATTCTGCCAATACTCTGATGATTAACACTAACAAAGTCAGCCAGGACGCGGATAGCTCGATGGTGGAATTGATTACCTCCATGAAGGATATTGCTCAGTCCAGCCAAGAGACCCAGAAGATCGTCCAGACCATTGACGGGATAGCTTTTCAGACTAACCTGTTGGCCTTGAATGCGGCGGTGGAAGCGGCTCGAGCCGGTGAAGCAGGCGCAGGGTTTGCAGTGGTAGCCGATGAGGTTCGTAGCCTTGCCAAGCGTGCAGCCGAAGCCTCGCAGAATACCGCCAGCCTTATTGATGACACGGTGACCAAGGTTAACGCCGGAGTTACTCTTGTTGAAAAAACCAGTAAGGGCTTCGGTGAGGTAAATGAGAGTAATGGCAAGGTCGGTACTCTGTTGCAAGAGATTTCCACCGCCTCCTCTGAACAGGCCAACGGCATTTCCCAAATTAACACCACGGTCAGCGACATGGATAGGGTTACCCAGGAAAATGCTCAACATGCCGAAGAGCTTGCGGCAAGTATGGCTATTTTTCAAATTGATGAGACCGCGGTGAAGGCAGATACGGGTTCTCGATATGAATCGTCCCAGCGGCCACAGTTGTTGGAGGAGTAAATCTGTTCAGCCGCAAGCTAGTCTTGGCTAAGCGCATCGCTTCATTGGTGATGGTGCCCCTTGGTGGGCAGAAGAATACTGTGGACAGGAGGAACGAATTGTTTTTTTCTGTCAACCGTGTTATAAGTGGCCGATAGCGTGTAGTAACTGTTTGTTGTCAACAATCATCAAAATACACCGCACAATCCTCAAGGGCTTGAGGACGTGCGGTTTTTTTTTGCTGAGAACTGATAATTTTTGGGTCCATTATTTGTTGTTTGGGCCTGTTTTGCTCGGACAATGGCGTTTGCCGTTGGCGTTGGGTTACCGGCACGGTTGGCCTGCCCGAGACATTTTTTTTGAGAGATAATTTGTATGGCTTCATTTGAGGAACTTGGCGTAGGCGGGGAAATTCTGCAAGGACTAGAGGCGTTGGGCTTTACCGCGCCGACCCCCATTCAGGAGAAGGTTATTCCCGCTCTTCTGCAACAGTCTCGTGATGTGGTCGGCCTGGCCCAGACCGGTACTGGCAAGACGGCGGCCTTCGGTATTCCTCTCTTGCAGTTGTGTGATCCTGCTGCCAAAAAAACCCAAGGGTTGGTGTTATGTCCAACTCGTGAATTGTGTGTGCAGGTGGCCCGCGACATGGCTTCTTTTGGAAAATTTGTTAAAGGAGTCAAGGTCAGGGCTGTTTATGGCGGGGCCAGGATTGATGTACAGATCAAGGAGTTGCGGCAAGGTGCGCATATTGTCGTTGCCACGCCTGGTCGTTTGCACGATCTTATTCGACGTAGGGCTGTGGATATTTCAGCCTTACGGCTGGTTGTCCTTGATGAAGCAGATGAGATGTTGCAGATGGGGTTTCAAGATGAGCTAAACGCCATCCTTGCCCAGACTCCGGCCACTAAGAATACCCTGCTTTTTTCCGCCACCATGCCCAAATCGGTTTCCTCCATAGCCCGTAAATATATGTCCGAGCCGTTGGAAATTACGGTGGGTCAGCGTAATGCTGGGTCTGAAAACATTCGCCATCTTTGTTATATGGTTCATGCCAAGGATCGATACGCTGCCTTGCGGAGAATTGTTGACGTTAATCCCAACATGTATGCCATTATCTTTTGCCGTACCCGCCAGGAGGTTAAGGATGTGGCCGGGAAGCTCATTCATGAGGGATATAGTGCTGATACCCTGCACGGTGAACTTTCCCAGAGCCAGCGGGATTATGTCATGAATAACTTCCGGCAAAAAAATATACAGATTTTGGTTGCCACTGATGTGGCGGCACGAGGATTGGATGTCAACGACCTCACCCACGTGATCAACTACAACCTGCCCGATGATATGGCCAACTATACCCACCGTAGCGGGCGCACCGGGCGGGCTGGCAAGACCGGCGTTTCCATCGTTATTATCAATATGCGTGAGAAGTATTTGGTTCGTGCCATTGAGAGTAAGCTGAAGCGCAAGTTTGAGGAGCAAAAGGTGCCATCGGGTGAGGATGTTTGCCAGGTGCAGTTATTGAAAATGATTGACACCGTCAAGCAGGTAAAGGTCGATGACCGCAAGATTGAACCTTTTATGGCTGCTATTACCGAAAAACTAGCCTCCCTTGATCGAGAGGAATTGGTCAAACGTTTTGTCTCGGTGGAGTTCAACCGATTTTTGTCCTATTACCGCGACGCTCCAGACCTGAATGTGGCGGCAGCGCCCAAGGGCCGCTATGAAAAGCCACTGCCTGCAGGTAAGTTTGCCAAGAGGGAGCACCAGGTGCCCTTTACCACTTTTGTCTTGAATGTCGGTAAGAATGACGGCATGTACGCCACCCGCTTGATCGGTCAGGTTAACGAGGTCACCGGCAGATCCAACATCAGGATCGGGCGCATTGACATCACCGATGACAGCGTCACCTTTGAGGTTGACAGCGCCTTTGCCAAGGCGATCCCGGCGGTATTTGATAACCTGATGATCAACGGCAAGAAGGTGGTTGCCGAGATTGGTAAGGGAAAGTTCTTGAAGCCTAGGGGAACAAGAACTTTCAAGGGGGCGAAGCCTCCGTACAAGGGAAAGAAGGCGCCATATAAGGGCGGGGTTAAGAAGGGTCCCTGGAAAAAGACGTTGAAAAAGGCTTAGCCCGTTAGTTTGTTGGGTTAGATTGTGGCTCCATGTCGTATTGTGGGAGCGAAAAAAAACCGGGTCTCGCGTTGGCGATACCCGGTTTTTTCGTTCAGAGTAGTTGTATTTTTTAGGAAATGGTGATCACCGAATTTTCTGAGCCAAAGGTGTTTGCGCACCGTTCAGGGTTGGCTGGATCGGTCCACCATTCACCATCCACCACGAAGCGATATTGGTAGCATCCTGGTTTGAGTTTTGTTTTTTTCTTGAAGACGCCGTTTTTGTAACGGCGCATTCGAAACCCCTCGCCGTTCCATTCATTGAAGTCTCCCACCAGAAATACCTCTTTGGCATTAGGAGCGGTTATGGTGAATTCAGTTGACGGGGTGGTTTTTTTTGTTTTGGTAGAGCTGCATTTTTTTGTTGCGCAGGCCATGTTCCACTCCTCTTGAAAACGATGTTGGTCAAGGTTGATATAATACTGTGGGGGATGGTGATAACGAAGTCAAATAAAAAATGTTGTTTTGGTTATGCAAAGGTGAGGCGATTAAAACCGCCTTTCTCGTACCATGGGCGACTGGCGTTGATTCCTGTCGTCTCGGTGATGAAAACTTCTAGAATCAGATAGACCTTGGTGCCTTTGCGAACGCAGGCGGTGAGGGTGTCGCCGTGGTGGCCAAGGGCCGCGTGGAGGTGGATCTTGGGTTCGTCGCCATCCCAGAAGATGGTGCCGGTGCCCAGGGTTTCACGCACCGTGTCTAACTTGGCCCAGACCGGATCTGGCGGCATCACCGGTTTCTGGGGGCCGGTAACTACCCCGGCTTCTCGCAGGCCGCCGATGACATGAAACCAACCACTGCGGATATCTTCCTTTTCGATCAGGCTGATAAGTTCGCCTAAAAAATCGTCGCCATCATCAAATCTAACCGCGAAAACCCGCCCCACGGTGCCGCTTCTGTAATCCATATCGGTTCTCTCTTACTTATAAAGTGTCTGTTCTTTGGCGGCGCGGAGAAGTTTAAAAACCTCGCGGCCATAACTGGGCTTACGGATTCGTGCATAGCGTCGCGCCGCCTGATTGATGGTGGCAAGGTCCAAGCCGGGATAGGTTTCTTTGGCGGTGGCGGCAACTTTGCTCTGCCAATCGCTATCCACGGGAATCCCGCCGGTCTGCGCTTTCTGAAAGGCTTCAATGGCCTCGCTGAGGATGTCTTGGCGCAATCGTTCCAGCTCGTGAAACTCCCGGTCTTTTTTGAGTTTGGAGCCTTTGCTCTCCTCCAAAAAGGAAAGGAGGGGCTCTGGGTCGCTATGGCGCAGTTCCTTGGCGACAAATTTGGTTTGTCGTTTGCGGGCGCCACCCTTGAGTGGTCCGGCCAGGATAATTTCCTCGCGAATAAAATCATCACAGGGCAGTTTGGCCAGCTGGGCGGGAGAAAGTTCTACCAATTCGCGAGCCAGTTGCTCAATCATTTTGGCGCGTCGTTTCTGTTCGGTGCGGCTGATGGTTTTGTCCATAATTGTATTAGAAATGCAGGCTCTTGGGTTTGTTGGGGACATAAGCCCTTTTTTGGTTGCCAGTCACTGGCGGGCTACAGTAGAATCGCTTGATTGTTGTGCATTAATAATTCATAAGATTTTATCTCCTCAATACTACTAAGGAAGGAACCGAATGGCGACACAAACTTTTACCATTACTCAGCCGACCAAAATTCATTTCGGCATTGGTGCCATCGCGGATCTGGCCAAGATGGTCAAGGAGCTCGGCGGCAGCAAGGTTTTTCTGGTTGTTGATCCGGGCCTCAAGAATGCCGGTCTGCTTGATCGGATCACTGCCCCCCTTGCCGATGCCACGGTTCCTTTTGTGGTCTACGATAAGGTTGATCCCGAGCCGGGGTTGAAGCTGGCCGATAACGGTGCCAAGCTGGCCAAGAACGAAAAATGTGACTGTGTGGTCGGGGTTGGCGGCGGCTCAGCCATGGATGTGGCCAAGGCGGTGAGTATTCTCATCACCAACGGCGGCAAGGCTGAGGATTATTTGGGGCTGGGCAAGATCAAAAAGGCCGGTCTGCCTAAGATCATGGTGCCCACTTCTGCTGGTACTGGCGCAGAGGTTACCTTCACCGCCGTTTTCATCAACGAGAAGACAAAATCCAAGGGTGGTATGAATGGTGATCCGCTTTATCCTGATGTGGCGTTACTGGATCCAGAGTTGACCATTTCTCTGCCCCCTCACGTTACCGCTGCCACCGGCATCGATGCCTTGACCCATGCTTTGGAGGCGTACGTTTCTACCCAGGCGCATCCGCTCTCCGACATGTATGCCTTGGAGGCCATCGAGTTGATCAGCGCCAATCTGGGCAAGGCTTATGCCCATGGCGAGAACATTGAGGCCCGTTCCGCCATGCTGATGGGAAGTCTGTTGGGCGGCAAGGCTCTGGCCACCGCCGGTGTTGGTCTGGTGCATGCCATGGCTTATCCTCTGGGCGGAATGTTCGGTATCCCGCACGGGTTAGCCAATGCGGTGCTGCTCCCCTATGTGACCGCCTATAACGTTATCGGCAACCCGGAAAAGTTCGCCACCATCGCTGAGTTGATGGGGATGAATGTGGAGAAGATGAGCTTGCGTGAAGCTGCTGAGGCGGCAGTGGAGGCGGTCTACAACCTCAATCAGGATGTGGGAATCCCCGCCACCTTGACTGAATTGAAGATCCCACCCAAGAAGATCCAGAAGATGGCTGAAATTGCCCTCACCGTTACCAGGCCGGTGGAAAATAATCCCCGCAAGCCCTCCCTTGAGGATGTGATGTCTATCTACGAAACGGCATTTGCCGGCTGGGGACATCAGCACTGATGTATTGATCAGTTTTAAGTGTTACGTTTTAGGTTTTAAGGGAAGACCCTAAACTAACACTTGATGGCGTCGTAAGAAGTCCGACCTACTGGGTTGCGGTATCCTTTCGGAGTCTGCGCTTACCTGTATGTTGAACTTTTCGCACTCTTCGCTTAGCTATGAGTCCATCAACACATACAACTTAAAACTCTCGGCAAAAGTTATCGGTAACTTTTGCCGAGTCTGTAGAGGAGAAAAATATGCCCGGTTTTGAGGTATTCGGCGAAGAAGAGAAGAAAGAGATAATGGATGTACTGGATACCGGGGTACTGTTCCGCTACGAGTTCGGCGAGCAGCGCAAAGGGATCTATAAGGTTCGTACCTTTGAGGAGAAATTTGCCGCCTACTGTGGAGTAGGTCACGGTCAGGCTGTAACCTCTGGCACCGCTGCCCTGAAGGTGGCCTTGACGGCGTTGGGGGTTGGCGTCGGGGATGAGGTGATCACCCAGTGTTTTACCTTTGTCGCCACCTGGGAGGCAATCCTTGATGTGGGCGCGATTCCGGTTTTTGCCGAGGTTGACGAGACCCTTAATCTTGACCCCGTGGATCTGGAAAAGAAGATCACCGCCAAGACCAAGGCCATTATTCCCGTTCATATGATGGGGGCACCGGCCCGCATCGAAGAGATCATGGTCATCGCTGACCGGCACAACATTTCTGTGATCGAGGATACCGCCCAAGCTGCTGGCGCTATTTTAAACGGCAAACGGCTGGGTAGTTTCGGAGCTTGCGGCACCTTCTCCTTCGATGCAGTCAAGACCATGACCACCGGCGAAGGTGGGATGGTGGTCACCAACGATGAAAACCTGTGGCGGCAGATGAGCGAATATCACGATCATGGCCATGATCATGCGGTTAATCCCGGTGGTCGGGGTGGTGAGGGTCGCAGCTTTGTGGGTTTCAACTTTCGGATGATGGAGCTTCAGGGTGCCATGGGTTTGGCGCAGCTTGCTAAGCTGGATGGGATGATCGCAGCCCAGCGCAAGAACAAGGCGGCAATGAAAGAGGCCGTAGACAAACTGCCCGGCGTCACCTATCGCACCATCCTTGATGAAGCCGGTGATTCAGCAACCTTCCTAGCCTTCATGCTTCCTGATGCCGACAAGACACGCAAGGTCAACGAGGTCCTGAATGCCAACGGTGCCGGGGCGGTCTATTTTGCCGTCAACACCTGGCATTACTATCCAGAGTGGGAGCACCTCCTTGCTGGCAAGACCCTGGCCCATAACGGCTGGCCTTTTAAAGATCCGGCATCCAAACGCAAGGTGGTGTATGATCCCAAGTCCCTGCCGCAGTCAGCGGCGATCTTGGATCGGACCCTTGTTTATCAGGTGCCGGTGAAGCTTTTCGCTGAGCGTTTGGCCCAGATCACCGCCGCCCTCGAAAAGGCAGCGGCGGTTGTTTAAATATCTTTACGGCATCAGTAATCTTGTTAATCCCCTCCCGTTACGGAGGGGATTTTTTTTGTCATTTATTGCCAAGACCAATTCCGAACGAAGGATGAACCTCTAGCGGGTAATTGCCGCTTGCTTTGTTGCTGATCTTATTAATAGGATAAGGGGGAAGCGATTCTGCCTCCCGACAAAGATGATCTAGCAACCGTCAACAATAATTTGGTGGATATCTATGATTCCTGACGCCCCGGTCTCCCCCCCTCTTCACCAATCGACCCGTCTGTGCAGGTGGAAGAAAATATTGTTATGGCTGGTTGGGGTGTTGGTCTTTTATTCGGTGGTGGGATTTTGGGTTTTGCCAGCCATGCTTCGCTACCTGGTTGTTGAAAAGGGGGCGGCGGTCATGCAGCGACCGGTGACGGTGGCGCGTATCGACTTTAATCCGTACACCCTTGTCCTCACCGTCAATCAGTTCAATGTTGGCGACCGGGAGGAGGGAGGCGAGACCTTTATTGGTTTCCAACGATTACGCGTGGATCTGGAGGCGGCCTCGCTGGTGAAACGGGCGCTGATTGTTCGTTCGCTGCAGTTGGTGAGACCTGCTTGTGCTATCTTCCGTAACTCTGACGGCAGTTATAATTTTTCAGATTTTCTTACCGGCAAAGCGGAGACTGACGATGCGCAAGCGCCAGCAAAGGCAACGTCTTTTTCTATCAATAACATTGAAATCACTGGCGGCGGGGTGGACTTCCTGGATCGCCGGAAAGGTACTATGCATCGGGTTCGGAACCTGCATCTGACCCTGCCGTTTTTTGCCAATATGGATCACCTGGTGGAGACTTTTGTCACCCCAGTTTTTGAGGCAACCGTCAACGGCACCCCCATCAAGATGACGGCAAAGGCAAAACCTTTTGTTGAATCGCGGGAGAGTGAATTGGAGTTTCGCTGCCGCAGTGTTGATCTAACCCGTTACCTGATGTACCTGCCGCCAGATCTTGGGGTGGGGCTGCGCTCCGGGAGTCTGGACGGTGATTTTGTCATTGCCTTTATGCAGAAAGGTAATGGGAGGCGATTGACGGTGGGTGGCTCGCTATCCTTGTCTGATCTCGCTGTCACTGACCGTGACCATGACGATCTGTTCACCCTTAAGCGAGCGACAATCACTCTCTTGCCTTCCGATCTCTTGCGTGATGATATCGATATCCACCTGGCCGCCATTGCGTTAGATGCTCCGCATTTACTGCTCAATCGTCGCGCTGATAACAGTTTGAATCTTCATGACCTCTTGGTTGCAGGTGGTGCCGACGAAACTTCTGGGCAGGATGCGTCGCCAGGGGAGAAATTCACCGGGGCGGTAAAGGTAGACCGGCTTGCCGTTACCGATGCTTCTGTAACCTATGTGGGGGCAGGTGATGGTCAGCATGATGCGGGGGGCGCGGAGGAACTTGTCTCTTTGTCCAAGGTTGAGTTTGAAAAAATTTCGGTGGATTGCAAACAACGTCAGATCCGGCTGGCAAGGCTTACAACCTCGGACGGCTTGCTGCAAATCACCCGCAGTAAAGATGGCGGTTTTCTCTGGCAGAACTTTGTGCCAGCGGCTACCGGGGAAGGGACTTCCGAGGCAGAAAAGGTTGCTGCTGATGGTTGGGAGGTCAGCCTTGAGCACCTGGATTTTCATGGCTATGGGCTGCAGTGGCTTGATCTTGCCGTACCAGAACCGGTAAGAACCACGGTGGCGAATCTTTCCTTGCAGGCACACAACCTCTCCACTGTTGCTGCCACTCCGGCTGATATTTCCCTGGGCTTGGCGGTTAACGGCAAGGGCCGGGTACAGGTTGATGGGCAGTTGGCAATGGCCCCGTTTGCCGCCGGACTTGATGTTGCTCTCTCCGCTTTGGCGATCAAGCCGTTTTTTCCCTATCTGGCCTCGTATCTTGACATGTTAGTGGCAAGTGGCGAGGTGTCGGCCAAGGGGCGATTGCAACTGGCCTCTGGCCAGGCTCCGCAGATCCGTTTTCAGGGCCAGGCCGCGGTGGATAATCTTGCCACCCGTGACTCGTTATTGGCTGAGCCGTTGCTCTCTTGGCATTCTCTGCAATTTGACGGAGTCGATTTGGCGGTGGCGCCGACCTCATTAGAAGTGGATAGCATCACTCTTGACCAGCCTTATGCACGACTGGTGGTGAGCGATCAAGGGAAAGTGAATTTCCGTGCCGCTCTGAAGATGGGTGATTCTTCTCAGGATGAGCTTGTCGGTGCGGGTGAGAACGTTGCCGAGGCAGCGGTTCTCAATAACGAATCTGAGCCCATGGTGGGGGCAAATCACCAACCGCCACTGGTGCAGATCAATACGGTTTCCTGCCGGAATGGTCGTTTCGATTTTGAGGATCGCAGTATTCCCTCTGGTTATAAGGTTTCCCTCGGAGATTTCAACGGCCAGGTTTCTGGCTTGTCATCGTTGGCCGAGAAGGTGGCCGAAGTCGATTTCAGTGGTAAACTTGACCAGCACAGCCCTCTGGCCATTAGTGGGACGATCAAGCCGTTGCAAAAAAATCTTATGGCTGATTTGGTTGTTCGCAGCAACGACATCGGGATGAGCGCGCTATCACCCTATACCGGTAAGTACATCGGTTACCGCTTACTTAAAGGCAAGCTGGGGCTTGATCTTCGCTATCGCATTGCCCATCGGCAGCTTGATGCTGAAAATAAGATTTTTATGGATCAGCTCACCCTTGGTGAAGCGGTGGTAAGCCCGGACGCCGTTGACCTGCCCATCCGTTTGGCCATTGCCCTGCTCCAGAACCGGGCTGGCGAAATCAAGCTTGATGTGCCCCTGCACGGTAATATTGATGATCCCGAGTTCAGCCTTGCCAGTACCTTGGTGGGAGTTGTGGTCAATTTGATCGCTAAAGCGGTTACCTCGCCCTTCGCTCTCCTGGGGGCCTTGGTGGGTGGCGGTGAAGAGTTGCAGTTTGTGGATTTTGCGCCGGGCCGGGCGGTACTTGCTGACCAAGGGGGAGAGAAACTTACTTCTCTCGCCACCGTCCTTCGCGACCGGCCAGCGCTCAAACTTGACATCACTGGCCGGGCTGACAATGATCAGGACCAGCAAGCTCTTCTGGAACTTTTTTTTCAACGGTTGCTCAAGGCTGAAAAGCTGAAAAAGATGGTCAAGGAAAGCGGCGTAGTTGATTTAACAGCTGTGGATCAGGTGGAGATTGTGTCCAATGAGTTTCAGGAGTACCTGGGGAGAGCATATAAGGCCGCCTCTTTTCAGCGGCCTCGCAATATTCTGGGGCTGCTCAAAAGACAATCCATGGAAGAGATGGAGCGCCTTCTTCGTGAGCATATCAAGGTAACCACTGCTGATCGGCTCGATTTAGCAAACCGCCGCGCGGCGGTGGTGAAAAATTTCTTGATCGGAGAAGGCGGCATTGCCGTGGAGCGGCTCTTTCTTCTTGATGCCCGCCCCGAGGCCGAGGGGGGCGGTTCAGAGCCAGCGGTCAGCAGGCGGGTGGAGTTGGCGATCCGCTAGGTTGTTTTTGCGTAGGAGCTATGGGCTTAAAAGGTATTTTGGGCCGGGCAGGTGGGAGCTGGTCAAGTGCTAGTTAGTGCCTGTCCATAAATGGTCTTTTCGGAGTCTCACAGGTTCGCTACCTGCCCGATCTCTGCGTTATGTTCAAAAAATAATGCTCGGAATATCAAACATATGCCTGCGCTTATTTTTTTCGCATGCCTTGATCTCGAACAAAA
>JAQYVW010000066.1 GCA_030145325.1 Desulfurivibrionaceae bacterium
TGACGAGGAACTGGAACCAGGGGACGGCGACGGCGGCCAGGGGGAAAATCTGGAAGAAATCGACGACGCTGACATCGTCGAGATTGAGGAGGAACTGGAACCAGGGGACGGCGACGGCGGCCAGGGGGAAAATCTGGAAGAAGTCGACGACGCTGACATCGTCGAGATTGAGGAGGAACTGGAACCAGGGGACGGCAACGGCGGCCAGGGGGAAAATCTGGAAGAAATCGACGACGCTGACATCGTCGAGATTGAGGAGGAACTGGAACCAGGGGACGGCAACGGCGGCCAGGGGGAAAATCTGGAAGAAATCGACGACGCTGACATCGTCGAGATTGACGAGGAACTGGAACCAGGGGACGGCGACGGCGGCCAGGGGGAAAATCTGGAAGAAATCGACGACGCTGACATCGTCGAGATTGAGGAGGAACTGGAACCAGGGGACGGCGATGGTGGCAAAATCAATGAAGAGGAAAACGAACTAGTCGACTTTGATGAGGTCGAAGAGTTCTCAGAAGAAGAACGACCGGAGATGCTGGAAGCACTTTCAAAATACATCGACCCGGAAGAAGCCCTTGCCGGTAAAGCCGAATATCTCACTGAAGCACACGACGAATATGTTGGCCAACTCCTAGAACGGTTCATGCCCAAATTCATCAAGATCCCGGTTGGCCAATACTTGGTCGGTAGCCAACACCCCAGCCCCATTGAACGGCCACAACAACACATCGCCCTAGAATCTTTCTTTATCGGCCAGTTCCCAGTGATCAACGACCTGTTTGAGATATTTGTCAGAGAGACAGGATACGAAACCAGCGCAGAGAAACACGGCTACGGGCACGTCCTTGAAGGGCGATATATCAGCAGCATAGATCCAGTCTCAGGCCGCGCGACCCTGATCGTCAGCAACGGCGCCAGAGAACATCGGGTGGCGGGTGCCAACTGGCGTAACCCCAAAGGGCCAGACAGCAACATCAAAGGGAAATACAACCACCCGGTCACCCAGATCAGCTATGCCGACGCCCGCGCCTTTGCCGCTTGGGCTGGGAAAAAATTACCAAGTGAAGATGAATGGGAGGCATCAGCCCGCGGTCGGGACAACCGACTCTTCCCCTGGGGAAACACCTGGCTGCCCAAACTCGGTAATTTCGAGTCATCCGCACTTGGCGACACCGCCCCGGCGGACAAGCACGAACGAGAAGCAGCAAGCCCCTACGGGCTCTATGACCTGCTCGGTAATGTTTACGAATGGACCGCAAGCCACTACCACTCCGGCAAACACACCATCGACAGCAAACAACCGATCCACATCCTCAAGGGCGGTTGCTGGTCATCCCGAAAAGCCATCCACATCGGCCACCGCCTGATCGAAAAGGGTGAATACTGGTCTAACTTTATCGGCTTCCGTTGCGCGGTATAGCCAAAACAAGCGCCCCACCGCCCCCTAACCAGCAAACACTCGGTCCACCAACTCTTCGGCGACATCGTCACTAATAGTGACGGTTCCGATGGAGGTAGGCAAAACATAGAAAGGCCGTCCACCCACCGATTTTTTATCTGTTTTCAGATATTCCTTCATCCGCTGACGATCAAGTCCGGCGGGGATTGCCACCGGCAGCCCATAGGCATCGATTAGTTCCCGCAGTCGATCCGCCTCCTCGGCAGCAAACAGCCCCTTGGCAACGGCAATTTCACTCACCGCCACCATACCTATAGCCACCGCTGAACCGTGGGCAAGGGTAAAATCGGAAGCAGCTTCAACGGCATGGCCAATGGTATGACCAAAATTAAGAATTCGCCGCAGATCGGCTTCCCGCTCATCAGCCTCAACCACCTTGGCCTTAATGGTGCAACAACTGGCAATAACCTCCTCGATCACCGAAAGATCCCGCTCTAGAATGGCAACTCGGTTCCGCGCAAGGAAATCAAAAAAATCGCGATCGTAAATCACCCCATATTTAATCACCTCGGCCAAGCCATTGAGCAATTCGGCATCAGGCAAGGAATGAAGAACTGTGCTGTCGATAAAAACAGCCTGGGGCTGATAGAAAGAACCCACCAGATTTTTCCCTTCAGGAATATCAACACCGGTTTTGCCGCCCACCGAACTGTCCACCTGCGCCAACAAGGTCGTCGGGACCTGCACAAACGGAATCCCGCGCATATAAATAGCGGCCAGGAAACCGGTAATATCACCGGTAACCCCACCACCGAGAGCGATCAAGGCATCCTTACGATCAACGTTCAATTGCGCTAGCCTTCTGGCCAAATCAGTAACCGTGGCCAGATGCTTACTCCCCTCACCGTTGGGAAACTCAAGCAACTGGGCATCAAGACCACTGCCATGCAACGAAGCAAGAAGCGCCTCACCATAAAGAGCGGCGACCCGGTCATCGGCAATAACGATATACCGTTTCCCCACGGCCCGTTCCTTAAGATCCCGTCCAACCTCATGCAACAAACCTGCAGTTATAAAAATGGGATAGGCTCGCTGAGCGAGTCCGACTTGTATCTGACGCATACTTCCCCTCAATTATTCCATTTTACCAATATGGCACTGGCATCCCCGTGCCGAACCAACCCACAAAGCCCCGTCAAGATATTAAGCCACTTCGCGGAATGCAAGGAAGATATTGACAATATATGATCTCCACGGCTTAAATAAGTAATAAATGCTACAAACCAATAAGCAGTGACCAAGTTCATTGCGGAGGATAATTTCATGACAGCCCCAACAAAGAAAAGCCAAAAAAAACAAACCACGACCAAAACAAACACGATGACAGAAACCAGCATCAAGGTAGGAAAAGCGTTGGCACGCACCTCGGTCAAGGCCGAACAAAGCACCCAGAAAGTTAAAAAAATGGCCGAAGAATTACTGGATACCGTGACCGGCAAACAAACCGACAAGAAGGTTCCCGCCCCAAAAACCAAGAAAAGGGCGCCACGGCCTCGCCCCCATCCTCTTTCCCCAGCAGCCGGGCTTTCAGTGGAAGGCCATCTCGGCTTCCTGGCTGGCGATATCTATCGTTATCTTGAAACGGATAACAATACCGCAGTCAACAAACTCGTCAGCACCCTAAAAAAAAGCAACCATAACGATGCCATGATCTACGCTGCCATCGGCTGGCTGGCCCGTGAAGGCCAAGTTACCTTCACCCCGGACGGGAAAAACCTCACCTTACGCTGAGATGAATGCTAACAATGCCCCTTGCATACGCATTTAACAAATGCGTATGCCACTACAACTAGATCTACCATGAACATCGCCCCCCCCAAGGAGCCGACAACCATTTACCCCCATATGAAACTTTTGGTTCCGACATTACCTAACGTTTCCACAACAAATCAGAACGGCCACAAAACATAAAGACATCCACAAAGGACAATTATGCATACCTCCCAACTTGAAATATTATCCCCTGCACGACTTACCGAGGTTGTCGATATTGGCGCCAACCCCATTGATGGAGATCCTCCTTACTCACAGATGCTTGCCGATGGCTTATGCCGCGTTACCGGCTTTGAACCTCAAAAACAAGCCTTAGAAGAGTTACTTGCCAAGAGAGGCCCCAATGAGAATTACCTCCCATACGCAGTTGGTGATGGCAACACCCAAACCCTCAACATCTGTAAAGTGTCCGGCATGACTAGCCTGCTGCAACCCGACCCAAAAACTCTTGAGATATTTGGCCTTTTCAGCCAATTCGGAGAAGTGGTTAGCAAACACAAAATTGAAACTAAAACCCTTGACGACATACATGAAATCAAACAATTGGACTTCTTAAAGATTGACGTGCAAGGAAGCGAACTCGCCGTTTTTGCAGATGGCACAGAAAAGTTAGCCAAGACAGTGGCCATCCAAACAGAAGTTTCATTTGTCAACTTGTATAAAAATCAGCCCAGCATCGGTGACATTGACAATGCCATGCGTAATCTAGGCTTTATCCCCCATTGTTTTGCAGAAATGAAGAAATGGATAATCTCACCCTGTGTAATCAACAACAACCCCAGAGAACCCCTCAACCAAATCATGGAGGCCGATATTGTTTATGTACGTGATTTCACCAAACCCGATTTAATCGATGATGAACAACTAAAACACTTATCTCTAATAGCCCACCACTGTTACAAATCGTACGATCTTGCATTACGCTGCATCATGCTTTTGGAAGAAAGAAAGGCCCTTAAAACAGGTTCTCAGCAGCAATATTTACAATCTCTGGCTAACCAATGAACAGGCTACTCACCCTCGACCACCAAAGCAGAAATACACTCCCTGCTGGCATCAAATGCCAACAACAAACGCATCGACCTATTACTCACCTCCCAGATCAGGAACCAGCAAATGAATATGATTTTACATCAAAACCTCGACTCCCTAAAACAACAACAACCGCTCCTCGAACAGCGCCTACGGATGTCTGTTGACGGAGATCATATTCGTATCAGCAATAAAAACCAGCCTCAATACCTTTGCTATCAGACCTGGCGCCCATTTGTCGCTAACCAAAAACAAATCCACCAAGACACAAGCCAAATTGACTTCAATAAAAAAATCTACCTATTCGGCTCCGGCTTTGGGGAATATATCGCCTATATCTTAGAGAACTACCCCGACGCAAACATCACTGTTTGGGAACGAGATCCCATGCTTTTACGCCTCACCCTCACCCAACGTGACTACAGCAAAGAAATCGCAACGGGCCAATTACATTTTCTCCTCAACGCTGACATCACCACAGACGTGGGCAACAGAGAGAAATATCAATTCATTTACCACCCCTTCTTTTCCACCATATACCACCTGGAAAAAAGGTTTCTCGAACAAGACCCACAGGACAAATATGCAGTTATCGGCTTAGGGGGGCTGTTTGTTGCTGACCTGGCTGAGGCTTTATCGACAAGGGGGTACAATGTACTTCCCATTGACTTCCAACGTTGGGCAATGGAAGAAATCACCTTAAACGTAAAATTAATCAACCCCAGCCTCATCTTTTCGATCAATTATGTGCCGGGGCTTAGCGAATTTTGTGAAGAAAAGAGGATAATTTATTTTTGCTGGGAAATTGACCCCCACCTGGACAAAGAAACAAAAATCAATGGATCTGCAGATTTCACCTATATATTTACCTATCGTCACAAAAACATAGAAACATTTAAAAATGCTGGTTGCCCAAAGGTATGGCATCTTCCTCTCGCGGCGAATACCGAAAAAAGACACTCCATCCCCCTTTCCGAAGAAGAACAGCAAAAATATAATGTCCCCCTAGCCTTTGTCGGCAACAGTATGGTTCAAGAAGCAGCCCGCAATCGGCAAAAATTCATTGAACTGTACTGTTCATGGCACCCAGCCGGGATATCGGTCGCCAACCAATGTGAAGCAAACATTCAAGAGATACTGGATCGGCAGCTTGCCGACGGTTCTTGCTATTTGCTGCCTGAACTTTTCAAGGACAAATTTGCAAAGTTCAGAATGTTTCTCCTCAACACCGAGGTACCAGAAGATCCCTTAAAGCTTTTAGCGGAAGTGGCGGCGGCGGAAAGACGGCTAACCTATGTGGCCAGTCTCGGCAAGTACGGCCTACACGTGTGGGGAGACGATGGCTGGAAAAGAACAGAAACATACGGAGTTACGTACCGAGGATACGCAGGTCACAACCTAGAACTTTCTCGGATTTACAATAGCACCGCTATCCATGTTGATATAGGTAGAATATACCAACAAGATATCGTCACCATGCGAGTCTTTGACGTACTCTCTTGCGGAGGATTCCTGATCGCGGAATACAGCAATGACTTGGCAGAATTATTCAGCATAGGCGAAGAACTTGAAGCATATAGAACAATCGCTGAGCTTGAAGAAAAAATAATCTTCTACATGAACCACCCAGACAAGGCGAGGCAGATTGCCATCCGTGGTCAAAAAGCTGTGCACAAAAAACACACCATAAAGCGGCGGCTAGATTACATGCTCAGCAAACCTATGGAACCGAAAAGCAGGTAACCCCCCCACTTTTTCCACCAGCAACAGCAAGGGGCCGAAATATTCTTTTGTCTCTTTTGCAACGTGTCCCCAGCTTCACTCTCTCCTAAACCATTACCACATTGAGAACATGCCCACTTGCACACGGGCCTGACCTCGATAAACACAAAAAAAAAGGAGACGCCCGAGGGCATCTCCTTTTTTCACAGTACAATTGGATGAAAAAACTTATTTCATCACATCGCCTGAAGCAGCACCCTGCATCTTGACCTCAACCTTCTCGGTCAGACCAGCATAGTACTTACGGAGGATAACCAGAACCTCTTCACGACCGAAGTGATCAACAACCTCGGCACCCTCAGAGAGAGCCTTCCGCAGTTTGGTGCCGGACAGGATAACCCGATCGTCCTTGCCATGCGGGCAGGTACGCAGGGAAGCCATGCCGTCACACTTGTGGCAGTAGAAGGTCCAGTCAATCTTCAACGGCGCGCAAAGCAGAGCCTTAGCTGGATCAGCCGGGGTGGGGATGCGGTCAAAGATCTCCTGAGCCTCGAACAAGCCGTAGAAATCGCCAACGCCGGCATGGTCACGACCGATGATCATCTTGCTGATGCCATAGTTCTGACGGAAAGTAGCGTGGAGCAGGCCTTCGCGGGGACCGGCATAACGCATATCAAGGGGGTAACCACCTTGAATAACGTTGTCTTTAACAAAGTAGTTCTCAACCAAACAGTCGATGGCCTCAACACGAACGTCAGCTGGGATGTCGCCTGGCTTAAGGTTACCAATCAGGGAATGGATCAGAACGCCGTCACATACCTCAATGGCGATCTTGGCCAAGAACTCATGGGAGCGATGCATGGGGTTACGCAGCTGCAGAGCAGCAACGTCGGACCATCCACGCTCTTCGAACATGGCACGGGTCTCAGCAGGGGTCAGGTAAACACCCTTGTACTGATCAGGGTACTCGCCCTCGGAAAGAACCTTGACCGGACCAGCGATATTAACCTCTTTCTGAGCCATAACCATCTGCACACCAGGATGATCTTCCATGGCGATCTTCCAGAAGGACTCGTCAGCAGACTCTTCGCCCTCACCCTTGAAAACTTTCTCGCATTCCCATTTCTTGTCAGCTTCGCTCATCTCAGCTTTCTCACTGACCTTCATGGTGGCGTAAACAACACCGTCATTCTCGAGAGCGATTTCATCACCAATCTCAATGGCGTCAGCATCAGCTTTCGCGATATCAAGGGTAATGGGTACAGGCCAGAAGGTGCCGTTAGCCATGGTGAAGTCTTCACAAACGCCTTTCCAATCAGCCTTGGTCATGAAGCCGTCCAGCGGAGAGAAACCGCCAATGCCCATCATGATCAGGTCGCCTTTGGCGCGAGCGCTGATCTGGATCTTCTTGAGACCGGCAGCTTTCTCCTGCTCGGCAACCAGTTCGCTGCCATGGAGCTTACAACAAACCAGACCTTTACCACCGTGGGGTGCGACTAATTTAGACATGTCTTAAATCTCCTTGTAAATATAATTTGTGGAAAAAAATGAACCACTATTCATAACACAATTACAGGCGAGAACCTTATATAGGGAGCGATGCATTGTCAAGGAAAAATTCACACCAAGAAAAGTACGGGAGAAATTAAGGAAATGACTTCACAGATACCTTGCGACAAGTAATCGGACCGATACCCGTTACCATGCCCAAGCCAAACATACCCCCTCGGTTGCCAAAGAAATTGACATCCGTAAGGGTAGGAAAACAACCCACAATTATTGATTTACTTTACTCAAACTCGCTTGTCAAACATCATCCCGAGCAAATCATCAAACCTGCTTCGCAACTCAAGGACATCTTCCGAAGGAATCTGGCGTATCACTCTACCATCATCCTTAGAAGTTAGCTGAAAGACAACGCTATCCGTTTTATCATCAACAGCAAACTGAAGATTTGAACCCATCTGATCCAAACGCACCTGGATCTCTTTGGCATATTTAGCCGCATCTTCTTGACTGACAACATTGTTACTCTGCTGTCGCGCCTGCAATGCCTTATCTTCCATGGCACCGTTTACGGTCTCGGTAACCGTGGCAACCGGCTTAACCAGATGCTCAGTAGAACCTCGATCCTGCCCACCCGGAGTAGGAACCACCAAAACACCAGCGCCCTTATTTTCTGCAACTACACTATTGATATCCATACTGACCTCCTTTTACTACTTACGACCCAACTACACCTTCTTCACACAAAACCATCATTTTACACAGAAAATGACAGTTGCCCACTAACCACTCCTTGCTGCGCGGAGGGTGACACAATCCCCTCACTGACCCTTACGGGATCCACAGGCGCAGCAGTACCCACCTGCGTCTTCTGAGCCAGGCCGTTCTCTTGCATGGCAGTCTCCTCCCACACCTCTTTCAAGCGTTGAAGATATCGATGAGAACGACGAACAACCTCCACATCCTTACTCTCACTTACGCTAGGCAACTCTTCCAAGATCGCTTCATACAAGCCAAGCAAAAACTGACTGGAATCAGAATCATCCGGCTGCACCGACACGTACAGTTCCGTAACAATGGCAATCACCTTGCCTAAATGCTCTCCACGACTCTGCGGCTGATTTTCCAATATAGCAACTTCAGCAAGTTCAAGATGAACAAGAACCCTCTCATACAACATATGAATGAGTTGCACCGGGTGAATATTAGCCTGCATGACCGTCTGCTGATAAGCATTTTTCGCTTGAGATGAAACCATTTTTTATCCTCCTCAACCTAAACCCGCCGAGTTAATGTTTAGCATTACAACCTGCGCCTTTACTAATACTCTTCGGCAAAAACAATGCAAAACATAACTAAAAAATCAATTTCAACTTATCTTTTCCTATACGGTTCCACGACAAAAGCGAGGAGGAATTTTTGGCCCTTTACCATATCCAGACAAAGCCTTTTTCCCACTTCGTACCTGCCCCAATTGCTCCTCAAAGTCGGCTCGATAAAGCGTAATCTTTTCTAAGAGCTGCGCGCCCACATCTTCCAATTGTCGCATCTGCTCAAGCTGAGCATCAACCCTAGCCACAACCGACTCACTAAGTGTCGCTCGATCTGTTACAAGCAACCATTGACGCTGGCGCTCAACCAGTGGCTGCAAATCCCTCAGCAACCCAGCCCTACGCTCACAGAATCCAGCAACCTCTTTGTCCGAAGGGACAGTGTCATTCGCCTGCCGTAGAAAGTCTCCGGTTATTTGCAACAGCTCAGCATAAACACGGTTTATTGCCAACAAATCTTCTTCATTAACAGCCACAACATTGCCCTGACTCATCATCCCCACGCCTTACTCAAACCGGAAAAAGTCGAGGCCAAAAAGTCTCCTTCATTTCGCAAACTGCTCATCAACTGGTCAAGCATCACAAACTGCCTGGCGAGCGTCTCATAACGTTTATCCAACCTCTCGGAAGCCTCGGCAATAGATTCATCAAGACGATCAGCCGCGCCTTGCGCAGCATCCTCTTCTGTGCTGAGAAGGCCACCAAGAGCCGAGGAACTGGTAACCGTATCAAGTTCATCGTCCAAAAGATCGGCAACACCATCGACAGCACCATCATCACCGGCAAACAGCAACTTAACATCATCCAAATTACTGCTCAATGCCTCGTCAAGGACTGTCTCATCAAACGAATAGGTGCCATACTTATCAACTTCAAGACCAATATCGACAAGATTTTCATAAGCCCCCCCCAAACCAGAAAGGGTCGAAGTCATAATCGAACCAAGATTCATCGGCAGGGAAGTAACCGAACTCAAACCATTAAGAGGGCCAGACACCTGCGTATCTTCATCATACGCAGACATAGCTGTTATTTCAGCCTGGGCGGAATTTTGAGCATCAATCAGAGCAATAATCTTTTCCTTGATGGTTGCGGTGTCTACCTCCACCTTCACCGTCGAACCACCAACGGCTTCAAGGTTCAAGGTCATACCATCATAAAGATCGGTAATCGTATTAGAAGCACGAATGAAATCAACGCCACCAACAGTTAATGCGGCATCTCGATTAACTGCTGGCTCCGTCTCAGCAAAAGTAGTGGAATCAAGGGCTGAAACATCTACCGCTGTAATACTGTTTGCTTCACCGGTTTCATTGGAAATAATCTGCAAAACAAAAGGATTGCCGGTTCCATCTCCGGTATCCAGAACCATGGCGGTAACACCAGGATTTGCAACGTCGTCATTAATACCGTCAGCAAGATCCTGCAACGTGGCACCTGCCGCCAACGTCACACTTCCACCCGCAGCCCCATCATAATCATAGGTAAAGGCACCACCAGCGGTACTGACAACCGTATCGGCAGTTGCCACGCCCGAAGACACCCATGAATCCTGAGTCGCCAAACGAGTTACCGCCATATCATAGGTGCCAGCCACGGCACTGCTGGTTGTAGATACAGTGAGAACACTCTCATCTGAAGAAGAAGCGGTCAAAGCGCCAAAGGCATCCACCGAAGAGAGCTCCTCGGCGGCAGTCTTCATCGTCAAATACTTTGAAGCCAGGGCATCCAGCTCGAAAGCCCGCTGACTATACTCCTGTTGACGGGTCTGCATGAGTCTAATCGGTGCCTCATCCGCACTCCTGAGACTCTCAAGAATTCCGGACAAATCAAGCCCTGACCCTAATCCAAGTGCGGAAATACCCATAACATTACCTCCAACCAAACATACAAACAGGAGAATGGCGGCGGCAGAGCCGCCGCCATTCCGGCTACAGATTGGTCTGTACTATTACTTCTCCTAGCGGAGCAGACTCAAGACATTCTGCTGGGCAGAGTTTGCCTGAGACAGCGCGAAAGAACCGGACTGCGAGAGAATCTGGTACTTGGAGAAGGTAGAACTTTCGTCGGCGAAATCAACGTCGCGAATTGAAGATTCAGCTGCGGCAACATTAACCTTGGTCATGGAAATATTCCGCACCGTGGACTCAAGCTGATTCTGTTTTGAACCAAGATCGGAACGAATACCAGCCAAAGTACCCAAAGCTTGATCAACAAGCGAGATGGATGTTGAAGCGGTAGCAGCAGTCGAAACGGCAAGTGCGTTAACTCCGAGAGCAGTGGCGTCCGAGCTATTGATAGAGACAGAAGTAGTCTCACCGGCGTAGGCACCAATTTGCAATATCTTGCCGCTATAAGTACCGTCCAACAGGGCATCGCCATTAAACTTGGTATTAGTAACGATGGCATCCATACTGGAAATCAAAGCATCAATATCTGACTTGATGTAGGTACGAGAGTCAGCACTCTGGGTATCAGAAGCACCCTGTACGGCCAAGGTCCTAACCTTAGTAAGAATATTGGTAGCCTCTTCCAAAGCACCATCCGCAATCTGCATAACAGCGATACCATCATTGGCGTTTCGAATCGCCTGACCAATACCAGACCCTTGAGCCCTCAAGGAATCAGCAATGGCCATACCCGAAGCATCATCTGCCGCACGGTTAATCCGCAAACCAGAAGACAAGCGCTCCAGAGAACGACTCAATGAACCATCAGTTTGACTCATGGAACGATGTGCCTGCATTGCCGCTACATTGGTGTTAATACGTAAACTCATAACTAACCTCCATGTTGTTTAGTGTCTTGCTACTCACGGTACGAGCTTCCTTGCCCGACAACCGTTATGACTTATTTAACCTTCTGACAAACGACCTACCTCCCACTCACCTCCTTTGCGGCCATATCTTAGCCAGTTAACAAGCTTATCGACAGACTCTCAAAATTACTTAAAATTTTTTTCATATATTTTCCAGACAAACACAAGAACTTGTTAAACACCTCCATCCATGCTATATTAACGACATAAAATCATCCACAAAATCAAAACAATAGAACAAAATTAAGCCGCCACCAACAAGCCGAACCTCTACTCTATTTTCTTTTCAAATTAGGCCCTACACCATGTCTAAAAAGATTAAAAAAAAAACGACCAAAAGAAACACCCCCCGCCCACACAACACTACCCAAAAATCATCGCCGACAGACTATACGAAAAAACTACAACAGGCTGTAGCTCTACACCAACAGGGCGATTTTACCAAGGCAGAACAACTATATCGAGCTATTTTAAAAAAATCTCCACACGACCCCGATGCAAACCATTTACTCGGCCTCCTCTCTCACCAGGCTGGCGCAAACGAATCAGCCATTGAACTTATCTCCCAAGCCATAGCCATTGACCCCAACGCAGCTACTTACCACAGTAACCTTGGCATCGTTTACAAATCCATGGGTAACCTAGATAACGCTGTCTCGTCATTTCAAAATGCCATCCGCCTTGCCCCCAATTACGCTGATGCTTATTTCAACATGGGCAACCTTTGCCGAGAAAATGGCGAACCCCACCAAGCCATCGACCATTATCGGCAAACAATAAAGCTCCAACCCAACCACCCTCCCGCCCTCAACAACCTCGGCCAAGTACTTGAAAAAAACGATCACCTTGATGAAGCAAAAGCAGCCTACCAAATAGCTCTTCGCATTAAACCTGACTACCCAGAAGCACTCAACAACCTCGGCAACGTATTAAGCAAACAAGAACATCCTGACCAGGCAATCTCTTGTTACCGAAAGGCACTCACAATTCAACCTAATTATACAGAGGCTCTCTGCAATCTCGGTATCGCCTACGAACAATTTGGCACCATAACGAAGGCTTGCGACTGCTTTCGACAGACAGTATCCATCAAAGAAGACTATACAGAAGCCTACCGCATGCTGGCCGGGGTCAAAAAATTTACCGATTACCATGACAAAGACCTTCAACAAATGGAAATGATCGCTGCCCGCCAAAACCTCAGCACCCAACAACGAATGCACCTGGACTTTGCTCTGGGAAAAGCCTACGAAGACCTAGGAGAGTACAAGAAGGCATTCATCTCTCTCAAGGAAGGGAATCACATCAAAAGAACCACTTTAAATTTTTCAATCGATCTTGAAACCAAGCAGATGGAGACCATAAAAGAAATATTCACCAAGGAGCTACAAGAATCCCTTCATGGGGTCGGGAATCAAGACAAGACTCCGATATTCATCACCGGCATGCCACGCTCAGGAACCAGCCTGGTGGAACAAATTCTTGCCAGCCACCCTAAAGTATACGGAGCCGGAGAGAGACACTACCTCTCCAACACCCTGGAGGAAAGACAAACCGACAACACCTCCTCCTTCCCATCCTGGGTTACGAACATCGCCCCGACCATCTTCGCCGACCTCGGCACGGAGTATCTAGTAAAAATTAGAAAACTAGAACAAGAAGCACCACACATTGCGGACAAGATGCCTCATAATTTTCTTCACATCGGCATGATCAAACTTATCTTACCGAAAGCCAAAATTATTCATTGCCAAAGAGATCCCATGGACACCTGCTGGTCAATTTTTAAAAATTATTTCACTGGCAGCCACCCATACGCTTACAATCTCAATGAACTTGGTCAATACTACCTCCTCTACCAGAACATCATGCAACACTGGCAGGAGACATTACCCAACAATTACATCCTGAACGTACATTATGAAAAGTTGGTTACCTCCCAAGAGGAAGAAACAAAGAGACTACTTGCCCACTGCGAACTACCATGGCACAAGGATTGCCTCAATTTCCACAAAACAGCCAGAAGTGTTCGCACTGCCAGCTCCAGCCAGGTTAGGGAGCCCATCCACGACAAATCTATTAAGAAATGGCAATGCTACAAAAGCGAGCTAGCCAACCTTGCTGCCCAAATAACCCTCCCCAAAGGATCTTAACAACAAGCGCGCCATTCAATATCTTGTAATTCAAAAAACAAAACCAGTTCACCCCCGACAACAGACGTCACCGGCAGAAAAGTCTCGGCCAAAGGTTTCACAATGATATTTTTTACAGTAAGATCAGGAAAATAGGTGCACAAAAAACAAGGAGCGGCACTGCACCTCCAATCCGACCAGCACTGCCCAAACAAACTCAGCCACAACGAGGAGAACAACATGCCCCGCCACTTCTACAAAAAAAATCTCGCCACCCTAAAAAAATACCAACCGGAAGCGTGGACGGCCATCACCTCGAACAACACCACCCTAACCACGGAGATAGTCACCGACACCGAGGAACGCCCCAACCTGAAGGTAACAACTGACACCGAAGAAACAATACTGCTGCACAAAAACACAGATGAACACCTTGCCCTCCAACGCGTACCGCAAGACATTCACAGCATCATTGCCTTATTCGGGATGGGGCTGGGATACGCAGCTCTGGCTATCTGCAAACAGCGCCCCAAGTGCAGACATCTAATTATCTTCGAATTGCACTTAGATATCTTCAACCAAGCCCTGCATTGCCAAGACCTCACCCCTCTCCTTGCTGACCCACGCCTTATCCTCATTCTCGGCGAGAAGGATGACCTCAACAAAGAACTCACCCCGGCGCTAATCGCCATACAGCAAGAACCAATCATAATTCTCCAACACCAACCTTCTATCGCCATCAACCGTGACGCTTATCAAGCATTACACGACAACGCCTTTGACATCTTTAACGCTTTTAATATTTTCGGCAATACCCTCCGGGTTTCAGGCGAAAACTTCCTCAACAACGCCTTTGGCAACCTCAAATCAATCCACCACAACCTTCTTCTGGAAAATCTACATGGGGCATTCAAGGGTATCCCGGCCATCCTGGTGGCCGGAGGGCCTTCACTAAACAACAACATTGACCAATTGTTAGCAGCAAAAGGAAAAGCTTTAATTTTAGCCGTAGATGCTGCCCTACCCGCTCTAATAGCACACAAAACCACCCCGGACATTGTCGGTGCTCTAGACAGCAACGTAATTGCCTATGAAAAAATCGCTGCCAACAGCCACGAAGCCAAGAATTTATTCCTAGCCTGTATCCCACAAGTTTACGCCCAGACACCCAAAACATTCCCGGCAAAACAAATCCTGTGGGGTTTTTGTCGCGGTGCTTTTGAAGATAGCGTCTTCCGCGCCTTCGGCTTAAAAACTTTAATGACAGGAGCCGGCACCGTCGCGCATATGAATATACAAATAGCGGCCTCCCTAGGCTGCTCTCCAATCATCTTAGTTGGGCAAGATCTGGCCTTTCCTGCTGAAGGAGGCAATGACCACGTCGAGGGAGCAACCCTCAACCACACCTTTGACCCCAATCGCACCCCCCCTGGCAAAAAAGATTCTCTTCTCTGGATTGATGGCTATTACGGTGACAAAGTGCCAACCACCAGAGCTTTTCTATTCCTAAAACAACATTTTGAAAATCTCATTGCCCTAAACCCAAACCACTACATTAATGCCACCGAGGGCGGAGCCCAAATCGCAGGCACCCAAAACCTATCACTACGCGAAGCAATAAAAACATATTGCAACAAACCACAGAGCATCCTCACCAACATTGAGGACTTCATCAATGAAAAGGAATCCCCTAACACCAACAAACTGACGGACTGGCTAACCAGCACCCTGGCAGAAGTTAAAAAAATACACCGAATCATCGAAAAGACAATTGAGCTTACATCTGACGCCAACAAAACTATTACTGGCTTGCAAACAACAAACGAAACATATCGCTCCTTCGAAACATTACCAACCGACCTCCAAAAACAAATCAATGACATCGACCGAGGCCTAAAGAAATCTGACAACCCTCCAGAAATCTGGCTAATACTAAAAGATATCACAGGAGTCGGACTTCAAGCCAGCGAACGACTTAAGCTAGAAATGCAACAACTCGAAGGTCGTTCGGAAAAATATCTTGAATATACACAGAAAAGCTTAGAACGAATATCGACGACTAACGACTTCAAGTTAAGAGCCCTGAAGTTTCTCGAAAGAAATATTGACGAAACAATAACATTCCAGAAAGAAGAAAAAGAGCTGATCACAACCTTACAAAAAGATAACCAAAACAAAGAGCACCGCATGGAACTGGCTCGATTCTATTTCAACGCTAACGAACTGGTTCTTGCTCAACCCCTACTCAACGACCTCCACTCCACCCAACCGGATTCGGCAGAAATAAACTTCTACTTGGGCTGTATTGCTGCCAAGCAAACCGACTACGACAAATCTGCCAACTTTTTCAGTACCGCAAAAGCCCTGAACCCCGATTTAGAAAAAAAGATCAAGGAATTTCAACACCAACTTGGTGATTACTATTTTGAACTCTGGCAAAGTCGTAAAGAATTTCCAACGATGCTCAACAAAGGCCTCAAGTATTGCCCAGCCCACTCCAAAATAAACGCCCAACTGGATTTGATAAAAATAACCACGGCCCACAGCTCAATTAACCCGAATCAAACTGACGATCTGATCAGATCCTGGCATAACAAACTAGAAAACGACAAGAATCTCTCCACCACTTTGGATGCTGACCAAACAGCGAAACTCTATGCGCACCACGGACAACTCATGATGTGCGAAGGGAACACCAACGAAGCGACGAAGAGCTTCACTCGCGCCCTAGAGTTCACACCAGAGAACCCCGACTACCATATCCTCATGACCGAAACTCTTTTTTCGTCAGGCAACTTCGACCTAGGCGTCGAACACATCAAAAAAGCCGTCACCATC
>JAQYVW010000007.1 GCA_030145325.1 Desulfurivibrionaceae bacterium
CGCCGGCCGGCACATGGATATGCACATCCACACTCTCGAAATACTTCTCCTCCAAATCAAGTTCGCCCAGCCGGGAACGGCAATAGGTCAACGCCGCCTGCGCCGACTCCTTCATCACATCGCCCAACTGGCCGGTGAGAGTCAGCTTGCCGCTGCCATTGAGAATCGACACCTCAATATAGAGAATCTCGCCACCAACTTCGGTCCAGGCCAAACCAGTGGCCAAACCGGGCTGATCAATGACATCAAGTTCAGACTCGGGCAGGAAGACCGGCGGTCCCAAATAGGTAACCAGGGTCTTATCGGTGATAGCGTAAGGCCCCTTGCCTCCTTCGGCCACCTTGCGGGCCACCTTGCGGCAGACCTTACCGATCTCGCGTTCAAGGTTCCGTAAACCAGCCTCACGGGTGTAATGGGTGATAATCATCTGCAAATTATTATCGCTCATCTTGATGTGCTTGGCGGTGATCCCGTTCTCCTTCAACTGCCGGGGCAACAGGTACCGCTTGGCGATCTCAAGCTTCTCTTCCAGGGTGTAACCGGCCAACCGAATCACCTCCATCCGATCAAGGAGCGGCCGGGGAATGGTGTCACTCATGTTGGCGGTGGTGATAAACATCACCTTGGAAAGATCACAGGGCAGATTGAGATAATGGTCAGAGAAATCAAAATTCTGCTCTGGATCCAGCACCTCAAGAAGCGCGGAAGATGGATCACCGCGATAGTCAGACCCCACCTTGTCAATCTCATCAAGCATGAAGATCGGGTTGTTGGTTCCAGCGGTTTTCAGCCCCTGGATAATTCGGCCCGGCATGGCACCGATATAGGTGCGACGATGACCGCGGATCTCGGCCTCATCACGCATCCCCCCCAAGGAGAGACGGTGGAACTTTCTCCCCATGGCCCGGGCAACGCCCCGCCCCAGCGAGGTTTTACCAACCCCAGGAGGACCAACAAAACAGAGAATCGGCCCCTTGCTGGTTTTATTCAACTTCCGAACAGCCAGATACTCAAGGATCCGCTCCTTAATCTTATCGAGACCGTAGTGATCTTCGTCAAGAATCTCCTTGGCGAGCTTGAGATCAAGCTTGTCCTTGCTGCTCTTGCTCCAAGGCACATCCAGCAGCCAGTCGATATAGGTGCGAATCACTGAAGCCTCGGAGGCATCCGGGTGCATCATCTCCAGACGCTTAAGCTGATTAAGCCCTTCCTTCTTCACTGGCGCGGGCAAGCGACCCTTGTTAAATTTCACCCGCAGCTCGTCAATCTCCTGAGAGCGGTCATCAACCTCGCCCAACTCTTTCTTCAGCACCTGAATCTGCTCACGGAGGAAATACTCGCGCTGGGTGCGGCTCATCTCTTCCTTAGCTTCGGTCTGAATCTTGGCCTGCATGGTGGAAACTTCCATCTCCTTGTGCAGATAGTCGGCCACCACCCGCAAGCGGTCAATGGGCTCCACGGTTTCCAGAACTGCCTGCGCATCAGGGGTTTTAAGGCGCAGATTAGAAACCACCAGGTCAGCAAGACGCCCCGGCTCTTCAATATTGTTGAGGATCACCATCAGGTCAGCGGACATGATCCCCTTGAGGGAGAGGAGCTTTTCCGTGGACTCGCGGACATTGCGCATCAACGCCTCCACCTCCACAGACATCTCCGGGTACTCATCCTCATCAATCACTTCAATCTTGGCCATGAAGCAGGGCTCTACCTGCGGAATATCCACAACTTGAGCCCGATGCATGGCTTGCACCAACACTTTCAGCCGACCATCCGGCAGCTTGAGGGTGCGCATGATCATACAGACCATGCCCAATTTATAGATATCGTCCACCCCCGGTTCGTCAATGGCTGGATCCTTCTGGGTGACCAGCATCAGGAGCTTATCCTTGGCCAGCGCCTCGCTCACGGCGTTCACTGAAGCCGGGCGACCAACAAACAGCGGAATGATCATATAATTAAAGACGACCACATCGCGAACCGCCATCATCGGCAACATTTCCGGGATATCAACTCCTTCCGGATCGGGAAAATCATTCATTCCTGTGGTCAGGGAATCATTTGTTTCCACAAAAAAACCTCCATATGGTAAGCACCGAGGTAAGACAATGGCCGTCGGTACGGAAATCCTTCCCGACAATGACGGGAAAGGTTGTTTTCAGTAAAATTCAGGGAAAACTTAAACATTGCCCGCCATGAAGTCAAGGCAGGGAAACAGAGAGCGGCAAATAATGAAATAGTCTTGAAGAATTTGCAAATTTCGCCCATATTGCGGTCAATTCAACATTGCCCGCTGATATTCGCTCCAGACCGCGACCACCTCACTATCATTATACTTATGGCACACCCCATGACCGATCTCAACTCCGATCTTTTTTTTGACACCAACAATTATGCCCACCGCCCCCTTTTTGCCCACGAGCAAGCATGGCAAACCCTGGCTGGCCTCAAAGCGTATATGGATAACCAGCAATACCAAGGAGAGCTGCTGGCCGGGCTATGCGACGGCACCCCCTTGACCGAAACCGTGGTTCTGGTCAACAACACCCGCATTCCCAGCAAAGGATTGAGCATCGCCTTCGGCGACGCCACCAAGGGAGAACTTCTGGTTAGCCAAAACGGGCAACCCTTGGCCGAGGCCACGGTTTTGATGGCGGGCGCGGTTCTGGTGGGAGGAAATATCCAGTTGGGCAAAGGGGTTTTAGTGGAATCAGGCTCCTTCCTGAAAGGGCCGCTAATCGTTGGCGACCATACAGAAATCCGCCAAGGGGCATACCTGCGCGGTTACTGCCTGATCGGGGCACGCTGCGTGGTGGGCCACACCACCGAGGTCAAGCACTCGATCTTTCTGGATGACGCCAAGGCAGGACACTTTGCCTATATCGGCGACTCAATCCTCGGCAATCAAGTTAATCTGGGCGCAGGCACCAAGCTCGCCAACTTCCGCTTCATGCCCGGTAATGTTCGGATCAAAACCACCGACGGCCACCTGGACAGTGGCCTGCGCAAACTGGGAGCACTGCTGGGCGACAACGTCCAGACCGGCTGCAACTCGGTGACTAGCCCCGGCACCCTGATGGCAAAAGGGGCAATGGTGATGCCCAATGTCACCGTGCCCTCCGGCTATCACGCCAAATCAATTATCCGCTAAGTTTTATTTTCTAAGGAGTCAAGGCTGGCTGATGGATGGCCAGATAATGATATAACCCGAAAAAGAACTCGAAGGTGATCCCCATGGTCAGAAAAATACGTAACACCCGATTCCATGGCATACGACCATTACCCATCCGCTGCAACACCGAAACGATGAGAATGGTACCACCAATGGCAAAAGGAGCAGCAGAAAGCAGATGCGCCCCAGTCTCAATTAGAGAATCCTGCAACCGCCCTGGGAAATACCGCACCACGCAGAGCAGATAGACTACTGTCATTACCAATAACGCCGCTTTTTCTTGTAACTGTTTCATAAAAATAACTCGCCGAGAAGGAACTAAGGGTTAGCACAATAGGCGCCAACTCTAGCCCATCTCCCACGGAAATGAAATATGAAAATGACTCAACGCTCCGCCCTCTATTTTCCAGAAACCATCCCGACCTTAGCTGCGGTTGCACCGTTACTACTTATCCTTGACAAACTTAACCACTACCGTCCCACCGAAAGCCCATTGCCAACGGCGCCGTTGTTTGCCGAAACCGGTCTGGTGCAAGGATACGCCCCGGCACCTCTGGGCGATGACCTGAATTTCTTCTTGCGCCTGGTCAAGGATCTGCGCGCCCATGCCCAAGAATACTCAGGGAACTTTCTTTCCAGCCTTTCGCCATCCCTTGCCGGCAATTACCAGGAAGAATCGGTTCAGCAAGTGATCAGGGCCATGACCAACGAGAGCCAACAGCAACCGCAGGAAACAAAACACCGTGATGAAGGATTCTGGCGAACCCGACTGCTCCTGCAACTGGCAGAAGAGATGTACCGCGACGAGGGTGAAATCAACGACCACCTGGCCAAGGTCAGCAACATGCAGCAACGGATGCTGCAATCACTGCACGACAGCAACGATGACGACGAAGACCTTCCCCTGCCCACAATGCCCACCTCACCGTCTCGGCTACCCATCCGCGATGATTTACTCTGCCGCGCCTGGTGCCGACTTTTTTTGGCCGACCAGAACCAGCAGCGCCCAGCCCTGTTAGCAACCGCCAACATCGAGGCCGCAGAGCAAATCATCGACACCTACACCCAACAAAGCCAGCAGGCCCCCATCACCATCTGCACCCTTCCCCTGCCGACCCTTACCGGGATAAATGAAGAGGATTACCTTGCCCAACGCACAACCTTTCACACCTCAGCGGCAAACATCCTTACCGAAATCCATCAGGCGATGCAAACGGCCATGAAAAACGGGCAAACAACCTTGGACCAAGAAAAGATATCGGCGCAATGGCAGGCCGCTCTCTCACCCGCGTTTACAACCACTGCCCCCGGCACCAGCCAACTGCAGATCACCCTGCTGAAAGATGTAACCTTTGCCGATCTCTGCCAAAGGCTGGGTAAAAGTGACGAAAACAATAGCGCCCCAGGAGAGCCGCACACCGTGCTCATCCACCTCACACCGCTTTTTTAAGACCAGGGCGCGACAAAAAAACCACGAAGGGGTACTTACGCTGCAAAAATTTGGTCTGATGGCAAGGGGCTACAGAAATATTGGCAAGGAAAGAGGTCCAGCGCAGAACGGGAACAAATCGCCAACAAGGCAACCTGCTCCCGTTGACAAGGAAACTACTTATAGGGGTTAATGGTCAAGACCGGACAAGGCGAATTTTTAACCACCTGCTCGGCAACGCTGCCGAACAAAATTTTTTCAAGCCCCTTGTAGCCATGGGTACCCATAACGATCATGCCGACATCGTTACCCGCAGCGTAGCTGATAATCTCCTCGGCGACATCACCGGCCAAGACCACCGATTCAGCAGCGCTGGTAACATTTTCAGCCATGAAACTTTTCATCTTCCCTTCGGCGCCCTTGAACAAGTCATCCTCGAACTGGGAGATGGGCATGTGCGGCACAAAAAAGCCGGAGTAATCGGCAATGCTTTGCACCACAAACACAACGGCGATTTTGGCCTGCAGCCTTTCGGCGAGAAGCTGCGCCTCCAGGAGAATCTTTTGCGAATTTTCCGAGAAATCTACCGGTACCAAAATTTTCCTGACATCTTCCATCATAACCATCGCCTCCTTATCGGAACGAGTATCAAACAGAACAGCCGGAGCGCAAAACCGTGCTCACCTGACCACCTCTAAGTTCAGGCTATCAAACCGTTTTCACCAATGTCAAGACAATCATCGGCCAATATCGACCGGTGAGCAAAAGCCACAAACAAACCTATGATATCAGACAGTTACGAAAACAATAATTCTTGGTGCGAAAACCATGAGACCATGAACGATCTCTTCGGCCCGGAAAGCAATCTTGCCCGCGGCCTCCCCGGTTACGAACCCCGCGCCGGGCAGTTAGCCATGGCCGAGGCTGTACAGCGAACGCTAACCACTAACACCATGCTGGCGGTGGAGGCAGAGACCGGGATCGGCAAAACCCTGGCCTACCTGATCCCGGCGGTGTTGAGCCGTCGAAAAGTCATTATCTCCACCGGCACTCGCACCTTGCAGGACCAGATCCTCAACAAGGAAATCCCCTTTATTCTCAAACACATCGATCCGGAATGCTCCGCGCTCTGCGTCAAGGGACGCCAGAATTATCTCTGCCGTAGCCGCTGGCAGAAACTCTCCTCAGCCTCGCAGATGCACCTCTTCGGTGACGACAACGACCTGGCGCAGATCAACCTCTGGCTTGAAGAAACCGATACCGGTGACCGCGCCGAGCTGCCCTGGTTGCCGGACAACTCCCCACTTTGGCATGAGATCAGTGCCACCACCGCCCAATGTTTAGGTTCCCTTTGCCCAAACAACCCCACCTGCTTCATTACTCGCTTACGCAAGAAAGCGGCCCGAGCCCGACTGCTAATCGTTAACCACCACCTGTTTTTTTCCGATCTCGCCGTCCGGAGGATGGGCCATGCCGAGGTTCTGCCCCGCTACGAGGCGGTGGTCTTCGACGAAGCGCATCACCTTGAAGATATCGCCACCCGCTATTTCGGCACAGCCTTCAGCAACTTTCAGATCCAAGATCTGGTTAAAGATATCGAACTCCTCGCCCAAACCGGCCTCTCTGACCGCAACCGGGATAAAACCGTACAACTGGCCAGGGTTCTGGCCACCCAGACCCACCAATTCTCCACCCTGTTGCCAAAAAAGAAAGGACGTTTCCCTCTAACTGAAGTGACCGAGCGAGTGACAAATTGGTCAGGTGAAGTCGAGCAATTAATGGTATCCTTCACCTCGCTGGCGCGACATCTCAACGAGATGTCCATCAACGGTGAGATCTGGATGGCCCTGGAACGGCGTTGCAACGCCTTGGCCGAAAAACTCTTGATCATCACCGGCGAGCAGAACTACAACCATGTTTACTGGTTTGAAAGGCGGGAAAAGAGCATCGTCCTTTCCGCCTCGCCCATTGAGGTTGCCAGCGAACTCCAAAAAAGCCTGTACAACGAAACCCAGAGCCTTGTTTTTACCTCCGCAACCCTCACCACTGGCGGCAATTTCTCTTACGTTAAGGAACGTCTCGGCCTGCCCGACGCCACCGCCACCCTGTCGTTACCGTCTCCCTTCGATTACCGCCGCCACGCTCTCCTCTATGTGCCGGAGAACAACTTTCCGCTCCCCGCCGACCCGGCCTTTTTTCAGCAGGCACCGGATCGGATCTATGCTATATTGCAAAGCTCGCAAGGACGAGCTCTACTTCTTTTCACCAGCGTTCGGGCCATGGAAACCATGCACCAGATGCTGGCTGACCGCTTGCCCTATCCGCTACTCATGCAAGGCACCGCCCCCAAGGCCGCGCTACTGGAGGAATTCCAGCAAGACACCCACTCCGTGCTCTTTGCGGTGGCAAGTTTCTGGGAAGGGGTAGATATTCCGGGCGAATCACTCAGTTGTGTGATCATCGACAAGCTTCCTTTCGAGGTCCCCAGCGACCCAGTGGTTATGGCCCGCATGGACAAGATCAAGGACGAGGGTGGCAAACCATTTTTCGAGTTCCAGGTTCCGCGCGCCATCCTCACTCTGCGCCAGGGGGTTGGCCGACTATTGCGCTCCGCCAGTGACCGAGGAGTGCTGACCATTCTTGATGTGCGTTTATTTACCAAACAGTACGGCGCTTCTTTTCGCAAAAGCCTGCCGTCCTGCCCAATCTGCCGAGATCTGGCAACGGTGGAACAATTTTTTTCGGAGACAACCGAGCAATGAACCGTGATGAACTGCTGGCCCGCCTAAAACCGGAAATGGCCCGGATCGATGCAGCGATGGGCAAGGATCTGGCCGAGATTGTCAATCCCACCCTCCATGAAATCATCCACCACGGCATCTTTAACGGTGGCAAGAGGGTTCGCCCCCTGCTGATGCTGCTGGCCACCAACCTCTGCGCTGCCGAACTCTCCCCCGACGCTTACCGGTTGGCCATGAGTTTCGAGTACCTACACGCAGCAAGCCTTCTTCATGACGATGTTATTGATCACGCCGAACAACGGCGCGGCAAACCATCCGCCAACACCCTTTGGGGCAACAGCAATGTGATTCTCGCTGGCGACTACCTACATACCCGCGCCATGACCTTGGCTGGCACCGTTGGTAATGCAGAAATCCTCGCCGTCATCGGCAAAGCCACCGCTTCCATGGTGGAAGCGGAATTTTTACAGGCCAAAACCGCCATGGAGATTGACCGTTCCGTGGAGAACTATTTTTCCGTCCTCGCAGGCAAGACCGGCGCCCTAATCAGCTCTCCCTGTGAAGCAGGAGCGATCTTTGCCAAAGCCAGCGCCCAAGAACGCCAAGCCCTGCACGATTATGGCCAGGCCTTAGGGCTCGCCTTTCAGGTGGTGGATGACCTTCTCGACTACCAAGGCGATCCCACCAAAACCGGCAAGGCAGTGGGCAATGACTTCCAAGAAGGGAAAATGACTTTGCCGCTCCTTCATGCCCTGGATCAGGCTGAGGCAAGCCAACGCGACCAGTTACTGGCTCTTCTGGCAGCAAGCCCGGAGGAACGACAAAATGAAGTCGCCACCGCCCACGCCATCATTGATGCCAACAACGGCTTTATCCACGCCCGCGAGAAAGCGGAGAGTCTGGTCAAGAAAGCGTGCGCAGCACTGGCCCCTTTCCCAGATAACGAAGCAAAAAAGATGCTCCTCGGCCTGGGCCAATACGTCTTGACCCGGCAAAAGTAAGCCATGCCGCAGCCAAAAAAAAAGCGTCGCCGCCACGGCAAAAAAAAACGTTCCCATCTCCGAATCTGGTCTATCACAATTACCCTGGCGCTACTGGGACTTGCCATTGCCTATGCTATGCATCATCGCCAGCCAGTAACAACCTTGTCGACAACGGCCAAACAAGCACCCGCCCTAATCAAAAAAATCATGCCGCCACCCCGGCCGCAACCACTGCCCCCGGTCACTGCTGAAACCGCACCGGCCAAAGCCAGATTCGCTCTGGTCATTGACGACATGGGCTATCACAAAAAGGTCGGCGATGCCCTGCTGGATCTGCCGCTTAATCTATCCTTCGCCTTCCTGCCCTTTGCCCCCCACACCAAGAGCCAACTCAGACATGCTAAGGCGCGTAGCCGGGACATCCTCCTTCATTTACCCATGGAGGCCACCGATAAGAAATGGGATCCCGGCCAAGGCGCGCTTTTCCTCTCCATGGATAGAACAACCATTCGCCGCACCGTCAGCCAAGATCTGGCCGCGATTCCTGGTGCCATCGGCATCAATAATCATATGGGTTCCCGCTTCACGGAGAATGAACCGGCCATGCGCGATTTCCTGGGCATCGTCAAACAGCGCAACCTATTCTTCCTCGACAGCCAAACCTCGCCACACAGCGTCGGCTACCAAATTGCCCGCCAGCTTGGCGTACTGACAATGCACCGTAACGTTTTCCTTGACAATCAACAAGTTAAGGAACAAGTTAAGAAACAACTGGCCGCGCTGACTTTTTTAGCGAAAAAACAAGGTATTGCCATTGGCATCGCTCATCCGCACCAGGCAACCCTGGATGCCTTAAGGGATTTCTTGCAATACCAAGACAAAACCGTGACCTTGGTGAGCATTAATTCCCTGATGCATAACCAAGAGAAGACAAAGTAGACCACCCCAAGACCATGAGCAGACTCATTACCTTGACCACCGACTTTGGGCAGGAAGATGAGTATGTGGGGGTAATGAAAGGGGTTATTCTTAGTCGGAATCCAGCAACAAACATTATCGACCTTAGTCACGGCATTGAACCACATAATCTTACCCAGGCGGCGTTCCTCATCAACAGCGGTAGCCGCTATTTCCCTGATCACACCATCCATATCGTAGTGGTGGATCCAGGTGTCGGCGGCACGCGACGATTAATTCTGGTTGGAACGCGAAGGCAATTTTTTTTAGCCCCGGACAACGGTGTCCTCTCCCTACTGCTTAATGATGAGGATTTCACCTTTGCCCGTGCTGTTACCAACGAGGAACTATTTGTAAAACCGGTAAGCCACACCTTCCATGGCCGGGATATTATGGCCCCGGTGGCAGCACATCTCGCCGCAGGAATAGCGGCCGAAACAGTCGGAGCACTACTTGACCGTGATGAACTGACGCAACTACCCCTTGCCCCTTCCCTTACCACAGACGGCAAAGGTATCGAGGGGATGGTGATTCAGGTGGACCATTTCGGCAATCTGGTCACCAATATTGATCGACAAACAGTGCAACAACTCATCGACAATAATGCCGAAAACAAGCTTACGGTTTCAATCGGCGACCAGGAAATTGACAACCTTGGCACCTATTTCGATGAAGTATTACCAGGCGAGTTATTATCACTATTCGGGAGCCGTGATTATCTCGAGATTGCGGCCAATCAGGGCAGTGCAAAAAAACTGCTTGGTGTTTCCGTCAAAGACGGCGTACAAATAAAGCTCAAATAAGAGCTTTTATTTAATTTGACCATAAACAAGTGTTAAGTATAACTCTCAACAACAGAGGATCTAAATGGAAAACGAAGAATATGAACCTGTTGCAGCTCTTCTCAAGACAATGGCACACCCCATTCGGCTGAAAATCCTTTGCCTCCTGCGCGACAAGGAAATGACCGTTGGTGACATCCGAGAGGAAGTAAAAACCACCAATGCCAATGTTTCACAGCACCTTTCCATCCTGCGCAACCAAGGCATCCTTGGCTCCCGCAAAGAGGCTAACTTCATCTTCAATAAAATTGCCGACGAACGCGTCCTGGAACTAATAAAGACAATGCAGCAGCTTTATTGTCCGGAAATGCAATAACCTTAACAAACCAAACATCCGACAGTTACCGGCCAATGGGTGAACTACGGATTGAATATATGCACCAAGGAAAAAACAATGGTAATCAACGACTGGATTCATGTTATTGCAGGTCTCTTTATCCTCATCAGCCTAGCCTTGGGAACCTGGTTGCACCCCTACTGGTATTTCCTTACTGCTTTTGTTGGTCTAAACCTATTCCAGTTTGGCTTTAGCAAATTCTGCCCCCTTGGCATCATTCTCAAAAAACTAGGGGTGCCGGAAAGCAGATAATCTGCTATATTTTTTTGATTATCTAACTTCACGACGCACCGCCGTGAAGATAGTTCAAAAAAAACCCATAAAAACAGGTGGTAGTCTACTTGGCGACGGCACTCTTACTGAATAAAATATATTTGTTTATGTAAAAACCAAACAGTTCCTTCCGTCACCTCTTATTCCCTACCGATAGTCCTGTTTTTCACTTTTGGAACAACATACGCGATAATATCCGCAAGGATTTACCCTGACTCTTCCTTCTTGGCAAGGATCACGCGCAAATATAGCCCAATTCCAACATAGCGAAGCTTGCAGCCCCCCGGAACGACTGCAAGCTTCGCTTATCTTACAAGAATAACTACACGACACCGTCTTAAACCCGATATTATTCTTGTGACAAAAAGGTATCCCCCATGGACAAATCATTTCTAACCCTTAACAATCTCCGCAATGCCAATGCCCCGTTGTGGGAAACTATCACGCAAGCAGAAAACGCCGAAACCATGCGCTATGAGCTGGGTAAATTTTCCCACCTTATGGAACTTGAAGCCTCCGAAAACCCCGACAACCAAAACACCGCCATTCTGGTCAGAATCCGTGATTGCGCCCGAGTTCTCCGCAACATTCTCAAAAAACGGGCCGACGACCTCACCGGCTTTAGCGTCAGCCAAGCGCTATGGGATCTTGGCCAAAACATTGCTCGACCGGACCTAAGCCCAGGCTTCTATGCGGAAATGCATCATATTTTCATGGGGTTGCGTGGCAAAGGAACCAGACAAGCCTTCAGCGACTTGAGTTTACCACCCATCTCCGGCGAAGGCAGAGAGGCGGCCCTCAACCGTTCCCAACAACTGGATACCCTCTGGGGTGAAGTTGAACGCCGCATCGACCGTTTTGCCTTCGGCCTCGACCATGAGGCGATCAAAAGACGTCAAGCTCGCCGCAAGAAAATTTTGAAGGTGCTGGATAGTTGCAACAACGACTGGCAAGACTGGCGCTGGCACGTCAAGCACATCATCCGCGACGCTGAACAACTTGCAGAATTAGTCTACCTGAGCGAGGAACAACGGGCGGCAGTGACTGCGGCCCGTGAGAAAAACCTCCCCTTCGGCATCACCCCTTACTATCTGTCCCTGATGGACGATGAGGAAAGTGATCGCGACACCGCCATCCGCGCGCAAGTGTTGCCGCCCATGGACTATGTTGACAATATCTGCACCAGCGGAGAAACCGCCGAGCTTGATTTCATGGGTGAAGAAGACACCTCGCCCATCGACCTGATCACCCGCCGTTATCCATCAATCTGCATCCTCAAACCATTCAACACCTGCCCGCAGATCTGCGTCTATTGTCAGCGCAACTGGGAAATCGACAATGCCATGGCCAGCAATGCCTTTGCCGGCTACAAACAGATTGACGCCGCGATCAAATGGATCGGCGATCATCCAGCCATCCGCGAGGTACTGATTACCGGTGGCGACCCTTTGGCCATGGGCGACAAGGCACTGGAAGATATTCTCGGCAAGGTAGCCCGGCTCCCCAACATTGAACGTATCCGCATCGGTACTCGCACCCTGGTGACAATCCCCATGCGGATCACCGAAAAACTTGCCGACCTGATCGCCAGTTTTCGTGAACCAGGCAAACGCACCGTGGCCTTGATCACCCATGTCCAGCACCCCTACGAGATAACCCCGGAAATGGCAGAGGCCGTGCACCGCTTGCGAACTCGGGGAATATCGGTATACAACCAGCTGGTCTATACCTTTTACAGTTCGCGACGTTTTGAAGCTGCCGCCCTGCGCCGCAAACTGCGCCTTATCGGCATCGATCCGTACTACACTTTCAACACCAAGGGCAAGGAAGAGACCATCAGCTACCGGGTGCCCATCGCCAGACTGCTGCAGGAACAACAGGAAGAGGCCAGACTGCTGCCGGGTCTCGAACGAACCGACGAAGCGGTATTCAACTTGCCAAGACTGGGTAAAAACTACCTGAAATCGAGAGAACACCGGGATCTACTCACCATCCTGGATGACGGCTCACGGGTCTATGAATTCTACCCGTGGGAGAAAAACATCTCCGAAACCACCCAATCATACTTGGCAACAGATGTACCGATCCTCGATTATTTAGAGAGACTGGATCTTATCGGCGAGAACACTGATAACTATCAAACAATCTGGTATTATTTTTAACCATCAATGCAACTACTCTTGGGATAAAAACCTTCTTTCCTCGCTACCCGGAGCTGTAAATGTTTGCATGGTGCCGAAGATGCAAGGAAATCACCCAGCAATAGCGGCAAGAATGGCCGAGCCGATAGGGGCAAAACTTGCAATCGCCTCCTCGCGGGTTTGATGCCGACGCAACCGACCAAACACCTGGCAGTGACCGCTCTCAGCGACAACCCGCAGGTTGTCGCTAACTAAATCCTCAGCAGGGACATCTTCCTCCCCATCGGAAAAAACCACCCCAAGAACAGGAATGTTCCTGGAACGAAGCGCCTCCAGGCTCAGGAGGGTATGATTAATGGTGCCAAGGCCACTTTTCGCCACCAACAAGGTCGGAGGGGCAAGCTGCGCTAACAAGTCAACCAGCAGCAAGTCTCGCCGCAGCGGCACCAGCAAACCACCCACCCCCTCGACAATGAGCAACTCATGGGCCGCGGCCACCTCATGATAACAACTGATGATCACCTGTGGGTCAACCTCACGCCCTTCGCGCTCAGCAGCAAGATGCGGCGAGGCAGGATAACGAAAACGGAAAGGAACCTCCCGCTCCAGAGCCGCCATATCCAATGCCATTGCCGCCGTTTCCCGGCAAAATCGCCAATCCTCCGGCAATTCACCACCGGTGCTCACCCATTTCTGATAACCGACCTTGAACCGTTCTTTAGCTAGGCGCAGCAGCAGAGCAGAGACAAAAGTCTTCCCAACTTCAGTGCCGGTACCAGTAACAAAAATTGTGTTGCTACTTGCCGCCGCAACCTGCGCCATCAGCCCCCTCCTTTAACCAAGCTTATTGCGAATTTCCGCCACTATCTGCAAGGCGTCAGCATACTCGATATCTTCGACTACATCGGTTAAGTGATGCAAGTCCTCGGAAAATTCCTCGGCAACAAGCACACTCTTTAGTTCACCCAACACATTTTCCGCCTGGGCATCATCCTCATTGAGGAACTTTTCCAAGCGGGTAAGAATTTGCTCGGTATCACCTACGCTGCTCACTCCGCGCACCGGTGATTTAACCGGCGAGAGATCCTCCAAAGCAGATAATACTCTGCCCAATTCGCCGACAAAATCCTCCACCAAAGCAGCATCCACAGTCCCTTCTTGCAAAAGAGATTCCAATCTTGCCGCAAAAGCCACCAGCTCCATGGCGCCAATATTCGCTGCCCCTGATTTCACAGTATGCGCGAGCCGATGCGCCCCTTCCTGGTCACCTTGCTCAAGCAACATCTGCATCCTCTGCGGACCATCTCCGAAATCACTCAAAAAAATCACCAACAAGCGCCGATAAAATTCAACCTTGTACGAACAATTGGCAAGCCCTTGCGCGGTATCAATCCCGTCTAGAACGGGAAAACAAACTCCTTCCGGGCGCACTTTTTTATCTTCTTGCTTCTCCTTCGCCGGAAAAGCACAACCCTCGCCCTTGATCCAACGTTCAAGGGAAGCAAACAAACGATCAGGGTCAATGGGTTTAGTGAGATGATCGTTCATCCCCGCCTCAAGACTGCGCTCACGGTCACCGTTCATGGCGTGAGCGGTCATAGCGACAATGGGAAGATTTTGATTCCGCACCTCGCTACGAATCAGCTTGGTTGCCGAAAGTCCATCCATTTCCGGCATCTGAATATCCATTAAGACAAGTTTGTAATCATTGGCTCCAACCATTTTCACGGCCTCAACACCGTTGGTGGCAACATCAATAACCACCCCAGTTTCAGCAAGAAACTCCATGGCCACCTCGCGATTAAGCGGACTGTCCTCAACCAGCAAGATCCGCGCGCCCTTCACCGATCCCAGATTGCAATGCTGTCCTTGTCGCTTGGCTCGATATTCCTGCCGGAGGTCAGAGATTTCTTCCCCCAACAACGCTTCAACCAACGCATCGTGGAGAGTAGACTCGCTAACCGGCTTAGTGAGAAGATGACCAATGCCAACCTCGCCAATGAGTCCAGATACCTCTTCAAGGTTATAGGCAGTTACCATCAAGATCGACGGAACCTCCCCAATCTCCCCATCCTCCTGAATAGCCCGGGCGGTGGCAATCCCATCCAACTCCGGCATATTCCAATCGAGAAGCAGCAACTGATAAGGGTCTTTTTCCTGGGATGCCGCCTTCATCGCCGCCAAAGCTTTGACTCCGCTCTCGACACAATCCACCCGCATCTCAAAATTCTCGAGACTGTGTAAAAACACTGCGCGGGCACAAGCATTATCGTCAACCACCAGCACCCGGTTTCCTTTCAGTTTATCAACCAACAGAGGCGGCGCTTCTTCCTCCACCCCAAAGACGGCGGTAAACCAAAAACAACTACCTTTGCCCAGGATACTGCTGACCCCAACTTCTCCATCCATCATCTCGGCGAGCTGCTTACAGATGGCCAATCCCAGGCCGGTGCCGCCGAAACGACGGGTTACGGAACCATCCGCCTGGGAAAAAGAACTGAAAAGATCTGCCTGCTGCTTCTGATCAATACCAATGCCGGTATCCTTAACCTGAAAACGTAAGGTTGCCTTGCCAGCTTGTTGGGCCAACAGCTCAGCTTCGATAAGGATGTCACCCGTTTCGGTAAATTTCACCGCGTTATTAGCGAGATTAATCAAAATCTGACTAAGTCGTATCCCGTCGCCCACCAATAAACGTGGCACTTCCCGACGGATATCAAAGAGGAACTCCAACCCCTTACTCTGCGCCTTTAGAGAAGTCACCGCCCCGACACTCTTGAACACCTCGTTGAGATCAAAGGTGATGATCTCCAAAGTCAACTTGCCCGCTTCTATCTTAGAGTAATCAAGAATATCGTTAATAACCCTCAACAAGGTATCCGAAGAAGAAACAACCTTTTCCAGGTAATCCCTTTGCTTGTGGTTAAGATCAGACCTTAAGGTCAAGCGACTCAGACCGATAATGGCATTCATCGGCGTTCTGATCTCGTGACTCATCCTGGCCAAGAAGTCAGATTTCGCCTCGCTGGCCTGTTGCGCCTTCTCCGTCACCTCCGCCAGTTCACTGGTGCGGACAGCGACCTTTTTCTCCAGATTGTCCCGGTAGTCATCAACACTCACCGCCATCTGGCGAAAAGCGCGTGCCAACATCCCCACCTCATCGGTACGCTCTTCCGGCAAAGGGATATCCCCGGCAGCTACCAGTTGATAATGGCCTTGTCTAACCTCCTGCGAAGCTTGCATAAAGCTGCGCAATGGGGCGACAACCTTGTTGCGCAGGACTAGAAACAACATCAACAACTCGATAAAGAGAGAAGCAAGGCCCAGCAGAAGAATAAATTCTGCCGTTGATCTAGCCGCTGACTGCAGAAGGCTTTTCGGATAAACCAACGCGAAAAACCAATCAGGCCCCTTAATTCTGGACACCGCCAGAAGAGCGTCGCTTTCGGTATCATCGACAATAAAAACATCCTTGCCCAAGGCTTTGGAGGTTGCCACAATGCGGGAATACATTCCAGACAATTGCGGATCTTTGAGATCATCGATCATCAAGAGTCCCGCAGCCTTTTTAAGTTCCTCGACCTTACCAGGATGGGCGATCAGACGACCATCCTCTCGGAAGATAAAATTATAGGTGCCTTGCAGCTGGTCGTTAAAGACCCGATCAAAAAGATTGTTCAATAAAATATCGTGGCCGACATTAAGAAGATTACGCTCCCCTTCATCAACCGGCGTTTCACAAGAGACCATCCACTCATCGGCAGTTTGATCGTAATAGAGGCCGGTCCACACCGATTCCCGCTTGGGATTATGCTCCCGGTCAGCAATAAAAACCCACTCCTCGGTATTAACATCCAGAGAGGGATCGGCATTCCAGGCCCACGAAACCCCTGGCCAATAGACGATATTAACATTCTCCGGCATGGCGATATAGACGTTGGCAAAACGGTTGGTCCAGGCATCGCCGAACTGGTCAACCAATTCGTAACCAGCGATTAGACGATTGCGAAACTCCTGTTTACCAATGGGGGCATTGCGGCCGACAAACCCGGTGGTATAGCGACTGATCCAGCCATCATGACGCTGAATGCCGGTATAAACCTCCTTACGAAGTCGGGTGGTGCCATCAGGCAGATGCTCGAAAAATTTACGAAACGCCGCTTCACTGACATCGGGGCGCAGTTGCCGATATTTAAGAAATTTCTCAGCAAAAACACGGTGGTTGTCTTCGGCGAGAAGAAATATCGCGCTTTCCTTACTCCCCCGTTCGGTGATGTACTTCAACAACTTATCATGGGTTTCCTGCTCCAGAATGGAAACAATATGCCAATAACTCAAGCCGGCAACCGCCAGCACCACCAAGGTGATCCGGATCGCCATCTGCAACAAAGTATGCGTGGTCAAGGAATCTCGCCAATTGATACCCATCCCAAGCGATGATCGCGGCTCAGAATTATTCATCATCAAGATTTATCCGTCATGTTTGATTATAAAAAAAATGTAACGAGTCACAGGGTAGAGACCTTATTTCCTTGATACCCTGTAAGCAGTTACAAAATAACAAAGAAACTCGTTGGGAAAATCGGCGGCAAGCTACTCATCCCAGACCACGCAATTTCGGCCTTGGTTCTTTGCCTCATAGAGTCTTCGATCAGCCATGATCAGCAAGCCATCAACCTCCGCCTGATTCAGAGTCGACACCACCGTGGCCCCCCCCAGGCTGACCGTGATCCATTCCGACACCTTCGAACAGGCATGCTGCACCCCCAAAGCTTCCACTGCCGCGCGTATTTTTTCAGTAACTCGCTTGCCCCCACGGACATCGCTCCCAGGCAGGATAAGAACAAATTCCTCACCACCATAACGGGCGACAAAATCACCAGGGCGATTAAGTACTTTTTGTATCGTTTCGGCAATTTTGCGCAGGATCAGATCCCCAGCCCCATGCCCATAATGATCATTAAATTTCTTAAAATAATCCACATCTACCATCACCAGGGAAAGCGAAACCTCCGCCCTGGCACAGCGCCGAACCTCGTTGGCCAGAGATTCTTCAAAATGTCGACGGTTGGGAATACCGGTCAGCGCATCAATATTAGCCAGCCGTTCAAGCATCTGGCGCTGTCGGTAGGCTTGCAGATGGTTGCGCACCCGCGCCTTGACTATCGCGGGATGAAAAGGCTTGGCAATATAATCGACAGCCCCCAACTCCAAGCCGACCTCTTCATCCATAACAGAATCAAGAGCGGAAATGAAGATAACCGGAATATGGCGGCTGGCGTCGTCCTGTTTCAGGAGTCTGATCAGTTGATGGCCGTCCATCTCCGGCATTAACACATCAAGGAGGATGAGATCGGGCAGGTGTTCCCGAGCCAAGGCCAGGGCCTGAACACCGTTTTTAGCAAGGATAAGCTTATGGACATCACCAAGAAGTTCAGTGAGAATAGCGCGATTCCCTCTTTCGTCATCAACCACAAGGATTGTATCTTTCTCTGAATTAGACATAGGGGGTTAAATTATACCTTCATTCCAAATCAGTTTAAGGAAAATATCCGGCAAATCCAAAGGGAGAACAAGAACAACATACCCATTTCCATTGTTATGATTAAGCTACTCTAATCAATACCCACCTTCAACCCGGACATCTACTGTAATAATACTTGGCACAGACCCGAACTCCAACAGAGGCAGATTATTATTTCGGCAAAGAAACAGCACCCTTCCCGACACTACCTTTTGACACCTTTGACAGCAATGGCCTGATAGGTAACTTGATAACCACCATACTGCGACAAAAACCACCTTTCAAGCTCCCGCATCCTCCCCTTGGTCAGCAACGGTTGCGAAGCCAACCGCCAGCCACTGGTGCCGGTCTTGCGGATATGCTGCAACAATTCTCGCAAGGAACCATATTGCCGTTGCACCAGTTGTTCGGTGCAGGACAATTCCAAAAATTTCCCAGCCAAAGCGGTGCGAAGATCAGCAAGGGTTGGGAAACCATGGGGCGGCAAATGCACCTGTCTTCCGCAAACCTCACTTAATCCCAAAGCCAACTCCCCAAGGGTTTCCGGCCCAAACAGGGAACATAGTAACATCCCGGAATCATTTAAAACCCCGGCCATTCCAGCAATCGCGGTTAAGGGGGAATCAAACCATTGCAGGGTGGCATTGGAGGTAATCAGGTCAAAATGCTCGGCACCGGAGGCAAGAAACTCCTCGCCATCGCAACAGCGTAATTCAATCCGCGCATCATCAACAAACTTGCTGCGAGCAGCCTCAATCATACCGGGGGCAAAATCCAGGGCCAGAATGTCGGCCCCAGGATAACGCTCCGCCAGCAGCGCGGTGTAGTTGCCGCTGCCACAGCCAATCTCAAGGATACGACCAGGCTCAGAGACCGGGAGCCGCGCTGCCAACCCCTGCGCCACTTCTTTTTGCACCTCAGCATGATCTTCATAGGTGGCCGCTGCCTTTGAAAAACGAGCCTGGATGGTTTTTTTTCGCGCCGCCAGCCCGCATTCCGGCCAGATAAAATCTGGACTCAGAAACAACGCATGGCCATTCTTTTCGGCTATCTCCACCCTTGCCCCAGGAATTTGCACCATTTCAGCCACCGGGGCAATAATGTCACGACCACCATGGAGCAGATGGAGATCATTAACCCTTACCCTGCCCTCACCACCCGGCGAGGTTAACAAGTAATCAAGACCACGATGGAGCAGAGGCAAATCCATGGTCTCCAGATAATCATCCTCTAGACTCTCAACAAAACGACCATAGGCGGCCCGGTCACCAACAAAACACTTCCGGTAAAAGGAATGCATAAAAGCGACAGGATCGGCATCTAGGTCGCGACGGATGGACGCAATCTCTTCTTCCGGCCAGCTTTGCCGCATGGCAAAGAGCAACAGGGAATCCACCCGCGCAGGATGCGCTTTGGCAAAATCAAGGGCAAGGTTTGCCCCCATTGACCAACCGGCCAGACGGATCTTTGCAATCCCTTGACCATCAAGGAATGCGGCCAGATCTTCCACCAACTCGGCAGGGTCCAAAAACCGTGCCGGGGCATGACAGACAACCGGGGAGGGGGCCAACGCCATCACCCGGCCATCAAAACCCCAACCGGGCAGGAAGAACAATGGCCATGGCGATGACCCACCGCCATCGCTATGACCGGCGGCAGGAGAGGAAAACAAATTTACAGACACGTAAAAAACTCACATTAGGGGCTGGGCTATGGAGAATTAAAAAAGGCCGACGACCACCATGGTCGCCACGCCCCTATTCCACCGTAACGCTCTTGGCAAGGTTACGGGGCTGATCGACATCACAGCCGCGCAGGGAGGCAATCTCATAAGAAAGAAGCTGCAAAGGCACCGTATAGAGAATCGGGGCCAGATCTTCATGGATATCCGGCAGGGAAAGCCAACTGTCGCCGATCCGGGCAAGGTTTGAATCGCCCTCATTACCAACAAGAATCAAACGCCCGCGCCGCGCCTTGACCTCCTCGACATTGGAAATCACCTTTTCGTACACCCCATCCTTTGGCACTAAGGCCAGAATGGGCATTTCCCGGTCAACCAAAGCGATGGGGCCGTGCTTGAGTTCTCCGGCGGCATAACCTTCGGCATGGATGTAGGAGATCTCTTTAAGCTTCAAGGCTCCCTCCAGAGCGATGGGGAAATTAACCCCCCGCCCCAGATAGAGAAAATCCCGACTCTTGGCAAACTCCTCAGCAATCACCGCCGTTTCTTTCTGCAAACGGGGCAACTCTTTTTCAAGCATGGCGGGCAGGCTCAACAATCCTTGCGCCAACTCATGGCAATCAGCCGCCGCCAAAGTCTGCCGCACCCGACCAAGATAGAGGGTAAGCAGGAACAGGGCCGTCAACTGGCAGGTAAAGGCCTTGGTGGAAGCAACCCCGATCTCCGGCCCGGCATGGGTGTAGATAACCCCGTCCGCCTCCCTGGTCATGGTGCTGCCCACCACATTGCAGATGGTGACCACCGTAGCCCCCATGGCTTTCGCCCGCCGCAGCCCCGCCAGGGTATCGGCGGTTTCGCCGGATTGGGAGATGGGAATCACCAGCACCTTGTCATTGAGCAACAATCGCCGATAACGAAATTCTGAGGCGATATCAACCTCCACCGGAATCCCCACCCATTTCTCCAGCCAGTACTTGGCCACCAGAGCAGCGTGCCAGGAGGTGCCACAGGCAACCAGAGCAATGCGTTCGATGCCGCGCAACTGCTCCTCATTAAGACCAATCTCGGGCAGATCAACCCCCCCGGTTTCAGGATCGATCCTGCCGCGATAGGTATTCAGAATCGCCTGCGGCTGCTCATAGATCTCCTTCAGCATAAAATGCTTGTAACCAGCCTTTTCCGCCATGGCCGCGTTCCAGTCGATGGAGTGGATCTCTTTGCTCACCGGCTTGCCAGTGGCAAGTTCCTCCACCCGCCAGCTTTTACGGCCCAACACCGCCAACTCTTGATCGTCAAGAAATACCACTTGATTAGTATAGGGCAAAAGAGCCGGAATATCGGAAGCCATCAGGCAACCGCCCCCCTCTTTAACCCCCAAGACCAGCGGGCTCTGGTTGCGAGCAGCAACCAGCGTATCCGGCTCACCAGTCCACATCACCCCCAGCCCAAAAGATCCCTCAACCAGGGCCACCGCCTTTCGCACGGCACTGACCAGATCACCGTCAAGATGTTCCTCAATGAGATGCGCCAGCACCTCGGTATCAGTCTCCGACTTGAAGATATGCCCACGCGCCTGGAGCCCGTCCCGCAGAAGATGGTAATTTTCAATGATGCCATTATGCACCACCACCAGTTCACCGGTGCAATCGGTGTGGGGATGGGCATTGCGCTCGGAAGGAGCGCCGTGGGTGGCCCAACGGGTATGACCAAGACCGATGCCACTGTTGATATCGGCCACCGCCTCCATCTTCTCTTCAAGGTTGGCCAGCTTTCCCTCGCTACGATATTTATGCAGCTTGCCGTCCTGCAGATAAACCAAGCCGGCGGAATCATAGCCTCGGTACTCCAGACGCTTGAGCCCCTCCAGAATAATCGGTACCACCCGCCGCTTTCCTACATAGCCAACAATCCCGCACATATTTTTTCTCTTTTTTATGTTGATAACTCAGCGTTGAAAACAACATCTTTGCTTATAGAGCAAAACCTTGCCTGGATTTAGCAACAATACCAGGCAAGACAGCAAGAACTTCCTCCACCTCCGCCATGGTATTAAACCGACTCAGGCTGATCCGCAAGGTGCCATGCAGATATGACTCCGCCACCGCCATGGCCCGCAGGACATGGGATGGATCAAGGTCTCCGCTGTGACAGGCGGCATGGGCCGAAACCGCAATCCCCCGCTCATCCAGCTCCTGAATCATCGCTGCTCCGGAAGCATGCTTAAAACTGACATTAGTGGTGTTGGCAAGCCTGGCCATGGCCCCACCGTTGATCTGGGCGGCGGGGATCTCGGCGACAATACCCGCTTCCAGCCGATCCCGCATCCCCCCCAATAGTTCAGCATGCTCAGCAATGGCGCTGCCCGCCAGTTGGCAAGCTTTGCCGAAACCAACAATCCCGGCCACGTTTTCGGTGCCGGTACGCAGGCCGTGCTCCTGACCACTGCCCATGATCATCGGCGTCACCGGCACCATCCGCCGGGCGTAGAGAAGACCCGTCCCCTTAGGGCCGTGCAACTTGTGAGCCGAGATGGTCAAATAATCAACCGGCAACGTGGCCAGATCAAGGCTTTGCTTGCCCACCAGCTGCACCGCATCGCAATGAAAAAATACCGCCCGCTCCCGACAGAGAGCGCCAATCCTCTCCACCGGCCAAAGCACACCGGTTTCGTTGTTGGCCCCCATCAGGGAAACCAATGCCGTGTCGGGGCGAATTGCCGCAGCCAGGGCAACAAGATCAAAATCGCCACCCTGATCCACCGGCAGGATCTCAACCTCATAACCGAACTTCTCTTGCAAGAAGGCCAGAGGCGCTAGCACCGAGGCATGTTCCACCGCCGAGGTAACAATATGCTTGCGTTCAGGGTGGGCCAGAACCGCGCTCCAGATCGCCAGGTTATTAGCCTCAGAGCCACCACTGGTAAAAATTAAGCGGCTGGGAGGAGCTTGTAACAATGCGGCGACCTGCTGCCGCGCCGCTTCGATCCCCCCATGGGCCGCTTCACCAAAACGATGGCCGCTGGATGGATTACCGAACCACTGCTCAAGATAGGGGAGCATCGCCTCACGAACCGCCGGATCAATGGGGGTGGTGGCATTATTATCAAAATAGATATTTCCCATACTCAAATCTCAAGCATCCGGTCAAGGGAGCGTTTGGCAAGCTCGGCTGTCCCGGCATCAACGGTAATCTGATTATCCATCTTGCCCACCGCAAGATTATCCAGAATCCACAACAGGTAGGCGGGCTTGATCCGATACATGGTAGAGCAGAGGCACTGGAAGGGGGAGAGAGAATGAATCTCCTTATCTGGATGCTGCAAGCGCAACCGATTTACCAGATTGATCTCGGTGCCCACTGCCCAATGGGATCCCGGGGGCGACGCAGTCACCGCCTTGATAATCGCCTCGGTGGAGCCATAGTCATCGGCGATCCCCACCACCTCACGACTACACTCGGGATGGACGATAATCCTAATCTCTGGATCCTTGGCCCGCCACTGCTGGACATGCTCGGCCTGAAACTGAAGGTGCACGGTACAGTAACCATCCCAGAGAATCACCTTCGCCCGTTGCAGCTGCTCGGCCGTATTGCCACCCAAGGGCTGGTCCCGTTGCCAGAGCACCACCTGATCCTCGGCAATGCCAAGGGCATGGGCGGAATTACGGCCCAGATGTTCATCGGGAAAAAAGAACACCTTCTCCCCCGCTGCCAGCGCCCAGGTAAGCACGCGCTCAGCGTTTGAGGAGGTGCAGACCGAACCACCCTTCTCACCGACAAAAGCCTTTATCCTCGCCGAGGAATTAACATAGGTTACCGGCACCACCTGGGCATTACCGGTGGCCTCGGCAAGTTCCGCCCACGCCCCCTCAACCTCTTCAACAGAAGCCATGTCGGCCATGGGACAACCGGCCCGCAGATCGGGCAGAAGCACCTGTTGCTGATCGGAGGTGAGGATATCAGCAGACTCGGCCATAAAATGCACCCCGCAAAAAACGATATAGCGGGCAGTGGACTCCGCCGCATTGCGGGCAAGTTTCAGGGAATCGCCGGTGCAGTCTGCAAACCTGAAGACCGCCTCCTGCTGATAATGGTGGCAAAGGATCAGCAGATCTTCGCCGAATTCTTCTTTCCGGGCCGCAATCCGCGCAAAAAGATCTTCTTCGCTGGCCTCCAGATACTTGGCGCCGATATCCGCCTGTTGCAAAACTGACATGTCACTTTATCCTAAAAAACGGGAGGGGCAAAACGCCCCTCCCGTATTCATTTTTACTTACCAAAACATTATCGTTACCCAGTGACCAACCACTGCGCAGCGACAAGGTTGCCAATTTACTTGGCCGGTTTCACCCAAGTGGCGGTGGGACCTTTATCGCCTTCACCTTCACCGAAACGAACCGCATCGCCCTCAACCAACTGCTGCATGGTAATATCCTTCAGGGCATTCTCATGGAAATAAATTTCCTGTCCCTGGGGGTTAACAATAAAACCATACGACTCAAAAGGGAAAAGACTTTTGATGGAACCGGTGCAAATGGTGGCGCCGGCCGGCTCAGCTTCTTTAACCGTCTGCCGCCGTTTGCGCTGTAGCTCTTTTAACTGTTGCCCCAGGGTATCAAACGCTTCGCCCAACAATGGCCGAACCGTCTCCCCCTTACGCTTTACCACCACGGTGTCATTGGGCACCGAGGCGACAACCACCAGCTCATAACCACCTTCCTTATGCTGCGAGGTACCTTCCACCGTAACCCGCAAATGATGAACCAGACCAGGATGATGTCGAATCAACCGCTCTTTCTCTGCCTCGATTTTGTCCTGCCATGACTTCCTGATGTCCAGTTTCCGGCCTTCTACTTGAAGTTCCATATACTCCTCCGCTAAATATTAATACGCCGCAACCGACTGTCATGCAGCCGATCACCGTTTGGAGAATGCTTCTAATGCTTCTATTGATGATGCACATCTATAATATAGCGATCCGGGCCGCGCAATACAACCTCACAAATCACCAACAGCCATAAGTGTCTTAAAAAATCAGCAATTTTGTTAGAGGACAAGGCGCAGTCGGAAATAAAAAACGCAGCAGATTAAGGATATGTGAACATTTTTCTTTTCGGCTACAACACAGTACTCAAACATAAGAGCAATTTTGCAAGATCCCTTAAAAGATGCCGCCTCAGTTAATCAACATCACAGTATCGCTGCTGAACCAAGGCAATCCGCGCCCGGGAGGCTTGCAGACGCAGCGGGGAAAACTCTCCTGCAACCAGTCCGGCTAGCAAGCGGGCATGGGCTTGACGAATTTTTCCGTGATCATGACAGATCAGCAACAGGTCAGCCCCGGCCAGAAAACTTGCATGGGCGGCCGCCGCCACGGTCCCGTCGTTCTCAATGGCCCCCATCTCAAGATCATCGGTTATCACCAACCCCTCATAACCAACCTCCCGCCGCAACACCCCTTCCAGGATCGAGGGGGAAAGAGTCGCTGGGTATTCGGCATCAATGGCGCTGTAAATGGTGTGCGAGGTCATGAAGGCGGCAACCCCTGCCTTGGCTGCGGCCCGAAACGGCGCCAGATCGATTTCGTCAAGCTGTTGCCGAGATTGCGCAACCGTGGGCAATTGCAGATGCGGATCGAGAATCGCGGCGCCAAGGCCAGGAAAATGCTTCACGCAGGCCGCCACCCCTTCCGCCTGCAACCCCTCAATAATCAAACAGCCAAGGGTGGCCACCTGAACCGGATCGCCCCCCAGGGAGCGCCGCTCCATGAACCTGCCCTCCCCGGCTGGGCTAACATCCAGAACCGGGGCCAGATTCATGTTGATCCCAACCCCACGCAATTCCCGGCCACAGATGGTGGCATACTCCCGCACCGCCGCTGCCGGTTCCGGGCCATCCGCCAACTGCCGCGCATCTGGAAACTGGGTAAACGGTGGCTCCAGACGAGCAACCGTCCCTCCCTCCTGATCAATAGAGATCAGAGGCAAGGGCAAGTCATGCTCACGGCACAGATCGTTCAAGTCCGCACACAACTTGCGCAACTGGTCCGGGTCGGCAACATTCCGTTTGAAAAGAATAAAATTATGGATTCGGCAATCACGAACCAACGCCACGGTGGAATCATCAATGCTCAGGCCGGGTATCCCGACCATGAACAAATCGCCCACTGCGGCCATGGATTTTGCCTCGACACTACCCATCCTCTCCCCCTTAATCCTGATAGAGCACGGGATCGGTCAACCCGGCCTCGGCAAAACCTTTAAGGCGCAACCGGCATGAATCACATCCGCCGCAGGCCCGCCCATCAGCAGCGGGATCATAACAGCTATGGGTGAGGGAATAATCAACCCCCAAGGCGACGCCCTGCTGGATAATCTCCTTCTTGGTCATCTCCATCAGCGGTGCGCGGATCTGCAGCTTTCTCCCCTCCACTCCTGCCTTGGTGGCAAGATTGGCCATCTTGGCAAAGGCCTCAAGGTATTCAGGACGACAATCAGGATAGCCACTATAATCCAGAGCATTAACGCCGATGAAGATCTCGGTGGCGCCCACCACTTCCGCCCAGGCCATGGCATAGGACAAAAAGAGGGTATTACGACCCGGCACATAGGTCACCGGGATCTCCGCATCCATCTCCACAAAGCTTCTCCCCTTGGGCACCGCCACCTCAGTGGTCAGAGCCGAGCCGCCGATTCGGTCAAGATCTCCGCGCAACACCAGGTGCTCGCTGGCCCCATAACGGATGGCCGTGGCCCGGGCCCGCTCAAGCTCTACTTCCTGGCGTTGCCCATAGGCAAAGCTTAGACAATAACATTGATACCCCTCTGCCTTGGCAATGGCTAAAACAGTGGTGGAATCAAGGCCTCCGCTCAACAGTACCACCGCCTTGGGGGCGACATTTTTTTCTTCTTTCATCTACACACGTTCCTTATCACTCCAACCGAAGCGATCATCATAATCGTACCGGCAAACTTTCCGTAACCAGGATTGACTCCGGCCCCACCTTGGCCCGATAGGCCAAAACCATCACCCCCTGGGCGACCACCCGCCTGAGGGTCTCAGCATAAACCGGATCGATATGGGTGGCCGGAGAAAAATAATCACCATCTCCCCGTTGCACGCAGAAAAAGATCACCGCCCCGAAACCATCCCGCCGTAATTTGACCAATTCCTCAAGATGCTTGGTGCCACGAGCCGTCACCGCATCCGGGAACATGGCCGCGCCATCCTCCACCAGGGTACAATTCTTCACTTCCACATAGATCTGCTCATCGCCCTGCCTGAGGAGAAAGTCAAGGCGACTGCGCTCCGACACCTTAACCTCGGCGCGAATCTCGTCAACAAAGCCAATCTCGCTCACCACCCCAGCCGCAAAGGCCTCCCGGGCCAGATGATTGGTGCGCATGGTGTTGATGCCAACCCACCCGCCGTTAACCTGAACCATCTCCCAGGTATATGCATACTTGCGGCGCGGGTTGTCTGATTTCGAAAGCAGCACTGGGCTGCCCTCCTCCCCGCACCCAGCCATGCTGCCGGAGTTGGGACAATGAACAGTGAGCAGGCTGCCGTCGGCAAGCTGCACGTCAGCCAGAAATCGCTTATAACGCCTGATCAAGGTGGCCGGTAACAATGTTTGCTCGAATTTCATGCCTTTCCACTATATAATGGTATAAGAATAAACATTAACTTTAAACGATACGAAGCACACCACTTCACCACCCTCTGATCCTCCCGCCCATAATGACTGAAAAAAAAGATTCCGGCAACAAACCGCCGATAAAAAAAGCAGTCGCCCTCCGCTACGATAAAAGCAAAGAGGCGGCCCCCACTGTCATCGGCAAGGGGCAAGGGCTGATGGCCGATAAAATCATGGCGATGGCCAAGGAACACAACATCCCCATCCACGAAGACCGCGATCTGGCCGAAATCCTATCCCGCCTTGATCTTCAAGAAGAAATTCCACCCGCCACCTACGTGGTGGTCGCCGAACTCCTCGCCTTCATCTACCGCACCAACGAATCCTTTAAACCGTAATCGCCCCAACCCCACCGCAATTAACGCCCCAACCTTACCACAAAAAAACACCACCCACAGCAACGCATGGCACAGGTGTTGCATTAAAACTCCTCAAACATTTTATGAGGTGCAACCGTGTTCATCCAAAACAGAATTGGACTCATCGAAAGCGTGGAATCAATGCTCAACCAGGAGCGACGCCTGGAGCAAACCACCAACAATATCGCCAACGTTAACACCGCTGGCTACAAGAAGGAAAACACCGCCTTCCACGAAATGCTTTTCACCGCCGAAAATGGCCGCCAACGAGTAGGCAAGGCGATCAAACTGACCACCGACCAGACCCAGGGCAGCATCGAAACAACCGGTAATCCCCTTGATTTAGCCATCACCGGCGACGGTTATTTTAAAATCCAAACCGGCAACGGTATCCGCTATACGCGCGCCGGAGAATTCACGCGCAACAACCAGAATCAACTCACCACGGCTGGTGGCGACCCGGTTCTAGGCATGGGCGGACCGATCATTATTAATGGCAAAGATGTGCAAATTCAGCCCACCGGCGAGATCTTCGTTGATGGGCAAGCCGCAGACCGCTTGGACATCGTAACCTTCAACAATAAGGCTCTTCTCGAAAAGGAAGGACGCAACCTCCTTCGCCTCACCGGCAACGGTGGCGAGATAGCCACCCAAGCCTCAGTAAGACAAGGGTCAGTTGAAAAATCAAACGTTAACACCGTGCAAGAAATGACGGCGATGATCTCCCTGCAACGCGACTATGAAGCGCAACAGAAAATGATTCGCACCATTGACGAAATCGATGGCCAGACCGTTCGCAAGGTCGGCTCATTGACACCCTAAACAAAATATTGACGGCACCACAACCTAGGAGAACACCATGATCCGCTCACTCTATGCAGCCCGCACCGGCATGAACGGCCAGCAGATGCAGCTGGACACCATTTCCAACAATCTTGCCAACGTCAACACCGCCGGTTTCAAAAAAAGCCGAGTCCAGTTCGAGGATCTGTTCTACCAGAATGTCCGCGCCGCTGGCACTGAAACCGCCGACGGCGGCCAAGTCCCCACCGGTATCCAGGTAGGCATGGGCGTTCGCCCTACTTCGGTGGCCAAGATCTTTACCCAGGGTGATTATTCCGAAACCGGCAACGATCTCGACTGGGCCATTGAAGGGCAGGGATTTTTCCAGATCATGCGTAATGGCCAAGAGTACTATACTCGGGCAGGCTCATTCAGCCGTGACAGCGAAGGCTACATCGTTACCGGCAACGGGGACCGGCTACAACCTGAATTCTCTATCCCCCAAGGAACCACCTCTCTTTCCCTTAACGGCAGCGGCAACCTGCAGGCCGTGGACAGTCAACAAAACATTCTCGCCTCCACCCAGATGACCCTGCACAACTTTGTCAACCCCGCTGGACTGAAAGCGGTGGGCGGAAACCTTTTCATGGAGACGGAGGCCTCTGGCACCCCCACCGAAGGCAACCCCGGCGAGGATGGCCTTGGCTCCCTATCCCAACGCTACGTGGAAACATCAAATGTTAATGTCACCGAAGAACTGGTCAACATGATCATTACCCAACGCGCCTACGAGGTAAACTCCAAGGCAGTGCAAACCTCAGACCGACTGCTGGAAATTGCCAACGGCCTCGTCCGCTAGGAGATAACCTAATGCGAACCAGCAAACTCACCATCATGATCCTCCTCTTGCTTGCCTCTACCCTCCAGGCATCTTTTGCCACCGCAAAAGTACTAAGCACAGAAGAGATGCAGGCTATCTTTCATGAGCAAACAAGTAAGAATGCCCCTTGGCCCCAAGAGCAGCTTCAGGTCGACAGCTTCGCGGCCCAACCGGCCTCCCTCATTATCCCCGAGGGGAAGATCGAGTATCGCCTGCTCAATCAACAGCACCCGAAATACCTGGGCCGCAAGGTGGTAAAACTTGCCGTCCTGGTTAACGGCAAACAGGCAGGAATTATCAAAATGTTCGGCGACTTGCACCTCTACGGAAAGATAGCCTGCACCAGCCGGAGCATCAGTCGCCACGAGAAATTAACCGCAAAAGACATCAAGATGATCAGGCGAGACATAACCATGCTGGGCGACGATCTGGTTCGACAACAGTCCCAAGCCATCGGCAAACAAATTACCACCTCGCTGCAACCCGGCGCCATCATCAGGGAATCACATCTTGAAGATCCGCCACTGATCATGCGCGGCGACCTCGTCACCATTGTCGCCAAAACCCCAAACCTACGCGCAACCGCTCCTGGCAAGGCAAAAAGAACCGGAGCCCAGGGCGAAATAATCCGGGTAAAAAACCTGATGAGTCGTAAATACATCTTCGCCAAAGTGATTGCCAACGGAGTTGTCCAGGTAGAATTTTAATCCCAACCGCCACCAACACCCTCCCAAGGAGAAAGAACATGCGCAAACATATCATCAACACTCTACTTACAACCGCTGTCCTGGCCATGACACTCAGCGGCTGCGTGACAACCCAGGCGCCATCCCTTGCCCCCGCAACCCTTCCAGAACGCTACAGCCTCCCGACCCCCCAGCACCAACTGACTCCGGCTCGCGAAGGAGCAATCTTTAATGCTTCAACCAGCCGAGATCTCTACCGAGACAGCCGCGCCCGGGCGGTGGGCGATATTATCCTGGTAAAAATTGTTGAAACCTCCAACGGCTCCAAAAAGGCCTCCACCAAAACCGGTCGGGACTCCAGCATCTCAGTGGATGCTACCTCCATGTTCGGCTTTGAGAAATGGCTCGCCAACAACAACAAGAACTTCACCCCATCCTCCAAGGCTATGCAAATGGGCCTCACCAGCGACTTTCAAGGTGACGGTGAGACCAAACGGAACAGCTCAGTCACCGCCACTATTTCGGCCCGGGTAGTTGACGTGACCATGGACAACAACTTGATCATCCGCGGCTTTCGCGAGGTCCGAGTCAACAACGAAACCCAGCACATAATCCTTTCAGGGCTGGTTCGCCCTGAAGACATTGCCCAGGATAACTCCATCCTCTCGTCATATATCGCCGACGCCCGTATCGATTACAGCGGCAAGGGGGTCATCAGCGATAAACAACAACCGGGCTGGCTGGCTCGCGGCCTGGACGTAGTCTGGCCATTTTAATTGACACCTGTCCATTTTCTTGACGGATAAGGCCGCGTCAGCAACGCGGCCTTATCCTCTTTCCACCACCAAAAGCAGTGGGAACTTTTTACCCCCCAAACTGTAATTTATTGCCGCCCCCAGCGCCGTTGCAACATCCACTCCCTCCACCGCAACCCCCACCCCCACTCCTCGCCACCAGTTGGCATACTGATTGCATTAAACCAAAGCAACAGCTAAACCCAGACCAATCATGAACCATGACAGGAATAAGCTATGCTGAGCATCAATTCTTTCAACAAAACCTCCAGATTTTTCATCACCTTGCTGCTGACCAGCCTGTGGCTAACCGCGACAGCAAGCGCAGCCCGCCTCAAGGATCTGGCTTCCATCCAAGGCGTCCGCAGCAATCAGATTATCGGCTATGGCCTAGTGGTCGGCCTTGACGGCACCGGTGACGGCAGCAAGGCCAGCTTCACCAGCCAGACCCTGGCCAACCTGATGAAAAACATGGGCGTCCAGATCAACAGCAAAGACTTGAAGGTAAAAAACGTCGCCAGCGTCATGATCACCGCCCAATTGCCCGCTTTCGTCAAGACCGGACAGGACATCGACATCACCCTCTCCTCCATGGGCGACAGCACATCCTTGAAGGGCGGCACTCTGATCGCCACCCCCCTCAAAGGCCTAGACGGCAACATTTACGCCATGGCCCAGGGCCAGGTCAGCGTCGGCAACAACGCTCCGCAAAATAACAAGCAACACTTGACCGTAGCGCGTATCCCCAACGGCGCCACCGTAGAACGCGAAGTCCCGGTCAACCTGGTTAACAAGAAGTCCATCGCCTTAAGCCTCAACAAACCAGACTTTACAACCATTTCCAGAATGACGACGGCGATAAACTCCTTTCTCGGCGACAACTTCGCCAAGGCCCAAGACAGCGCCACTCTTAACGTCAAGGTGCCGGAGATATACCGGAACAACACGGTAAGCTTCTTGGCTTCGCTAGAAACCTTAGAAGTCACCCCGGACGCTACAGCCAAGGTAATCCTCAATGAACGCAACGGCACCGTGGTCATGGGTGAAAACATCACCATCAACAGCTTAGCCCTCTCCCACGGGAGCCTAAGCCTGCAAATCACTCCCGAGTCCCAAGCCTCCATCGGTGGCAACCTAGGCGACCGCCTAGTAACCCTGAAACAGGGTGCGACCCTGGGCGATGTGGTTAAGGCGCTCAACGCCATTGGCGCAACCCCGCAAGACCTTAGCGCCATATTCCAGTCAATGAAAGCCTCTGGCGCCCTACAAGCTGAACTTGAAATCATCTAGGCGAAAAGAGAGAAAAAAAATGACGACCATCAACACTCAAACAGCGTTTGGCTTAAAGAATTCAGCTCCCCAGGCCGATACAGTAAAGGAGGGAGAACTCCGCAAAGCCTGCCACGACTTTGAGTCCGTAATCCTTAAACAGATGCTCGACACCATGCGCAAGAGTGTCCCCAAAAGCGGCCTTTTAAACGACGACGGGTATGCCAACAAAATGTACCAGTCCATGCGCGACGACCAGTTGGCAAAAGAAATGGCTCAGGGCAAAGGAATGGGCTTGGGCGAGGTTCTCTACAAACAGCTTTCCGGGCAAACTAAAGCCATCGGCAAGTGAGGTAAATCATGAGCACACAAGAAAACAACCCAAAACGAATCAATCCGAAACAACTGCTGGAAATATTTCACCGGCAAACTGTCTTAGCTAAAGAATTTCTGCACCTCCTAAAGGAAGAAAAAGCAGCTCTGATCGATATGAACATGCAAGCCCTGATCACTCTTACTAGTAAAAAAGAAAGCCAACTACTTCGCCTGCAGAAACTCGACGAAGCGCTACAGGAAGAGTCTCGCCGCCTTTGCCCGGAAAACAAAGAAAAAATCATCCGGTTGGCCGCCTTAACCCCTTTTGTCAGCGATGAAGAAAGCAAACGCCTTGTCGATCTCCGGAGCCAACTCACTGAATTACGAGCCGAGATTGACGAAAAGAACCTGTTCAACAAACAATTTGCTGAAGACACCAGCAAATATTTGGATGACGCAATTAAGATGATAACCAACGCCGTGTCTGAACATATAACTTATTCCACCAAAGGTGCGCCGCGCCAAGCAGCGTCGCAAGCCAATCTACTGAGCAGAGAGGTATAACCATGTCTGGTATCGCCTCGGTTCTCAACATTGCCAAAGAAGCATTACTTGCTCACCAGCTCTCGGTGCAGGTGGCGTCACACAATGTCGCCAACGTCGATACCCCCGGTTACACTCGCCAGACCCTAGGCCTCACCACCAACCAGGGAACCCCTGTTTCCGTAGGCACCATTGGCAACGGCGTCCGAGGCGACCGAATTTCTCGCCAATACGACCAGTTCATGACCCAACGGATCATCGACCAAACCTCAGTCAATAGCGGCTACGAAGCCCAAAAGAGTGCACTCCAGGTAGTAGGAACCATCTTCAACGAGGCACCTGGGATGGCCCTTAATGACCTGATGAGTAATTTTTGGGACAGTTGGCAGAAACTCACCGATAATCCTGAGGTCGTTGCCTCACGTCAACAAGTCGTCCAGCAGGGCCAGTTGCTCATGGATCAACTGCAAAACATGAACAGTCAAATCACCCAAGCTCGCTATGACATCGGGGTCAGCCTGGATAACGGTGTCGGGGATATAAATTCGCTATCCGCCGAAATCGCAAATTTGAATTTCCAGATCACCGGTGCTGAAAGTGAAAATCACCAAGCCAATGACCTTCGCGACCAACGAGACGAATTAACCAAAGAACTGGCCAGCCTCGTCGATATAAACTATTTCGAAGACGTTACCACTGGCAGTTACACCGTCATGCTTAATGACGGCAACTCTCTGGTGGATACCGGCACCAGCTGGAACGTCGAGTGGGGAAACAACCAACTTTACATACTGAAAACCAACAGAACCGGCGACACCGTCCGCACCAGCATCGGCAACGACAGCGCTCTGGGCGGAAAGATAGGCGGCTGGCTTGATGTTCGGGGCGAATTACTTGAAGGTGACCCGGACAACTACATTGGTCGCCTTGACTCCATGGCCAATGCCATGATCCGCGAAGTCAACCAATTACATTCACAAGGCGTTGGCTTGGTTCCTTTTTCAGAGGAACTAATAGGAGCAGAAAGAGCCGACAACACCGGCGCCCTTTCAACCGTTGTCGATACAAGCACCGCCCAAGATACAATTTCGGCCGGCACTTACACCATCAATGACCGCAAAATTGGACAGATCGATGGTGTAAACCAAACATACGGCTTAGCCATTGGTAAAACATACAATGCCGCCAAGGCCATCAACGACGCCACAACCGGCGTCACCGCAAAAATGACCACCATGGTTGCCGGTGACGCCGTAACCGGCCTAGCCGTTGGCGAAACCGTGGACTTTACCATCAACGGCATCAGCATTAATCTTACCAACTCATCAGGCTCAGCCTGGGACGCAGCAACAACTTCCGTCAACGTCGTCGATGCCATCAACACCGCAATCGACACCTACAACAGTGACCCCGACAACCCTATCGACATGACCATTGAGGCGGTAGTCGGCGACGGAACTAACGGCGGCTCCGACAATTCCATAGTCCTCTTCAACAGCGTTGCCGGCGACGAATCTCGAATCCTCATCGAAGGTGTTGAAGATGACCCAACGGTTCTCCCTGACTATACATCTGAGTCCAAACTCGGCCTCACCAACGACAGCTTTGTGGCCGACAAGACCCACAACACCGGCAGCCTAACCCTCTTCAGCACAGCACTGGTGACCATCAACGCTGGCACCAACGACAAGTATCTCGACCACCTCGGCCTAGGCGACGCCATAAGTACTACCAGCTATGCAACCACACCGGTTTCCGGCTTGACAAATGGAACGTTCGGAGACTTCTCATTCTCCCTCAACGACGTCAGTATCTCTGTCAATATTCCTGGACCAGCCGCAGCAACCCCAGCCGGAACAGACATGAGCGCTGAAGAAGTGGCCAACCAGATGGTTACCACCATCAACACCTACTCCGGCAACACCGGGGTTGTGGCCCTAGTCGGCAACGGACTTAATGGCGGAGAACAAAACACCATCATTTTCAAAAACATCCAGGAAGGAGATACCAGTACCATAACCGTCGCAAACTATGACAACACCGGCAGCACCGCCAATGTGGTCACTCCTCCGGCAGATGACTGGCTAAAATCCATCGCCGGCGGCGGCTTGGACGAAGACACCCCCAACGACGGAGAAGTTATCTTCGACCCATCCGAATACGGCACCATTACAGCCTCATTACAAGGTTTAGACTATGCTGATGAATTACAACTTGACGGCAACAGCCTGGGGATCTGGATTTATGATGCCGACGGCGCCCCTGTTTTACCAAAACCGGTAACCGTCAACCTGGAACGCGCCAAAACAATGTATGACGTTACCGCCGCCATTAACAAATCACTGGAAGACGAGGGGGTAAACAACTTCATTAAAGTCGATGTCCAGAATAACCACTTACGCTTCTCCACCGATGACGCCGGTCATCAGTTCGCCTTCACTGCAGACAGCACCAATTTTTTACAAGTGGCCGGAATCAACACCTTCCTTTCCGGCCACAGCGCCGGTTCCTTTGGCGTTAACGAAGAAGTCGTAAACAATCTCGACAAGATAGCGGCTGGTAAGATTACTACCACCGGTCAAATTTTCCGGGGCGACAATTCAAACTCCATGACCATTGGCAACATCCAACACGACGAATATGTAAATTTTATCGGCGGAGGAACCGATACTCTGGATAATTTTTACAACGCCCTAGTGGCAGAAGTAGGCACTCGCAGCAGAACCGTTGATCGGCAAATTGAATACTCCGACATCATGATCAATCAGATGAATGAGATAAGAGACTCAACCTCCGGCGTTTCGCTGGACGAAGAAATGGCCAATCTGATCAAGTTTCAACATGCCTACGCAGCAGCGGCCAAACTTATTTCCGCTGCCGATGAGATGTACGCATCCCTGTTAACATCCATAGGCAGCTAGGAGGCAAGACAATGCGTATAACAATGTCGACCATCAACAAGAATATCCTGAATAACCTGGACAGAACCACCACCGAAATGGCCAGAATAAACAACCAGATCGTCACCGGTCGACAGATGTCCAAACTATCCGACAATCCGGTCAACCTGGCAGTCGCCCTATCTCTGCGAACCAACTTAAACAGTGTCGTCCAGTACCAAGAAAATATTTCCTACGGTAAAGGTAAACTTGCCGCCGCAGAAACCAGCCTTCAAGAAATAAAAACCCAAATGATTCGCGCCAAAACCATATCTATCCAGGCAGCCAACGGCACGGTTTCGGCAGCAAACAGAATTTTAATGGCTACGGAGATCAACAACATTTTCCAACATTCTGTAACCCTCGGTAACAGCGCTCTAAACGGCAAATATCTGTTCGGCGGCTATCGAACCAGCGGTTACACAGAAACAGAACCATCCCCCTTTGCCCAAGACAGATATGACGGCTACCGATTGAACGGCAACAACCCCGCCAGTTTTTCCTACACCACAGGACCGACAAATCCAGCCCCCACACCATTATCGCAAGGAGACCTTACCATCAATGGTGTCGAAATTAGCGATGTAGTATCTGATGGCCTTAGTCCAACGGAATACGACACCATCTCCGCCGCCGCTAATGCCAAGGCAATTAACGACCTCAGCGACCAAACCGGCGTAACGGCAAATATCATTCCGGCGACCGTAACGGCAAGCGGAGCGGTAACCGGTGGAGCACTTGGCGCTGGAGATTTAATCATCAATGGGACAGACATGGGGCCATTAGCGCTCCTCAACGACGACAGCGACAACAAACTGCTGCAAGCCATTAACAGTTCTACTGCTGCAACCGGCGTCACCGCAACCAACAACAATGGCACCATCATGCTTTCAGCTGTTGATGGTCGCAATATCCAAGTCACCACCAGCGCCAATGGAGAAGCCCTTACCCAACTCAACGGTGCCCCTGGCTCAACAGTCAACTTCGGGGCTATCCAATTAAAATCAGATGAAAAATTCCAGATCAAAACCGCCGCTGGCACCGACGCGAATCTCACCGCCATTGGCCTGAATGGAGGCGCCGTCAATACCGGCGAACCTGAGGACATAGCCGGCGACGGAGAAATATGGGTTCGCGCCATTGCCAACCGTGACGGCGCGGTTCGTTATAACGGTGACCGCAACAATGACATAGAGATAAAAATCAGTAAAAGCAGCAATCTAGCCGTCACCAAACGGGGCAATGAAGCCCTTTCAGAAACCAATGTCTTCACCGACATAAAAAGACTTGAAGATGCTCTGCGCGGAGAAAACTTTACCGAAGTAACCAGCACCGGCCAGGTTACCAGTACAAGCGACACCCTTGCCAGTGGCCTCAATGGTTTCGATACCAGCTCCGTTGTTGCAGGCAACTTTGCAGTGACCATCACCGACCATGAGTATTACCCTTCCCAGGACACAACCTTCACCATTCCGGTAGATCCAGCTGTGGACACGCCGGAAACTATCCGCCAGAAACTAAACGGCATCCCCGGCCTTGATGCCGCCTGGGATGCGGACAGACACCTGCAGATCAAAACCTCGGACAGAGATCGCTACACCGTCGCCATCGATAACGACAGCAGCAACTTCACAACGGCCATCGGCATAGACAAAACCAAGATGCAAGGCTATGCTCTCCAGATATCCATTGGCGAAATGGATATAGTCATGGACAGCCTAACCAGTCAAATTTCCGACTTTGGCGCCCGCCAGAACCGCATCGAAATCCAGTCAAAAATACTCGGAGACATCAAGCTTTCCAGTACCGAAGCTCTCTCGGAAAGACAGGACACTGACATCACTGAGGCAATTATGAACCTGAAAGCCAAGGAATTTGCCTACCAATCCGCCTTACAGGCAGCAGCTAAGACCATGCAGTTAAGCATTATGAATTTCCTATAACGAGACTTTTCTTTTCAAGAAAATACCGTTAACCTGAGAATTAAAGAGCATTAACATCTCTGTGGAACCACTCAACACAGTCAACAAAAAGAATAGACCAGCAAGATGCCAAGGAGGGCAATTTCATGCTGATACTAACCAGAAAAGCAGGCGAGGCCATCGCCATCAACGATGATATTACGGTAACGGTTCTGGAGATAAAAGGCGGCCAGATAAAATTGGGCATTGACGCCCCCCGCCACATATCCATCCATCGCGAAGAGGTTTTAACCCGCATCTTGGAAGAAAACCAAAGAGCCACCACCGAAACAACCGGCGACCTAACCAACTTGGACTCCTTTTTAAAACGCCTCCAACCGGAATAACACTACCTCTCTTTGCGGAGAACGTAACGACAAGGAATGACTCCATGACAAAAGTAACCGCAGAAAAAAAAACCAACACCGCAAACAGCCCCAAACCACCAACAACGATGATGACCGCCAAATTCGGAGAAATCACGGTGGATCCAAAGAAGATTATCACCATGACCACGCCATTTTTAGGCTTCCCGGAATCACTCCGCTTTGTTTTACGACCACATGGCAAGGATTCTCCTTTTGTCTGGCTCCAGTCCCTTGACAACCCGGAACTCGCTTTTGTAATGATCAACCCCCAACTACTCTTCCCGACCTACCAACCGGAGATTCCACCGATCATCCTGACCGAATTGGAGGTCGAAGAAACGAAAAAACTAGAACTAATGGTAATCTTGACCATCCCCCAAGGTCGCGTTGAAGAGATGACGGCCAACCTCCTGGGACCAGTAGCCATCAATAAGGATAAGCAAATTGCCAAACAAATCCCCCTTGACCCGACTAAATACGATCCCTGCTGGCAGGTTCTGATTGAAGATGAAAAAAACGAGCCATGAGCAGGGCCATTTATGGTCAGGAAGGGACAAAAAAAATCCCCCGCGCCGGTCAGCGTGGGGGATTCAAAAAAACATGAGAGATAAACAAACTAATCGGAGAGCAAACTCCATAGCATTTTATCGGCAACCTGATGAGAATCAACCTGATAGGTTCCTTCTTCAACCTGCCGTTTCAAGTCGTCAACTTTTTCTCTCCGCACGGCAGGAGTTTCCTGCAGAATCTCCTGCATCTTCAAAACGTCCCTGGACCCCGAAGAGAGCTCGACCCGGTCACCGCCCACCGGCGCTGCATTGCGCACAGGATTATCAGCAGCAACATTGCCACCCTTCTGAATCTTGCTGCCCGTCTTGATTTGAGGAAAAACGCTTGTTAGTTTCATAACCACTCCCTACGACATCCTGAGTTCGCATGAGTAAAAATTCCGACAGTTTCCGGTTCCTGAATAAACTGCCTTTGTTTAACATATCGGCATCGCAGAGACAAACTTTAATCAAAAAAACAACTCATCCCAAATTAAACGTCTAGAAATCACCCAACCGAGATAGAGGCTGTTACCAACCCAATACGAATACGCCTAAAAAACAGATAGTTAACATTCGGCCGGGACGTACCAAACAAATCACCCCTATCATTAAAGATAGAAACAAACCCGTTCAAAACTCGGCAACCATTACGACGCTTGGCACCAACAACTCAGCCGACAACAAAACTGAATCGCGTCGACATCGCCCTCCCCATGAAACTGTGGCTTATGCCATTGTTACGGTTTGGACAACCATGCTGCTTTCCGTTATGCTTAGATAAGACGCCCACCACTTCCCTTTTCCTCCAGTCACGGAACGCAACCGTATGCACCTTTTTCTGTTCCTAGCAATTCCGCTCCTGGCCATCTTCCTTTACCAACGCTACAAACCGCTCCCCCCCGGCCTTGATTTTTCCGGGGCAGTGCAACCGACCGCCCTCCCCCGCCTGCTCACCGACTACACCTATCTCGACGACAACGGAACTATTCGCTCTGAGCAACAGATTTTCAACGCCTTTTTTGCCGCCATCCGAGACGCCCGCCGCTTTATCCTCATTGATGTTTTCCTCTATAACAGCTTTCTAGGCCTGGCGGACCATCAGGATCGACCATTGGCCGAAGAGCTTACCCACTACCTGCTGACCCAGAAAGAGCTCCACCCAGAAATCACCATTGTGATCATCACCGACCCCATCAACACCGTCTACGGCAGTCTTGCCTCTCCCCACTTTGCAAAACTGACTGCGGCCGGGATCAGGGTAGTCCCCACCCGCCTTGAGCGCTTGCGAGACAGCAACCCCTTTTACTCAGTCCTCTGGCATCTCTTTTGCCGTCCTTGGGGCACTGGCCCTGGCCGCTTAGCTCCCAACCCCTTTGATCCGGGACAGGTGTCTCTGCGCAGTTTTTTAAGCCTCCTCAACTTCAAGGCCAACCATCGTAAAGTTCTAATTGCCGACCAGAACGATACCCTGATCGGCCTGATCACCTCCGGCAACCCGCATGGCGCCAGTAGCAGCCACACCAACATCGCCCTTTCCTTTACCGGCCCGGCGGTGCTTGATCTGCTCCATAGCGAACTGGCGGTGCTTTCTTTTTCCCACGGCCCAGATCTTTCTCAGCATCTTCCCAGCCCCAGTGACAGTGACAGTGACAGTGACAGTGACAGTGACAGTGACAGTGACACCACAGTACAAATTCTCACCGAACAGGCGATCAAAAAAACTGCTCTCGCCGCCATCAACCGAACTGGCCCCAATGACCGGATTGATATCCTGATGTTCTACCTCACCCACCGGCAGATAATCAAAAAACTCAAAAAAGCACAGCAAAGGGGGGTCCAGATCCGCATCCTCCTTGACCCCAACAAGGACGCTTTCGGTCGCGCCAAGCAGGGGCTACCCAACCGCCAGGTGGGCGACGAACTGCACCGCGCCAACATTGCGGTGCGCTGGGCCGACACCCACGGAGAGCAATGCCATGCCAAGATGATGCACGTTACCTACCAAAACACCACCTCCCTGCTCTTGCTGGGATCAGCAAACTTCACCCGCCGTAACCTGGACAACTACAACCTGGAAACCGACGTGGCGGTTCGAGGCCGGACAGAAAACCAGGTTTTCACTGACGCGGCCAGCTTCTTCACCACCCTCTGGGATAACAAAGAGGGCCGACAGTGCAGCGTCGACTTCGCCGCCTTTGCTGACCCGTCTCCGCTAAAAGAACTCATCTATCGCTTTCTTGAGGCCACCGGTCTCTGCACCTTTTAGTCCCTTAGAAATTCTTTTCGTGTTATTTGTAGCAAGGATTCAAAAAACCATTTTCCAATAAACACCTTGCCTCTACTGTTTAGGGATTTATCCTAAACAGTAGAGGTCTTTTCAAGTTCACCCGGGTCAGGAAAGAATATGCCCAGCAGCAACAACAAGACCATTACCGCCTGGTGTCTCTATGACTGGGGGAACTCCGCCTTCACCACCCTGGTGGTCACCTTTGTCTATGGAACCTATTTTACCAAGGGTATCGCCCCGGATCCGACCACCGGCACCCTCCTCTGGTCACTGGCGATGGGCATCAGCGGCATTCTGGTGGCGCTGCTCTCACCCATCCTCGGCACCCTGGCTGACCGCTCCGGCCGCAGGAAAAGCAGCCTGCTCTTGGCCACCATGGTCTGCGTCTTTGCCACCGCAGCCCTGACTTTTGTCCGCCCCGACACTCCCCAAGCGATTTCCTTGGCCCTCGCCATCGTCGTGATCGCTCAGATCGCTTACGAGCTGGGGATTGTCTTTTACAACGCCTTCCTCCCAGATCTGGCCCCCCCCGGCAAAATAGGTGCCATCTCTGGATACGGCTGGGGGTTAGGCTATGCCGGCGGCATCACCTGTATGACTATCGCCCTCTTCTGCTTGGTCAGGGAACAGCCGTTGTTCGGGATCAGTACCGAACTGGGCTTCAACATCCGCGCCACCAACCTGCTGGTGGCTGGCTGGTTTTTCCTTTTCAGCCTACCGCTCTTAAGCCGCCTCCGCGATCAACCGCCCTCCCAACCGCCACTCCCAAGCCGTTCTCTTACCCGCCAAATCAGCCAAACCTGGCGCGACCTCTGCCGCTACCGAGAAATACTAAAATTCCTCGTCGCCCGCCTGCTCTACAACGACGGGTTAGTCACCATCTTTGCCTTTGGCGGCATTTACGCCGCCGGGACCTTCGGCATGGAAATGCGCGAGGTGATGCTCTTCGGCATCGTCATCAACATCGCCGCCGGACTGGGGGCCGTTATTTTCGGCTTTATCGACGACGCGGTAGGCGGCAAACGCACCATCCAGATCAGTATCATCGCCCTCATCCTCGCCACCCTGATGGCGGTTCTAGCCCCTAATAAAACTTGGTTTTGGGCTGCAGCGGTAATGATCGGCATCTTTGTCGGCCCCAATCAGTCAGCTAGCCGCTCGTTGATGGGGCGTTTCGTACCCCCCTGCCACCAAGCCGAATTCTACGGATTCTTCAGTTTCTCCGGCAAAATCAGCTCCTTTCTCGGCCCCCTTCTGCTAGGGGTTGTTACTGCCAGCTACCAGAGTCAACGAGCCGGAGTGGCCACCGTCATCATCTTCTTCGTCAGCGGCGGCCTTATCCTGCAAACCGTTAACGAAGAAAACGGCCTCGCGGCAGCCAGCCATCAACCAGGCTAAGAATAAAAGGAAACCCTGCCGAACGGGCAAAGCGATGTGCTTTCACTGGGCACCCTCGGCAAAGGAGACAAACGACGTAACTACTCACCGGGTAGCGAATATGCTGCGTTAGCGCCCTGCCCACATCCCGATCTATAATTCACGGAACGATGCCTTGCATCAGAGGAATGAAACAGACCATGACCCCAAACAATGAACAAGTGACCATTGTCGACAGCAAAAACCGGGTTACCGGCAGCGCCCCGCGCCACACCATGCGCGCCCGCGGATTAATCCATCGGGCCACCTATATACTTATCTTCAATACGAAGGGAGAGATCTTTGTCCAAGAACGGACCACCAGCAAGGATATCTATCCAGGGTATTTTGACGTTGCCAATGGCGGAGTGGTGCAGGCCGGGGAATCTTACCAAGAGTCGGCAGCACGGGAACTGGCCGAGGAGTTGGGAGTGAAGAGCATCCCGCTAAAAAAACAGTTCGACTTCTTTCACGAGGATAAAAAAAACAAAGTCTGGGGAAGGGTTTTCACCTGCCAGTACGACGGCCCGGTGGTCCTGCAGAAAGAAGAGGTTGCGGACGGCTTTTTCATGGCCGTTGCCAAGGTGTTGGAACTAGCGGCATCACGCCCCTTCACCCCCGACGGCCTACTGGTGATGGATCGCTACCTTGCCGAAAGGCAAGGGGAGGAAACTACTTCTTGACCTCTTCAAGATTGGCGCCGGTCAAGTCAGCGCCAGTCAGATCAGCGCCGTCGAGAAAAGCACCCTCAAGATCAGCCTTGCGGAGATTGGCGTTGGAAAGATCGGCATTATAAAAATCTACTTCCACCAAGTCGGCCCCCTCAAGGTTTGCGCCAACACATTTAGCCCCCTTGAGGTTGGCTCCTTTGAGATTAACGCCGGAGAGATTGGCATTACTCAGGTCAGCCCGTTCCAGCACCACTTTTTTAAGCTTAACCCCACTCAAATCAACCCCGCGCAGGTTACACTCCACACAGCGTTTACTGACCAGGAGAATAGTCAGATTGGTTTGTGGGTCATTAACCTGCTGCACCTTGGTTACCAACGGTTGCGGAATCGCTGCCGCCGTCTTGGCCACGAGCATAAGCGGCTCCTCAACAATGGCCGCGACACCGGGCGATGTTTTTCCCGCTGCCACTTCTGGACTCATAATCGCCAACAGTTCTTCGGCAGATCCTCGCGGTGCAGGAGAAAGGGGTGGCGCATCCGCTTCAGTGCGGGCAGCCACCATTGTTGGCGCTGAGGCATCCTTGCCAATGGGCTCAGGTGATGGCCCAGAAACAACCTGAGGAGCGGCCTTGACCGTCGGGACAGATGCTTTCTTCTCCAAGACGGTTCCTTTCACGTAGGCAGCATCGAAACTAGCTGCTTGCAAGTTGGCATCAGCCAACTCGGCCCGATACAGATCCGCACCGTCCAGTTTACTCCCCGCCAGATTGGCTTCCTTTAAATTTGCCTGGGCAAAATCAGTCATCTGCAAATTGGCACCGACCAGATTAGCCCGATAGAGATTGGCACCATCCAGCACTGCCATTTGCAGATTGGCACCGGCCAGATTAGCGTACTGGAGATTAGCGCCGGTAAGATTGGCGTTATGCAGATCGGCATTCATCAGATTGACATGGGAAAGATCGCAGTTAACACAGGTATTAAGGTCCTGTAGTTTGTCGAGATCACTCTGCGCGAAGGATAACGCCCCCCCCACTCCGCAGATAAACACTATCAAACTGGTCAAACAGGTAATCGCCAATATCCTTTTCATAGCCCAAATCGCCCTTCCAAAAATGAATAGTCCTGATAAAATTATTTACCTCAATTGCTTACAATGTGAGTACCGCCTTTGTCAATAGAGAGCTCCAGCCACTGTTGCCTCCCCCCACACCTTTATCGACATTTGCCTCCATTGCCGTTAGATTAGCGGGGAACAGTGACCATAAAGGAGACACGAGAATGCGCATCACCTTCCACGGCGCCGCCAAAACGGTGACCGGCTCTCGGCACCTGCTGGAAGTCAACGGCAAGAAAATTCTTCTCGACTGCGGCCTTTTTCAAGGGAGACGCAAGGAGGCATTTGAGCGCAACCGGCAAAGTTTCCACGACGGCGACAACATTGACGCCGTGATCCTCTCCCATGCCCATATCGACCACTCAGGCTCCATCCCCTGCCTGATCAAGAACGGCTTTAACGGCGATATCTACTCCACCGCTGCCACCCGCGACCTCTGCGCCGCGATGCTCATGGACAGCGCCGCCATCCAAGAACGCGATGTCTCCTACATCAATCGTAAGCAACGATCACCACAAAAGAAGGTATTGTTCCAGCCGCTCTACACCAAGGACGATGTGGTTACGGCCATGGAACATTTTGTCGGCTTAAATTACAACCGCCGAAGGCAGATCCTGCCTGGGGTTAATCTGACTTTGGTTGATGCTGGCCATATTCTCGGCAGCGCCAACATCATTCTCGACATTGACGACCAAGATACCGGCAAACAAATCCGCTTGCTCTATAGCGGTGACATTGGTCGTGCCAACATCCCCATCATTCGCGACCCGACAATGCCCACCGCAGGCGCGGACATCCTGATCATGGAGTCCACCTACGGCAATCGGCTCCACCCTCCCTACCGGGAAGCGGAAGAGGATTTGCAACGAATCATCAACGAAACAACCAAACGCGGTGGCTCCCTGCTGATCCCAGCCTTTGCGGTGGGTCGCACCCAACAGATTGTTTACAGCCTGCACAAGTTGTTTAAAGAAGGCAAAATCCCACCATTGCCAGTCTATGTGGACAGCCCCCTGGCCACCAGGGTCACCGATATCTTCCGCTTGCACCCAGAAGCGTATGACGCCGAAACCAGAAACTTTCTTCTCGCTGATACCCACAACGACCCCTTCGGCTTTGAGACCCTCTGTTACACCCGAAATGTGGAGGAATCAAAAGAAATCTCCACCCTGACCATGCCAGCCATCATCATCAGTGCCAGCGGAATGATGGAAAACGGGCGCATCCTCCATCACTTGAAACGGAGAATCAGCGACGAACGTAACACCATTCTGGTCACCGGCTGGCAAGCTCCCAACACCTTGGGCCGTCGCATTGTCGACAAGTTGCCCATGGTGCCGATCCTGGGCCACGATTACGCCGTACGGGCCAAGATTGAGAAACTCACTGGTTTTAGCTGCCACGCCGACCGACAGGAATTGCTTGACTGGGCAGGGGCCATGGGGATAAAACCACGTCAGACCTTTCTGGTGCATGGCGAAGATGAATCAGCTCAAAGCCTGGCCGAAGCGCTACGGACGAAATTGGGCTTCAATAACGTCGAAATACCAGAGCCACATCAATCCTTCGAGATATGACGGGGAGAATCCCCCAAGGAACAGCTAATGCTGATTGACCTTCTTCTTTTGAGCTTGGGCATCGCCCTCTTGCTGGGCGGCGGTGAGTTTATGGTTCGTGGCGCGGCAGCCCTGGCCAAGACGGTGGGCGTTTCCCCGTTGATAATCGGCTTAACCGTGGTGGCTTTTGGCACCAGTGCCCCAGAGCTTGCCATCAACATGATCGCGGCCCTTAACGGCAACGGTGATATCTCCTTCGGCAATATCATCGGCTCCAATATCGCCAATATCGGCCTGATTATTGGCATTACCGCCCTGGTTAAACCACTGGAGATTCACAGTTCGGTGATCAGTCGCGAGTTACCGATGATGTTGCTGGCCACTGCGGCGGCAGTGATCATGGGCCTTGACCACCTGCTACTGGGAACGGTTTCTTTTTATGACCGCGCCGACGGCCTGCTCCTGCTGCTGCTCTTCTGCATCTTCATCCACTACACGGTGAGCGAAGTGCTCCGCCAACGACGCTTCCGCGCTGATGCGCTGTTCAAGGAAGCTGAAGATCTGGCCCAAGAGGACGGTAGCGATAAGATCGGTCGCAACATTTTTTTTACCATTATCGGCATGGCGGCGCTGGTGGGCGGCGGTCGCCTCACCGTGGACGCCGCCGTCTCACTGGCAACCGCTTTTCAAGTTCCCAAGGTGCTCATCGGCCTCACCCTGGTTGCCTTGGGCACCAGTCTGCCCGAGCTGGTCACCTCGATAGTCGCCACCTACCGCGGCCAGACCGACATCGCCATTGGCAACGTGGTGGGCTCCAATATCTTCAACCTCTTGTTCGTGATGGGCCTAAGCTCCACCACCAGAGCAATCCCCATCCCTCCCAAGGGCGCTTTTGATCTTGCAGTGATGGCCTCCCTCTCTTTCCTGTTGCTCCCTTTCACCATCACCCACAGAAAACGCATCGTCCGCTGGGAAGGCGCGGTGCTGCTGGCCATCTATCTGGCCTATACCGCCTGGATCACTTTTTCCATGGGTTTTCGCGGCTCCCCTTGACTTTTACACCCTTACCAGCGGCACAATAAGCCATGACCATTTTCTCCGCAGCCCTGCTCCTTTTTTTAGTGATGGATCCCATCGGCAATATTCCGCTTTTTCTTGTCACCCTCCAGAATTACGGGCCGAACCGCCAAAAAAGGATCATCATCCGCGAACTCCTTTTCGCCCTCGCCGCCCTGGTTCTTTTTCTTTTCGGTGGTCACTATCTGCTCAGACTTCTCCACATCAGTGATTCGGCACTAACCATGGCTGGCGGCATCATCCTCTTTCTAATCGCCATCAAGATGATCTTTCCCGCCACCATGGGCCAATTGGGGCAAGATATGGATCTTGAGGGAGAACCGTTCATTGTGCCGTTGGCGATTCCCTTTATCGCCGGCCCCTCGGCCATGGCCTCCGTACTCTTCATCGTCAGTCGTGATAGCTCCCGCTGGCCGGAATGGCTGATCTCCATCTTCCTGGCCTGGCTGGCCAGTGGCCTGATCCTCTTCTCGGCCAGCCACCTCAGCGATTACCTCGGCAAACGCGGGATCATCGCCATGGAACGGCTGATGGGGATGATCCTCACCGCCATCGCGGTGGAAATGATCATGAACGGAATCCATGAATTCCTCGCCAGCCTACCCAGATAAAACCGCCGCAACCTACAATGGCACCGAGTAGTTATGCTCTCCTGCTGATAAAAACACCGGCATCGGCAAATATTTCATCTAACCGCTTCCCTTTGCTGTACATGGCAAAACAGTTCGAAAGGCTCGGGATCGAAACAAAAGGAATATTCAGCAACAACTATATATATCGACAAATAATTACTAGGACCGCAAATAGATGGAATTTACCTCCAAATATCTAGTATAGTAATTAATTATTTTTATGATGACGGCTTGGAACAGGTCGCCAGAATCATCCCTTAAAATAAACTCAGAAAAAAGGCTGCCAGGCATGAAAGAAAAAACACTAAGCGTAAAACGGCTACTAACCTACGGTTTCAGCGTAGCCTTCATTTTATTGATGGTTTTGGGATCCATCGCCATCTGGGAATTCAAACAGAACGGCGAAAACATCAACATGATGGCCAAAAATGATATCCCCATCAACTTGGCCCTTGGAGAAATCATTAACGGACTACTTGAGCAGCGCCGCTACGAAAAGGATTTCCTGCTCAATATCGGCAACTCAAACAAGCAGGAAGGATATCTGCAAAAACACCAAAAAGTTACCGAACGGGTTCAGGCAACCATCGATACGGTACTGGCAAAAATGGCCAATGACGAAGACATCTCTCCGGCAACCATCCAGAAAGCCAAGGGGTTGGCCACCCTGAACCGAAAATACCAGCAAGGCTTCCTCGCCTATGCCCAGCAGATCAAGAATGATTCCAGCATCACTCCGCAAGCAGGCAACAAAATGTTCGGCGGTCTCAAAGAGATCATTCATGAATTTGAAGGAATCATCACGGCGATCCAAAAAGAAGCCAAGACGATGATCACTACAACCTCACAACAGACCCTCCAAGAAATTTCCCAAACTAAAATTATTCTCCAGATCAGCCTGCTGGTAGGTAGCGCTCTCCTCGTCGGCATGGCGCTACTGATCACTCGCATGATCAGTACCCCCTTAACCTCTGCGGTGCAATTGATTGGGGAGAGCACCGACCATCTGAGCAACGCTTCCCGTGAACTGAACTCCGGCAGCCAACGCCTTGCCGAAGGCGCCTCGGAACAGGCCGCATCGGTGGAGGAGACATCAGCCTCCATGGCGGAAATATCTGCCCAAGTTAAACAAAACGCCGACAACTCCTCCCAAGCTGACCTGATCATGAAAGAGACCTCCACCATTGTCTCCGAGGCTCAGCAGGCAATGGGGGAACTGGCCGATTCCATGGATGAGATCTCCAAAGCCAGTGAAGAGACCTTCAAGATTGTTAAAACCATCGATGATATATCCTTCCAAACCAACCTACTGGCCTTAAACGCCGCCGTGGAAGCGGCCAGAGCCGGTGAAGCCGGGGCAGGCTTCGCGGTGGTGGCTGACGAGGTACGAAATCTTGCCATGCGAGCCGCCGATGCCTCCAAAAACACCGCCAGTTTAATCGAAGAAACGGTGAGCAAGGTCAAAGGCGGGGTGCAACTGGTGAGTACTACCTCGGAGAAGTTTTCCGGGGTAACGGAAAGCACCGCCAAGGTAGCAACCCTGATGAGTGAAATAGATGTTGCCTCCACCGAACAAGCCAACGGCGTCGAACAGGTGAGCACCACCATGCAGGAAATGAGTTCTTTAACCCAATCCATTGCCGCCAACGCTGAAGAATCCGCCGGAGTGGCTGAGGAAATGAATGGTCAGACCAGAAATCTGCTGCGGGCCATTGAAGATCTTTCCGGCCTGGCCGGGGTTGACAGCCACAACCAAAGAAGAGACCAAGCCTCAACAATCAAGCCATCCCCTGCCCCCACCCTCACGCCCCGAGCGGTGGTCAAGCCAGTGCCGCAGTTATCTTCGGCGCCAAAATCAAACAGCCCCAAGGCGCAGCCAGCAACGGTTGGCAGCAAGCCCTCTGATATTATTCCTTTCGGTGATGACGAGGGGGATTTCGAGGATTTTTAGCTCCCACGCATAACCATAAAAAACATAAAAAAAGGGTCACCCAGCAAGGTGACCCTTTTTTTATTAAATCTTTAACCCCGAGACCCTAACAAACCGCCTAGCCATCAGAAACCATCAGGTTTGCCCAACTCTGCCAAAAAGGGACCAATTTCCACAAGGGCTAAAAGATGATCAACGGTCACCGCGGCCATGGCGGCACGGGGCATGTAATCGGCAAGAGCGGAATCAGGATCTTGAACAACGGTCAACCCGCCCCGTTCCTTGATCATCCGCAGGCCCACCGCGCCGTCGGCATTAGCGCCGGTCAAGACAACCCCCACCAACCTGGACCCAAATACCGCCGCCGCACTTTCGAAGAGTACATCCACCGAAGGGCGCGAAAAATTCACCCTCTCATCAACTGAAAGCGACAAGGTTTGATCCTTCTCCACCAGCAGATGATAGTTAGGAGGCGCAAAATAGATATTGCCCCTGGTGACGGCCTCCTTTTCATCGGCAGCCTTGACGGTCAGCAAGCAATGTTCGTTGAGATTACTGAAAAAATCTTCATTCTGGCTGGGATGGAGATGCTGAACAACAAGAATCGGCAGAGGATAATCTGCCGGTAAAGATGCAAAAATTTGCGTCAGCGCTGCCAAGCCGCCACACGAAACCCCAATAACAACTGCTTCATACTTCAACATGGGCAAAAGATCCTACCATGATCAAAAAATATTCTTCACTTCTTCGGCCAGGGCATTGAGGGTAAAAGGCTTGCTGATCGCCCCATCAAACCCGTAGCTTTGAAAGTTTGACATGATATGGTTCTCGGCATAACCACTGGCCACCAGAGCCTTGATCTCCGGATCAACATCACGCAGTTTGCGCAAGACTTTTTCTCCCCCCTCACCGCCGCGAATAGTGAGATCAAGAACCACCGCATCAAAGGGCTGCCGATTCTCCCGCGCCAGCCGAAACAATCTTAGCGCTTCGACGCCATCACCGGCCACTTCAGCCTGATAGCCAAGATAGTCGAGCATCTCACAGACAGCGGCGGCAACAAGTTCCTCATCCTCCATGACCAACAGCCGCTTATGAGCTTGCCCGGGTCGCGGGGCCTCCTTACTTACAGCCGACTGGACAATTTCAGGGTCAGTCAACAACTTGCTCACCACGGGCAGATAAAGCCTAAAGGTCGCGCCCTCACCAGGGTTGGACTCAACATAGATATATCCGCTGTGCTTCTTGACAATTGAATGGACAATGGTCAACCCCAGCCCTTGCCCACTGGCCCCCTTGGCCTTGGAAGAAAAATAAGGGTCGAAAATCTTGCCGATGATGGCTGAATCAATGCCAGGGCCATCATCCATGAAGGTCACCTGCACATATTTGCCATCCGCATCGAGAGGCTCAGGACTTTGTGCATTAATGGTGACATTACGGGCAACAATGGTCAGGTTGCCACCGTTGGGCATGGCATCCTTGGCGTTTAAAAGCAGATTCTGAAAAACCTGATTGATTTGCCCCTTATCCACCTCAACCTCGCCCAGAGGCGAGTCTATTTCCAGATTGACCTTAACGCTGGAACCGCTGAGCAGCAAACTACTGGTATCAACAAGAAGATCGGCGATATTGGCCCGTTCCTTAACCGGCCCCCCCCCTTTGGAAAAGGTCAGCAGTTGCTGGGTGAGCAACCTGGCTCGCTTGGCGGCTTTAACCGCCTCGGCAAGCTTTTGATAAACCTTACTCTCCGGACCACTTAACAACTGGGCCAGTTCAACATAGCCGTAGATGGTGGTTAAAAGATTGTTAAAATCATGAGCTATACCACCGGCCAAGATACCCAACGCTTCCAGGTTTTTGCTCTTTTGCACCTCTTCTTGCAACCGCTCACATTCCTTCCGTTGCCGGTACAATTTGATAAAAACATTCACCTTACTGAGAAGAATATCATGGTTGAGGGGCTTAAAAAGGTAATCCACCGCCCCAGACTGATAACCCTTGAAAACATGCTCCTCATCCTTACTGATGGCAGTGACAAAGATAATCGGAATATTACGAGTGGTTTTGAGATTCTGCATCAGCGATGCGGTTTCGAAGCCGTCCATTTCCGGCATCTGCACATCCATCAACACCACGGCAAAATCATGCTCGGTCATCAGCGCCAAACCAGCGTTGCCGGACTGAGCGGTATAGATCTCCACATCCACCAAAGGTTGCAAGGTAACCTTCATGGCATGAAGATTTTCCGAACGGTCATCCACCAGCAAAATTTTCGTTTTGTCATTAAACATCTAAGCAGACTTATTCCAGAAAGAGTTAGCAAATGCTTCCACAATCTCCAACAGACTTCTTAAACAACAATTACCACACTCCACCGCGCCTCTTCAGCGTTTTTTTCACCCTGACAAGGAGCTCCCATCCGGAAAAGAGTTATCCTCACCGTTGGTTTGTTTACGATACACCTGCATCGTTTTATCCACGGCCTGAAACTGATCGGCTATGTGCGAAAACCTTAAGGTTTCCTTCTTGCCCAAGCAAAGAAAACCGCCCCGGCTCAAACTTTCATTAAAGAGGTTAAAAACCCTGCTTTGCAGACTACGATCAAAGTAGATCATCACATTTCGGCACAAGATCAAATGCATTTCACCAAACACCTGATCCGTGACCAGATTATGCCTGGCAAAAGTGATGTTTTTCTTTAGCGACTTAGCCATGATCACCGAATCGTAATGGGCATCGAAGTAGTCATGCAATGAACCAGCCCCACCAGCTCGTTGATAATTATCCAGATATTTTTTGACATCGCGAATATGGTAAACCCCCTGCCGGGCCTTCTCCAACACCAGTTCATTAAAATCGGTGGCATAAATGGTGGTTCGCTCATAAAGACCCTCTTCTTTAAGAAGGATGGCCAAGGAGTAAACCTCTTCGCCGCTGGCGCAACCGGCATGCCACACCTTCAAAAAGGGATAGGTTCGCAAGAAAGGGATTACCTCCCGCCGCAGGAGCGCATAAACCTCGGGATCACGGAACATCTCGGTGACCGAAATGGAAAAATCCTCCAGGAGTTGCTGAAAAAACGCAGGATCATGGAGCAAACGGGCGGTGGCCTCAGATACCTTCTCCAACCCGGTTTTGGCCATAAAATGCCTCACCCGACGCCAAATCGATGCCGGGGAGTAATGCCTGAAATCATAGCCATAACGCTGGAAGATACCTTCCAACATCAAGGTGACTTCGATCTCTTCGATTGCCTCTCTGTCCATCTTGTCCCTGTTGGCTTTCCGGCTGTGGGCAATGCTACTGATAGAGCCAAATCCGCATCATTGACAACAGCCGACCTTCCTCAATGGGTTTGGTCAAATAATCGCTGGCCCCGGCCGCCATACACTTTCCCTTATCTTCCGGCATCGCTTTGGCGGTAAGGGCGATGATCGGCAGGTTCCAATACTTCTCCTGGGCGCGAATACGACGCATGGCCTCATAGCCATCCATCTCCGGCATCATGATATCCATCAAAACCAGATCCACATCAGCTTCAGCAATTAGCTCCAAGGCCCGAAAACCGTTATTGGCAACTAAGACCTCCATCTGTTTCTCGGAAAGAATCCTGGAGAGAGCAAAGGCATTACGCATGTCATCGTCCACCACCAATACCTTTTTATCGGCGAACATGGCATCCTGCTCATAGAGGTTGGCAATCATCTTGCGCTTTTCGTCCGGCATCTTAGCCACCACCCGATGCAGGAACAACGCCGTCTCATCGAGAAGGCGTTCCACCGACTTGACCCCCTTGATGATGATGGAGTCGGTGTATTGATAGAGACGATCATGCTCTTCCCGAGTTAATTCCCGACCGGTGTAAACAATCACCGGCGGAATGTGGATCTTGCTTTCTTTCTCCAGCCGGTCAAACAACTCAAAGCCGGACATGTCCGGCAAGCCGATGTCGAGAATCATGCAGTCAAACCTCTGCTGCAACAGAATGGCGATGACCTCTTCACCGGTGGCGACGGCTGTGGTATGCACGTCACCGTTGCCAATCAGCTTGACAATCTCACCGCGCAAGACCGCATCATCCTCCACCACCAGCAGTTCACGAAGATCCTTATCAATAAACCCCTCCAGTCGATCAAAGGCAGCAAACAGATCATCCTGATTCACCGGCTTGCGCAGATAACCAACCGCCCCTTTCCGGTAGGCATCAAGGGTCTTTTCTTCAGCCGACATCATATGCACCGGAATATGGCGAAGGAGCGGATTCTTCTTTAACGCCTCCAACACTTCCCACCCGGTCATATCCGGTAGATTGAGATCAAGGATAATCGCGCCAGGCCGATACTCCTCGGCAAGCATCAAGCCTTCATGACCGTTGAGGGCCGCCAAACCCTTAAATCCCTTTTCGTGGCTCTGTTGAATCAGACATTTTACAAAGTTCGGATCATCCTCAATGATCAGGATTATTTTGTCCTCTTCGCAAACATCTTGCCGATCATCGCTAATCTTCACCTCAGGAAATCGCGGCGTCGGCTTCGGGATGGATGGCACCACTTGGCAAGGCAACGTTGGCTTTGAAACGGTGGCGCTCTCTTCCTCAGGTAGAGGAGCGGTCAACGGCAGATAGAGGCTAAAGGTCGCCCCCTGTTCGGGGCTACTTGTCAAGCCGATTTCACCGCCCAGCAAACCAGCAAGCTCCCGGGAAATGGATAACCCCAAGCCAGTGCCACCGTAATTGCGGGAAGTACTGCCATCCGCCTGCTGGAATGCCTCAAAAACAATCTTTTGTTTTTCTACCGGGATGCCGATTCCGGTGTCAGTTACGGCAATGGCGACCCCCTCACCCACTGCCAAGGTTGGTGCCGCCGCGCGATCTTCATTGTTCAAGGATCGCATGGCAACGTTAACCGTGCCCTGGGCAGTAAATTTGATCGCATTGGCGATCAGATTACGAATAATCTGCTCCAATCGCTGGCGATCAGTATTAATCACCTTGGGGGCGTCGGCAGCAATATCGATTACAAAACCAAGCCCTTTCTCGCGAGCAACCGCCGCAAAATTCTGCTGCAAACGATCGGCAAAATCAACCAGATGAACTTCGCTGACGCCAAGTTCGATGCGACCAGCCTCAATCTTGGAAAGATCGAGAATCTCGTTTATCAACTCCAGCAGGTCTTTGCCACTGCTGTTCATCACCTGCGCGGATTCAACCTGATCTGCGCTGAGATTTCCATCTCTGTTCTGAGCCAGATTGTGGGACAACAAAAGAAGGCTGTTTAAGGGGGTGCGGAGTTCATGGGACATGTTGGCCATGAACTCCGACTTGTACTTACTGGCAATGGCCAAATCGTCAGCCTTTTTCTCCAGCTCCTCCTGGGCCACCTTTAAGGCGCTATTCTTCTGCTGAACACCTGCTTTTTGCTCTTCAAGGGAATCGGTTTTCTCCTCCAACTCCTCATTAAGGGTCATTAGTTCCTCGTGCTGGGCCTGTAACTCAACCTCCCGCTCTTTAAGGGATTGGGTCTGGGCCTCGAGTTCCTCATTGGTTACCCTTAACTCTTCCTGTTGGGACTGCAACTCCTCGGCCTGCATCTGGGTCTCTTTCAAAAGCTCGGCCAATTGCAGACGAGATTGCTGCGAATTGAGAGCGATGGCGATATTACCGGCAACCCGCTCCAGAAAGAGCATGGCATCATCACTCAAGGCAGCAAAAGAGCCCAGTTCAAGCACCCCTTTGACCTCATTTTCATGGATCAAAGGCACCACCACCAACTGCCGAGGTGCGGCCTCAACAGTGCCAGCAACCATCCGCATACACTCCTCAGGGATATCGCTAACCAGCATGGTTCTCTTTTCAGCAGCGGCTTGCCCGACCAGACCTTCACCAACGGCAAACTGCGACCGGGATCGATTGTTACCGGTGGTGGCATAGAGGCCGTACAGTTGCAAAACGCTGTTTTCATGCACGTAGATGGCGGCAACTTCGGCGGAGATAGTTTGCGCCAACCCGCTGAGCAGGTTGTTACAAAAATCGCTTAATCTTTGATCTCCACGCAGTCGGTCATTAACCGTGGCAATCCCGGCCTGAACCCAATTCTCTTTCTCAATGACCGTAAAGGCCTCCTTTATTTCGCTGATATCAACGATATATTCAAGAGCGCCAATCACCTCACCTTTTTCATCCATCACCGGCGCACCGGTGTAGCGCACCGGCACCATTTGCCCTTTGATATCGATTATAGTTTCGGCCGTTTCCACCTGCTTGTTGCGCATGGCCCGGGCCACCCGGCACTCACTGGTTCGACAATGACCATTACCGAAAAGGTCGTAACACTGCCGCCCCTGACCAGAGGATTGACTAAGGCCGGCAAAAGCGGCCCCGGCTTTATTGACATAGTTAATCTTGAAGGTGCAATCAATAAACAATACCGGCATGGGTAATTGGTCTAGGTAGTTAGCCAGCAGCCGCGCCTCGGTCAGGGAACGCCTGATGGCCTCATCCATTTCACGCAATTTGCTAACCATCCGCAGCAAAGCCTTACCCAACGCGTCATGCTCGGACCAAGGGGTTATTTGCACAGAAAAATCCCCTTCCGCAACCACATCGGCTTGCCGCACTGCAGAGCGAAGGTTTTCTCCCATCTGGTTAACGGCCTTGCCGAGGGTGTCATGCTCACCCCGCACCGTAACGGACTTCCCAAAATCGCCCAGCGCCACCGCCCGACAAACATCGGTTACATCTTGGATCGAATGCACCATCCGACTAAAGCTGTCATAAAGATTGCCAAGTTCGTTCTTGGGCAAGATGCCGCTGATGGGGGCGAGGTCGCCCTCCGCTACCCGCCCGCTCCACGCAGATAACATCCTGATCGGAGCAACGATCCCTTTCGCAACCAGCGCCGAGATAAGAGCCACCAGCAACGTGGTGACCATAATCAGACTGACAATTATCGAGCGCAGCTTCCTGGTCAGAGCCATGGCCTCATCCTCGGTAATCTCTGCCACCAAGGCCCAGTGAACACCAAAAGGTTCCAGTGTCTCCAGATTACTGATAACGCCAAAGACCTGCTCGCCCCGATGGTTAAGATAATTACGCACCTCCGCAAACGAGACCTTATGCGCCTTTGTCCCGTCTGCCGCAACTTCCTCGGAAGCTAACCAGTCTCGAACCGGATCAGTGGCAACCCTGACCTCCATGGCATCCTTATCCTGATCCCGCCAGGAGTCAGAGCGCATAATTTGATCATTACCCACCAAAAACGTCTCCCCGGTTTCCCCCATTCCGGCTCTGTCCTGGACGAGCTGGTTAACTTGCAGCAAAGACATTTCAAGAGCTATCAACGCCACCGGCTCGCCATCCTCCCCAAGCATGGCACGAGTCAAGAAACTATCCAGCTCATGACCATCACCATGTGACTCAATATCAGCGAATTCCGTTTGCTTTGAAACCAAGGCCCGACCACAGGCCTCAGCAAATAATGTTTTGCCGAAATGGCCAGTAAAAACATTTTCACCGACATAATCCTGATTCTCATGCACAGCAAAAAGGATCGATCCGTCTAGATCAATGAGGAGTACATCGTGATAGCCATATTGTTCGATAAATCTCACTAAATCATTCCGAATCCGTTTGCTATCCGTCTGCAAAGGTTTTTTTCTACTACGGTCGCCGCTGGTAACAGCAAGCTGATGAAGGTTGGCGGCAAACTGGACATTTTCGGCAAGAGCGGCCTGTAACTCCATATCCCCCAAGCGCTCAGCAAAAAAGGCGACGATATATTTTTTCTTGAGCTGTGTTGAAGCCGTGAGTGATTGCTCGATATTTTGCAACAAACTCTCTCTGGCATAGTGATAGCTAACAGCACCGACCACCAGCAGAGGAATAAGCGCCATAACCAGAAACCACAGAAAAAACTTTCGGCCAAGACCACTACTGATATTTAACGAAGAAAATGAATTTAACACGCGACATCCTATGCAGGGACTTAAGGGAATATTGCAAAATTACCCACGAGAATAAACCAACAACAGTTCACCTCGAGGTTGCTGAAAACTTTATACTCAAACAACTCTAGCAGAGAATGATTAGAATCTTAACCAAGAAATCATCGCGCCACCATCACTAACCATAAGACGCCCCTTTTCCGAAAAAAAAGCAGGCTAACCAATAAGGCCAACCCGCTTTCCATTTCACCACCTCCCCCTAGAGGCAAGAGGAAATCAGCAACGTTGATAAAAAACAAAGCCCCAAACCACCGCCGCGTTCACTAGACTTATAAAGACTGCAGCAGAGCCGATATCCTTGGCCCGGCCGGAAAGGGGATGCTGCTCACTGCCCACGCGATCAACCACCGCCTCCACCGCACTGTTTAACAACTCTGTCAACAGCACCAGGAGAAGACTTGAGATCAGCATCGCCCGCTCAACCGCCGTTTGGCCAAGCCAGAAAGAGATTGGAGTCATAATCAGAGCAACAGCCACTTCCTGCCGAAAGGCAGCCTCACCAGTAAACGCCGCCCTAAATCCAGCCATGGACCAACCAAAAGCTCGCACCAACCGCATTAACCCAACACCGCTCTTCTTAATCTCCATGGTAATACTCCAAAATTTTCTCCGCCACGCCCTTTACGCCGTGAAACGGAGTAAACAAATAACAAAGACGCCCATGGCGCTAAAGACCATTTATGGACAGACACTAACTAAAAATTGACACCTAGACCACCTCTTCGTAGAATATTTCTTACTACTGATTACAACACAAATTAATCTAACAGCAACAACAGCAAAGAGGAACCATTGGACTTTCAATACTCAATAAATACAGCCACCAGATTCGTCGAGGAACGTTTTACCGGCACAGTGAATATCACCGACATGATCGCAGCCCTTGAACAAATTTTTTCCGATAAAGCATGGGATCCACACTATAATGGCATCGTTGATCTCACCGCCGCTGATTTGAACCTGCCCCTTTCAGACATGAGTTTACTCATTGACTTCCAAGAAAAACATCCCCTGACAAGTAAAAGCCAATGGGCCTTTATTGCCGGCAAAGACTTAAATTTTGGCCTCATGCGTATGTTTCAAGGCCTTGCTTATGAACTGGACCTTGAGGTGACTGTTTTCAGAACCAAAGAAGAGGCCATGGGTTGGCGAGCCCAATTCAGCTAGACCACACCCTTTTCTTGCCGCCAGGACCTCTTTAATCTCCCCCCTTGCTCAAACCGCCAAGTGCAGAATTTCCGCTATCACCGCCGAGTTATACTCCTCACCAATCCCCCATTTAGCAGCCAGATGGGCAGCATTCGCTGCAATCCGGCCAATATCCTCATTGGGAATGGCGGCATCAGCCAACCGCACCGGCGCCCCGATTTTTTTAAACCACTCTTCAAGGGCGTCAATGCCAGCCACCGGATCATGAAGCCCAAACACCTCGGCGGCAAATCGTCGAAACTGCGACGGAGTCCGCGACCGAGCGCTATACCAGCGCATCCAGGCCGGGATAACAATGGCCAATCCAGCCCCGTGGGCGATGTCATAGAGGGCGCTCAGGGAATGCTCGATCATGTGATTGGGAAAACTAAAAGGGCCGATACCGGCCGGGGTCAGGCCATTTAAGGCCAGGGTCGCGGCCCATTCAAACTCGGCCCGGGCCGCATAGTTGTCCGGGTCTTCCATGAGCAGGTCGGTGGTTTCGATCACTGTCTTGATGATTGACTCCACCAAGCGATCCTGCAAACGGCTGCCCGGCTGCTTAGTGAAATAACCTTCAATAACGTGGGCAATGGCATCCACCGCTGAATAAGCGGTATAGTCCGGCGGCACCGAGCAGGTCAGGGCAGGGTTAAGGATGGAAACCTTGGGGTAAACATGGATGGAGCCGATATTCCATTTCGCCTTGGTCTCCTCATTGGTGATAACGCTGTTGCCGTTCATCTCGCTGCCGGTGGCGGCCAAGGTGAGAACGGTGAAAACCGGCAGGGCTTTTTCCACCTCCTTGCCAGCGTAGAACTCCCACAGGTCTTCGTCTACCAAAGCGCCCACGGCGATGCCCTTGGCCTCATCAAGCACCGAGCCGCCACCCACCGCCAAGATAGCATCCACCTGCTCTGCCTTGGCCAGGGCGACCCCTTGTCTGGTATGAGAAAGAATGGGATTGGAAACCACCCCGCCAAACTCCGTATAATTAATCCCGTTTTCGCGCAATGAGGTAAGGATTCGCTCAAAAAGGCCAGATTGTTTGATGGAGTTGAGCCCGTAGACAAAAAGAACCTTTTTAACTCCGGCGGCCTTCAACTCCGCGCCAATCTCCTGCTCTTTGTCGCGACCAAAAATAACCTTGGTGGGATTATGAAAAATAAAATCATCCATTACTGTTCTCCTTTACGACGGGTTAGTTGCCGCCTTCCATCCCCTCGGCCCGAGGACGAAATTGCAGGTTGTAAAACATCTCAAGATAACGGCGGGTTTCCTGCCGATCAAGATCAGAAGCGTAATGCCAGAAGCCGTAAATACATGAGAGGGTAACCAAGCGATTGGCGTACCGCTTCCAAGTATAGCGGCTTTCAACCCGATCAATGCCACCCGCAGACAACTCTTGCCAGTAAGCAGGTTCTTGCCGACAACGGGTAAAGAAATCAACGATGCGATTGGCAGCGGCTGCACCATGGTTGGGGTCGATATGGAAACCGGAGATGCCATCTTCAATGATTTCAAGGGGACCGCCATAACAGGTGGCAAAGGTGGGCAGCCCCGAAGCCATGGCCTCGATAACGGTGAGGCCAAAAGCCTCGAACAGGGCGGGCTGCACAAAAACACCACCATTATCAGCAACTACCCGGTACAACTCCCCGGAAAACTGCTTATCCAGCCGCATACCCAACCAGCGCACCTGCCCATCGAGACCATGCTCATTGAGCAGTTCATGCATCCGGCCGATCTGTTCCTGTTCTTCCTGATCACCGGACGCCCCAGCATCGATATAACCGCCCACCAGCACCAGATTGGCAAGCTTCCGTAACTGTGGACTATTGGCATACCACTCAACCAGCCCAGTAAGATTCTTGATCCGATCCAATCTGGCCATGGTGAAGATAACGGGCTTCTTGCGATCAGCCAACACCCCTCGGGTATCGGGACGGGGGCCACCAAAAATCAGGGAATCGATATCATCATCCATCTGCGTCAAACGGCGCTTCTTTTCTGAATAGGGAAAGTACACCTTGGCATCAGCACCCGGCGAAACGATATTGAACTTGGGGTCAAAAACATCAATTCCATTCACCACCCGATAGAGATCTGGCATGGTGAAAGAGGAATAACTCTCATACTGTCCGGCAATGGTCTTGCTACCGGCGATCTCCTGATAAGTACTGGAGATGATGAAGTCCGCAGTATTCATGGCAATGAGATCAGCAGTAAACTGGCTGGAAAAATGGTAGTTGGGATCGTTGTCCTGCCAATAGAGGGCTGAATGCAGGTATTTGGTTTTCTCAAGGGCGTGGGCAATATTGCACTGGGTAACCCCCAGTTGGTGGGAAAGGAGATAGGCGACGAGATTGCCGTCGGAATAGTTGCCGATGATCAAATCCGGGCGGCGACCAAGCTCAGCCATGATCTCCCCTTGCGCGTCAGCAGCAAACCTGGCCAGGTAGGGCCAAACCTCAAAGCGAGAGATCCAGTGCGGCACCACTTCGCCGTTCTCGTAACGAAACGGCACCCTTAAGATCCGGGCATATTCCGTACCTTTAATCGGCTCAAGACGTTGATCGCAAGTAGTCTCTCCCGCCTCAGGGATCAACCGGGTCACCACCAAAATCTGCGGCTTGATATCAAGACCAACGTCATGGTTGCGATTGCGCAGCTCCTGCTCCAGCGCCTGCACCTGGTCAAGGATATAGACGATCTGACCGCCGGTATCGGGGAGCCCGAGCACGTTTTCCTGGCCGAAATAACCATGTGGTGACAAGATGACCAGATTAAAGATCATCGGCAGGCGGCCGAGAAATTTTTCAAGCTGGCTGGGTTCTGGCGCTTCGAGAATATCGGACAGCAGGGCAAAGGTCCGCCGCATTTGTTTTGCTGTTCGTCCCCAACCCGGCGCAAACCCCAAGGCCTCAAGTTCCGGGCCAACCACCTCCCACTGGCTATTGGCATCACAATCAGCAAGATAATCATCGGCTTGGTGTAAGCCGTCACGTAACTCGCCCACATCTTTAATTTGCCGATTCAGCATCAACTGCTTGCCGCGATACTTGTGCAGATACAAGAAATCAAGGAGCAGTCGGTCACCCTTCCCCAGGGCCTGAAACAACTGACTGGAAAGCTGCCGGTTGAGAAACTCAACCCCGCGGCCAATGGAGCGCGGCTCTTTCAGTTTGGGAAAATCGCGCTCAAAGGGAGCGAGATCAAATTCCAGGGTCCAGTCATCCACCAAGGCGGGATCCTTGACAATCTTCTCCTTGACCCTGAGAAAATCAACCGTTGACACTTCTTCGATGAGCAACGATTCCAGGTGGATGCGAAGGTAACGCCAACGCCCCACCCGCAAGCGCACATCAAGGTATAGCCACGGCTTGCGGATCGCTGCCTCCTGGGTCTTAACCACCATCTTGGCAAGTGGTGAACCGGCCAGCGCCGTGCAGCCAGTTTCTGCACAGTAGCGATTAAACTCGTCACAAATATTGGAATTAAGTAAAAAAGGTCGACCAATGGCCAGATAGACATCAAGCAAGCCGGAAACCGCCTCACTCTGCTCTTTGACATATGCTCTTAACTCTGCAAGCATGCGATTACTCCCCAAAAAAAAGATTTAATTGGCACTTACATCGCATTGTAGAATAAAGCGGAACGGAAAGCGAGCCGCAGCTCACACAAAATTCGCCATAAAAATCTCTCCACCAATTTTCTTGTCTAACTCAACAAGCGGAACCGTGGGGGCTAAATTCGTTCTGACTCGAGCAAAGCGTAACCAGAGTCGCCCGGCCCATTTGTCAGTCCTTTGGTTCGTCAGCTAACGCTTTGGGAGCGTTAGCCTCGCGACAAGTCCCTTTTTCGGTTCCTTTTTCATTGACTGCCTTGTTGCCGTTCTCGTGGCGGGCCATTGCTTTATCGATCTCATCGTGGGTTATCTGAAGTTCCTGCTTGGTATTAACCCAGAGGATGTTGCCCAACTCCTCGTAACCGGCAAAGAGTTTTTCCTTCTGGTTTTGCAGCGCTTCACCGATGAAACCGAGGATGACCAAGCGACGGTGAGGAAAACAATGAAAATATTTATTTTCATGGCCTTGATTTGATATATGTATATTATTGAATAGAAACTTTCCAACTCAGACCCGACACTACCTATTCATTTACCCTTACTCCCATCAACCTCACCAAAACCGCCCAGGGGGAAGACATGACCACCGTCGGAAAAGATCTTGACCGTTTAGCCACCCATGCCCGATTACAAGAAATGGCAAAATCCCCCTACGACCTCACCGCCCCGAACAGCCTGACTCCAGAACGAATTGCCAGCTATCGTTGCCGGGCAGCAGGCATCGATCTGCTCTACGCAACCCAACGGGTTGATGAACCAACCCTTGACACCCTGCAACTGTTGGCCGATGAAAGCGGGGTTATCAACCAATTCCTGGCGATGAAAAAAGGAGCGGTACTGAACCGCATCGAAGGCTACGAAAGTGAAAATCGGCAGGTATTGCATACCGCCTGCCGTGATATCTTTCACCCACCGGCCCAAGCGCCAGAGGCTAGCAAGCAGGCCACCGACGAATTGGCCAAACTACGGGATTTCTTGACCGAACTTGACGACAACCTTTTGCTGAACGATAAGGGTGAGCCTTTCACCGATATGATCCAGGTCGGCATCGGCGGCTCGGATCTGGGGCCGCGGGCACTCTACATCGGTTTGGCAGCCCATCTTCTTCCCAATCGGCGGGTGCATTTTATCTCCAACGTTGATCCTGATGATGCCCACGCGGTACTGCAAGAGCTAGATCTCTCCCGCACCCTGGTTAACGTGGTTTCGAAAAGCGGCTCCACCCTGGAAACCCTAACCAACGAAGAACTGGTCAGAACCGCCTACAGCAAAGCAGGTCTTGATCCCAATCACTATTTTCTAGCCGTAACCGGCACCGGTAGCCCCATGGACAACCCAGACCGCTATTTGCGCTCTTTTTATATGTTTGATTACATCGGCGGTCGTTACAGCGCCACCTCCATGGTGGGTTTGGTGATGTTGGGCTTTGCGGTGGGCTACGATGCGGTGATCGAGATTCTGCTTGGAGCCAACGACATGGACAGGGCCGCCGAGGAACCGGAAATCAGAAAAAACCCGGCTCTCCTGCTGGCCCTCTTCTGTGTTTGGAACCATAATTTTCTTGGCAGTGAAACCATGGCGGTGCTGCCCTACAGTCAGGCTTTGCTGCGCTTTCCGGCCCATCTCCAGCAATGCGAGATGGAAAGCAACGGCAAATCCATCAGCAGAGAGGGAGAGCCGCTTCGTTATGATTCCGGCCCCATCATCTGGGGGGAACCTGGCACCAACGGTCAACACGCATTTTACCAACTGATCCACCAGGGAACTACCATTGTCCCGGCGGAGTTCATTGGTTTCCGAAAAAGTCAGTACAGCCAGGACATCATGATTAAAGAAACCACTTCCCAAGACAAGCTACTGGCCAACCTGCTGGCCCAGTCCTTGGCCCTGGCCACCGGGCAGAAAAACGACAACCCCAATAAACGGTTCAGCGGTAACCGTCCCAACAGTATCATCATTGCCGACCGCCTTACCCCATACAGCCTTGGGGCGCTTTTAGCTCTCTACGAAAGCAGGATCGTCATGCAAGGCTTTCTCTGGAACATCAATTCTTTTGATCAGGAAGGGGTGCAGCTGGGCAAGAATTTGGCTAATCGTCTGCTCACCCACCTGGCGGGGCGAAGGAAAGATCCTTCTTACCACGGCGGCGACACCGATCTGGCGGGTTGGGCGATGCTGAAGGCTGCGGGACTGATGGACGACGAGCAAGAATAACCAGGCAAGGAGTTAGCAAAGTGAACGAGACAAAAAAAATCGCCGTGATCCTCTCCGGCTGCGGCAACAAGGATGGAGCAGAAATCCATGAATCGGTGCTGACCTTGTGGGCCATCCACAAGCACGGCGCCGAATACCAGTGCTTCGCCCCGAACATCCGCCAGCACCATGTCTTGAACTTCATCACCAACGAGGAGATGGTGGAAGAACGCAATGTACTGGTGGAATCTGCCCGCATTGCCCGCAGCAAGATTGAGGACCTGGCCGAATTTAGACCGGAACAATATGATGCCTTGATCATTCCCGGTGGCCTGGGGGTGGCAAAAAATCTTTCTTCCTACGCCTTCGACGGCCCGGACTGCCAGATCAACAACGATCTTGCCGTAGCGGTGCGGGGGATGGCAAGTTTAAGCAAACCCATCGGCGCCCTCTGCATCGCCCCGGTAATAATCGCCAAACTACTGGGGAAGGTTGAGGTCACCATCGGCCACGATCCCTCCACCGTTGCCGCCCTTGCCAAGATGGGTGCCAGTCACCAGGAAACCGGCCACGGCGAGATCGTTATCGACCAGGCGAATAAGATCGTCACCACTCCCTGCTACATGCTCAATGCCCGAGTCGATCAGATCGGCCAGGGGGCCGACAAGGTCGTGGCGGCGATTATTGCCCTGCTGGGGTGATGCAACCATGGGTAAGCAGAACAGATTAATGATCGTCAATACAGCTACTTCCACCGTCAAAGCAAAAGAAGCTTATGCTTTCGCCTGTTTATACCGACAAGATGGTAACGTCGTAGTTTCGCCCCTAAGCACTATAGTGGCCTGGTGCCACACAAAAGATACCTACTTCCCCTATGACAGCCCCTATTAAATTGAATTGTACTAGCCTAAACCATGCAGCAAAATTCAAGTGTATCGGTCCCGCCTGCGCGGAGGACTGCTGCCACAACTGGAAGGTTGTTTTTGATCAAGTCGGTTACGAAAAAACCAAGGCCCAACTCAACAAAACAGCCGCGGGCAGGCAACAATTAAAGCAATATATTCGCACAAAAAAGAAGTCACGTACTCCACAAAAATACGCCCACGTAACCCTCCTCAGCAACGGTGATTGTCCCTTTCTTACCCCAGCGGACAAACTATGCGTTATCCATCGGGACTTTGGCGAATCCTGCCTCAGCAAGACATGCCGAACTTACCCCCGCAAACTAGCCGTGGTTTGCAACCGCTTTGAACTCAGCCTGGAACTATCCTGCCCAGAAGCCGCCAGAGGGTTTCTTCTTGATAAAGATTTCGACTTAATCCAAATTGATCGCTCACAATTTGCCGACGGTAATTTTTATATCAGCACCTACCCCATGGACGAAACAAATCCTCTCAGCCAGTATGTTGACCTGGTTCGTGGCACCGTCCTGCAACTTCTCACCATTGACCGTTACCCCTTGAATAGTCGCCTGTTCTTTTCAAGCTTCTTTGCCAACCGGACAGTGCCATTCTTCTCAACAGACAGAGAGAAGTTTACAGAACCCCTCCTTGCTGAGGAAATAAAACTTCTTGCCAACCCGCAGGTTGTGGATGCCCTCCATGCGCAGTTTCAATCCCTTGCCGCAACAGACGACCTACCCATTGACCTGCCAATGTCATACATTCTGGCCATCCTCTTGGGGAGAACCGGCAAGACAGGCAGCCTTAATAAACTTTTACTGCGAGTTTGGCAAAACTACGGGTTTAATGAGCATTTTTTCCAGGAAAGCTACAAATGGTCGCAGGGTGATTTTGACAAGATTACCCTTGCCTATAAAGAGCTACGAGCCACAACCCCCCACGCCGTAACAGCTCAGTTTGACAACTATATCGACCGCTACAGCCAGTACTTCTGGTTCAGCCACATCTATTCAGAGGCACCGAATCTGTTGGTTCACACCCGCAGACTTTTTATTCGTATCGCCCTGCTCCGCTTTCTACTCTACAGTCATCCCGAGATACACGAATTTCAACAACTTGCCAACGACATCTCCTTATCCCCGCAACAGGAGGAAAAGCTAGGGGCGATTGCCGTGGAAGTATTATATCTGCTCACCCGTGGCATTGAGCATAGCTCAGATTTATTGGCAACAATCGAACAAACTTTGGACAAAAACAACATGCGCAACATTGAACATGTCTGCCTGCTGCTCCTGATTTGACAGGTTCATCGGCCAATGTTCAGCGGCGATGAAGGAAGGAACGCCGCCGAATGACTTTCGGTGGCCCCGAGAAAATATCACGTAATTTTATCCGTACAATAGCTCAAACCGTTCCCAAAAATCCGGGAATGATTTAGCCACACACTCCTCACCCAACACCTTGACCCCAGGCACCACCAATCCCGCCACCGCAAAACACATGGCGATGCGATGATCCTGATAGGTTTCGATCTCGGCCCCATGCATGGGCGGCGCGTCCGGGCCTAAGCCTTCGATGATCATGGCATCGGGCCTTTCCTCCACCCGGGCGCCGAGTTTGCTCAACTCGTGAACCATGACTTGAAGCCGGTCGCATTCCTTGATGCGGAGATGGGCGATGTTCTTGATCACCGTCCGCCCCTGGGCTTGCGAGGCTACCACTGCCAAGGTCGGCACCACATCCGGGCAATCGCCCATATCCACTTCAATGCCGTTGAGCACCTTAGGGCCCACCACGGTGATCCCTTCGCCAGTGCTTGTCACCTGGCAACCCATCCGCCCCATCAATTCAGCAAAAATTGCGTCGCCTTGTAGCGAGGGGCTGGGAACATTGGCCACCGTCACTCGACCACCGGTGATGGCCGCTGCCGCGAAAAAATAGGAGGCGCTGGAAGCATCACCCTCAATGGCATAATCGTGGGCGGCATAGCGACCTTGCGGGATCTCAAAATGGTTAAGTTCAGGTACAGCATTCACCTTGACCCCGAAGGAATCCATCACCGCCAGGGTCATGGTCACGTAGGGCTTTGACAATACCTCCCCCGCCACATCAAGAACAGCAGGCTGATCACCATAGGGCGCAACCAGCAGCAACGAAGAAAGATACTGACTGCTCTTGCCCTCAGGGAGCAGGGTTTTACCGCCCTTGCTGCCATCGGCGCGAATCAGCAACGGCGGGCAACCGGTGCCCTTGATGCTTTCAATAGCAACGCCCCAGCCAGCCAGGGCGGTCATCAACGGCTTGATGGGTCGTTCTTCCATCCGTTTTTCGCCGGTAATTCGAAAATCCCCGTGCCCGAGAGCAGCCACCGAGGTGAGAAAACGGGTGGCGGTGCCGTTGTTACCAAGAAATATATCTGCGGCCGGGGTGGCAATCTTGCCCCCGTTACCCATCACTCGCCAGCTATCCTCTTCCGCATGGATCTCCATCCCCATGGCCCGAAGAGCAGTGGCGGTATAATGCGTATCCTCGCTGGCAAGCGGCCCACGCAGGGTGGATTCGCCATCGGCCAGAGCAGCGGCGATCAATGCCCGCTGGGTGATACTTTTTGACCCGGGAACCCGGACAGTGACCTCAATATGGTTAAGCGGCTTGATTTCTTTCACTTTTTTCTCTTCGCTATGGATTATTTGTTGGCCAGACCGGCCAGCAGCTTTTCACGCATCAATGCAACCGGCGCATTCACCCCGGTCCATAATTCAAACTGCGCCACCCCCTGAAAAAGGAGCATGGCAAGACCATCAATACCCTTACAACCAGCCCCCCGCGCCTCACGCAGCAAACGTGTTTCCAAGGGCGCATAAACGATATCCATCACCACCGGGAAATTACTCAGGGCCTGGACGGCAATGGGACTGGCATCGATCTGGGCACCCATTCCCACCGAGGTGGCGTTGACCAGTGCATCGCTGCTGATTGCTGCCGCCTCCGCCAGGGGTTGCCAGGAGCAATTGAGGGTTGTCGCCAATGCTTCCCCAGAGCTTTGTGTGCGGCTGGCAATGATCACCTCTGCCCCAGCTTCAAGGAGGCCGAAACCAATGGCCCGCGCTGAACCGCCAGCGCCAAGGAGGAGTACCTTTTTACCGGCCAGCGGCAATTCTTGTTCAAGGGCACGATTGGCCCCCAGCCAGTCGGTATTAAAACCCTTGATCTGGCCTTCATTGATCAACAGGGTATTCACCGCGCCAATTTTTTCCGCCACCGGATCAATCTCATCAAGATACTCAATCACCGCCTGCTTGTGTGGAATGGTGACACTAACCCCACGAACGCCAAGGGCGCGGAATCCGTTCAGGGCTGCAGCCACATCCTCCACCGGGAAAGGGACATAGACCCGGTTCATCCCCAGATGGGCGAAAGCGGAGTTATGCATGGTTGGGCTCAAAGAATGAGCCACCGGGTGGCCCATGATCCCATACAATTCAGTGCGCCCGTTAACCGGCATTGGTAAGCTCCGTCAACATGGCATGCAAAGTCGCCACCGGCAACTGGCCGGGTGCCGTGGCCGCTTCCTTACTAGGCGCAGCATAGGTCATATAACCGCCAAGATCGCAGGTGGCCACCCGACTGATCACTCCCAGCGGCCCCATACAGAAGGCGATGAGCGGGAAATCCATTTCCGCCGCCTCATCCTGCAGGCTCAAGACCCGCAAGACATCCCGATAATCTCGAGCGGTGGTGACAAGTTTGCCGATATCGGCGCCACTGCGGTACATCTCCTGAAAAACCTTGCTCAACCCCTGCGCCGAGGCCGTCACCTTAAAGTCGTGCCAGGAAACAATCACCTGGCAATTGGTGCCCTTGGCCGCAGCGAGCAATTGCCGTCGCGAATCATCATCAGCCCGCAACTCGATATCCACGTAAGCCGCCCCGGATTTCGCCGCCTGACAGAGAAGATCGATCCGCGTCTCTTCTTCGCCCGCAAAGTTCCCCCCCTCCCAGTCTGGCCGACAGGTAAAGAGCAGCGGCTTGTCCAGTTGCTCAAGAAATGGCGCAACATCAGGTTCGTCCAGACTATCCAGGCGGATCTCAAGCACATCAGCCAACGGTTCCGCGGCCTTGGCTGCGGCAAGGGCCGCAGCAAGGGCTGGATCGGCAATGGAAACACAGATGCGCTTGTTGTTTTCTGTTACGGTCATAATCATGCCTTCGAAGCGAGAAAGGATTGGGAAAAATAATCGGCCAAGATTATTCTATAGGCCATTGGTTGTCAACTGAACGGTGACCAACAGAGGAGGAAGCATGCACCGACTTTTTGTCGCCATTGACCTGCCAGCAACAAGCAAGGAGAGATTAGCCGAGATCTGCTTCGGGCTCCCCAGGGTCAAATGGGTAAATCCGGAACAACTGCACTTGACCTTGCGCTTCATCGGTGAGGTTGACGGCGCAACTTTTGTGGATATCCGTGCCGCCCTGGCGCAAATAACCACGCCGCCGTTTCATCTTCGCCTCAAAGGACTGGGGTGTTTCCCGCCCCGAAAAATCCCCAAGGTGCTGTGGGTGGGTATCGAACAACCAAACGCCCCCCTGGCCCAGCTTCGTAATCGCATCGAGGCAGCCTTGGTACGTTTGGGGATGGAACCAGAGCACCGCAAATTCGCGCCCCACATCACCCTGGCCCGGCTTAAAGAAACACCGATGAACCGACTGGCTAATTTTCTGGCCGGGAACTCACTCTTCAACGTCGAATCATTTGCAGTGGAAAAGTTTCACCTTTACTCAAGCAGCCTTACCAGCAAAGGGGCAATCCACACCCTGGAGGCAAGCTATCCGCTGCTGGGCAACACCGACACCACCGCGTGAGCGGCAATCCCTTCCTCACGACCGGCAAAGCCCATCTTCTCGGTGGTGGTGCCCTTAAGATTGATCATCCCCTCACTCACCCCGCACACCTTGGCAATCTTTGCCCGCATGGCTGGGAAATGAGGGGCTAGCTTTGGCTTCTGGGCGATAACGGTGATATCCCCGTTGCCTAAGCCATACCCTTTTTCAGCAGCAATCTCCATCACCCGCGCCAGCAGTTGCAAGCTATCCGCGCCCTTGTATTGTGGGTCGGTATCAGGAAAATGAGCTCCGATATCACCCTCGCCAATGGCACCAAGGATGGCGTCACACAGGGCATGGGTGAGAACGTCGGCATCGGAATGGCCCAGCAAGCCAAGGGCATGGGGAATGGTAACCCCGCCCAAAACCAAGGGGCGGTCAGCCACCAGCCGGTGGGCGTCGTAGCCGTGACCAATGCGAGAGATTTTTTTATTATCAGGTGGGGAGTCATTCATCAGGAGGGCCTCGGCAATCCGCAAATCTTCGGGGCGGGTGATTTTAAAATTACGCTCCGAGCCTTCAACCACCCGTACCGGACAGTTGACATGCTCCAAGAGTGACGCTTCATCAGTACCGATAAAGCCATCGGCATCGCTAACCCGGTAGGCGTCTTGCAGGAGATCCAGCCGCACCACCTGTGGGGTCTGGGCCTGCCAGAGCACAGAACGGTCAACGGTGTTGACCACCAGATCTTCATCAGTCACGGTTTTAAGGGTATCGCGCACCGGCACGGCGGCAAGGGCCGCCCCGGTTTCTTGCGCCCGCAGCACGCAGGCCTCGATTAATTCAGGGGAGATAAAGGGCCGCGCTCCATCATGCACCGCCACATACCCTGCGCCAGCGCCAGCCGCATTCACTCCGGCTCGCACCGAATCCTGCCGGGTGACGCCACCCGCCACCACCTTGCTGACCCGATCAAGAGCATAAGTCGCGACCATGGTTTCCACCTCGCTAAGATAATCAGCGGGGGCAACGACAATGATCTCATCGATACTTTTACTATCCTGAAAGGCTTGCAGGGTATGAACAAGAATTGGGCGTCCAGCCAGCTCGTAAAACTGCTTGGGACGTGGCAACCCCATACGTTGGCCGCTGCCCCCAGCGGGGATAATAGCGATGGTTTTTGACATAAAAAGCCCTGAAATAGCCAACCCGCCGCAACCGGTAACGGTGCGGCGGGTTGGCGGAAGAAAAAAACAGGAGTGGGTTATAAGCCGGATTCTGTACCCGCCGCAGCGGGCCATGATCATTTAACTGGGACGCCGATCACCCGGCGCCTCTTGCAACCTACCCGGAAACTTCAGGCGGGCCGCCCTCAAACGTTTCCCTATTTGGTCTTGCTCCAGGTGGGGTTTACCATGCCTTCCATGTCACCATGAAAGCGGTGAGCTCTTACCTCGCCTTTTCACCCTTACCGGTTGCCCGGCGGTATATTTTCTGTGGCACT